>DASWKK010000132.1:0-14318 GCA_036396655.1 Acidimicrobiia bacterium
CACCCGTTGGATGTTGGGGAGCCAGCGTCGGTTGTTGCGCTTGTGGGAGAAGCTGACGGTCTTGCCGTAGCTCGGCTCCTTGCCGCAGATCTCGCAGCGATAAGACATCTGGAAAGACTCCTGGAATGGCCGGGAACGTCGCGACGGGCCAACGGCCCGGTCGACCGCCGAAGGATAGCCGGGGTTTGGGCCAAGTCCCACCCGACAGGGCACTCGTTCTTCGTGCCTGGGAGGATTGATCCCGTGAAGGGATCTCGAACTGCTTGTACCGTTGCCGGGTGGAGAAACCCCACCTCTGTGAGCGACTGTGGCCACGCTGAGCCGTTTGGCCTCGATCCCGGTCTCGGAGATCAAGTCTCTCGGCCCCAAGCGGGCCGCTCTCCTGGCCAAAGCCGGGATCGACACCGTCGCCGACCTGCTCCATCACGTCCCAAGGACCTATCTCGATCGGTCCGACAAGCCGCCACTGGCCGATGTCCCGGTGGGCACCGAGGTGACGATCATCGCCGAGGTCAAGAGGATCGCCAGTCGCCGGCCCAAACCAAAGCTCGTCATGACGGAAGCCTTGATCTCCGACGAGACCGCCTCGCTGAAGATCGTCTGGTTCAACCAGTCTTTCCGGGAGAAGACGCTCCCGCCGGGAACCCAGGCGGCGTTCTCCGGGGCCGTCGAGTCTTTCAGGGGAAAGCTCCAGATGTCGAACCCCGACGTCGAGGTTCTCGACGGCGAGGGTGAGACGCTCGTCACCGGCCGGATCGTGCCCATCTATCCCCAGGTTGGTGAGGTCAAGACCGGCAGGTTCCTGCGTGCCATGCACAACGCCTTGAAACGGGCCAGGCCGATTCCCGATCCGATTCCCGATCCGATCCTCGCCGCCAACGGTCTCATGACCAGAGATCAGGCGTTCTACGCGATTCACTTCCCGGAGACGCTCGAGGAGAGCGGGCCCGCCAGACAACGCCTTGTGTACGACGAATTCCTGCGACTCGAGCTCTCGCTGGCCCTTCGCAAACGGCGTCAAATCGAAGAAGCCACCGGGTTTGCCCACACACCAACAGGAGAGCTGGCGGAACGTTTCATCGAGAGGCTCCCATACCAGCTCACCGGCGCCCAGAGACGGGTTCTCGGGGAGATCGAATCCGATCTGCGCGAGGGTCACCCCATGCATCGTCTCCTCCAGGGGGAGGTCGGCTCGGGTAAGACCGTCGTCGCCGTAGCCACCCTTCTCAACGGAGTGGAGGGTGGCTGGCAGGGGGCGATAATGGCCCCCACCGAAGTGCTGGCCGACCAGCATTTCTCGAGCGTCACCGGGCTTCTGGCTCAGGCAGGGCTCTCACCGGAGCCTTTTGTGTCGGCCAGCGAATTGGGCATGGCCAGCCTGTTCACAGCGGATGGCCCGACGGTGCACATTGGGATCCTCACCGGCTCCACCGCCAGCGCCAACTACCGGCCCGACATCTCTCGCAAGACGCTGCTCGATGACGTCGCATCCGGTCAGATAGACATATTGGTAGGGACCCATGCCTTGATTCAGGAAGGGGTGCGCTTCCATAACCTCGGGTTGGCAGTCGTTGACGAGCAGCACCGGTTTGGAGTGGCCCAGCGCGTGTTGTTGAAAGAGAAATCTCAATCGATCGATCCCGATCTCCTCATCATGACCGCGACACCGATACCGAGGACCCTGTCGATGACCCTGTATGGCGACCTCGACGTGTCCATCATCGACGAGATGCCACCGGGCCGGGCACCGGTCCAGACCAGGGTCCTGTCTCGTCAGGAGGAGAATCTGGCCTGGAAGGCAATCCAGGAAGAGGTCGCCGCCGGGCGGCAAGCGTTCGTGGTTTGCCCCCTGGTCGAAGACAGCCCCAAAATCGAAGCGGCATCTGCCACTGCCGAGCAGATACGGCTGGCCGCGATCATGCCCGACCTCCGCGTCGGTCTCATCCACGGCCAACTCCGGCCAGCGGACAAAGAGGCCGTGATGTCCGAGTTTCGCGGGGGAGCCATCGACGTCCTGGTCTCGACCACCGTCATCGAAGTTGGCATCGACGTCCCCAATGCGACCGTGATGGTGATCGAAGATGCCGATCGCTTCGGTATCAGCCAGCTTCACCAGCTTCGAGGCCGGGTGGGAAGGGGGCCGTCCCAGGGGTTCTGTCTACTCATCGCCGATCCCACGACTGCGGAAAGCGAGGAGCGTCTGGCGGCGGTGGCAGCCACGACTGACGGCTTCCGGCTTGCCCAGGACGACCTGAGAATCAGGGGGCAGGGGACCGTGTTCGGGGCCCGGCAGTCGGGGATGGCGGACCTCAAGCTGGCCGACGTCATCAGGGACTTCGAGCTCCTGGTTGCCGCCAGGAGGGACGCCTTCGCCCTCGTTGATCGTGATCCGGAGTTGAAGGAGCATCCGGAGCTGGCCGAAGAGGTCCGGGCAATGCTCGGCGAGTCGGTCGAGTGGCTTTTCAAGAGCTGATCGATGAGGATCATCACCGGTGAGGCCAAAGGGCGTCGTCTCGTCGCACCGGACACCCCGGAGACCCGTCCGGCCACCGATCGGGTACGCGAGGCAGTCTTCTCTATGGTCGGGTCGGCAGTTGCCGACGCGTCGGTGCTTGACCTGTACGCAGGCTCCGGCTCCTATGGGCTCGAGGCCCTCTCCCGGGGAGCAGCCAGTGTCACCTTCGTCGAGAATGGTCATCGGGCTCTGGCCGCCCTGCGTGAGAACATCGCCGCGGTCGGCCTGGGGGGAACGGTGGTCACCTCCAAGGTGAGGGACTTCCTGGCCAGGTCCGGCACGAGGTTTGATGTCGTCTTCGTTGATCCGCCCTGGGCGATGCCGTCGGCAGAACTTGCGGACGATCTGGTCGCCCTGGACCCGCTGCTCGGCTCACACGCCGAGGTGATCCTCTCCAGAAGACACAAAGACCCGGTCCCGGTATCACCGGAAACATGGCGGGTTGCCACCGATAGACGCTACGGGGATACCAGAATCGTCAGGTATGAGAAGGAAGCAGGTGTCACATGACCACCGCACTGTGCCCGGGGAGCTTTGACCCTCCGACCAACGGGCATGTAGATGTCATCGAGCGGGCGATCACGGCCTTTGAAGAGGTCGTTGTGGCCGTTGTCGACAATCCCACGAAGTCCTCTCTCCTCTCCACCGAGGAGAGAGTCTCGCTACTCAAGGAGCTGTTCGGGGATCGGGCCAGGATCGGCTCGTTCTCGGGGATGCTGGTCGAGTATGCAGCTGAGGTGGGTGCCGACCTGGTCGTCAAAGGGTTGCGCACCGTCGACGATTATGAGTACGAGATGCAGATGGCACAGATGAACCGGCACCTCAGCGGGATGGAGACCGTTTTCATGGCGACCAAGTCGGACTGGAGCTTCATCTCCTCGTCCCTGGTCAAAGAGGTGGCCCGGCTGGGTGGTTCGATCACGGGCCTGGTACCAAGTGTCGTCGAGAAAGCCCTCGAGGAGCGGTTGCAGTGACCCAGGAAAACGAGACTCAGACGGAAGTCGGGCACGACGAGCACGAGCCGCGGGCCGATCTGAGCGACCTGCAGGATATGGTCGATGATTTGATCGTCCATCTCCACGAGGCGAAGAACGTCCCTCTCTCGAGCAACGCGATGGTCGATCGTGAGATGTTTCTTGGAATGTTGGAGAAGATACGGGCGGATTTGCCCGACGAGCTTCGAGCAGCGAGATGGATGGTTCGTGAGCGGGAGGCGTTCATCGCTCGAACCAATGAAAAGGCCCGGGACTTGATCAATAATGCCCGCAAGGAGGCCGACGAGCTGGTGTCGGAGTCAAGCATCGTCGCCGAGGCCGTGGAAGAGGCAAACATCCTGGTGAGACGAGCCGAAGGCGAGGCCCGGCTGTTGCGGCTCGAGACCGAGGATGAGATCGAGAAGAAGCTGCAACGGGTCGAGGTCATTCTCAACGAGGTCGTGGAACAGATCCAGACCGCTCGTGACGAGCTTCATCAGGCCCGCCCAAAACCGCCCGAGGTCCCGATCTGAGATGACGTCGATGCTGGTTCAGGTCGGCGACCTGATCGGATCGCCGGGCAAAGTGCGACCGTTCGCCGGGAGCCGGTCGGTGAGCCTTCGCCTCGGCGATACCACCGTTGACGGCCCCATGGAAGTTGCGGGTCGGGTGCTCGGAATGATCGATGCAGTGAAGGCCGAGTTCACCGTATCGGCGATCGCCCGTCTCGAGTGCATCCGGTGCCTCACCGAGTGGGAGGAGACGGTGACCGTCGAAGCCGAGCAGTATTTTCGGCAAGTGCCCGATGAGGACGGCTACGCCATCGTCGATTACCAGGTCGACATCTCGGGCCCGGCTCAGGACGAGCTCGCCCTGGCCCTCCCGGCGGTCACCTTGTGCAAGGAAGATTGCTTGGGACTTTGTCCAACCTGCGGAACCGACTTGAATAGCGGTTCCTGCGGCGGCCACGGAGAGGATCCTGACTCACCCTTCGCCGTCCTGAAAGATCTATTCGATACCTGACCAAGGAGAGCACCAATGGCGGTGCCCAAGAAGAAGATGTCGCGTTCGCGGACTCGGCAGCGAAAGGCCGCCTGGAAGGTCTCGCGCCCCAGCGCAGTTGCCTGTGAGCAGTGCGGCAAGCCAAAGCTGCCACATCGTGCCTGCCGCGAGTGCGGCACGTACGGGGGCCGCGAGGTAATCGAGGCCCGCTGAGCCTTGGTGCGCATCGCCCTCGACGCGATGGGGGGCGACAACGCCCCTACCGAGACGGTCGCCGGAGCGGTGGAAGCTGCGCGCCAGGGTGTGGATGTGGTCCTGGTCGGCGATTACGAAGTCCTCCAAGCCGAGCTGGCGAATCACGACCGGCGTCTTCCAATCGTTGACGCTCCCGATGTCATAGAGATGGGCGAGGACCCGGCTCGCGCCCTCCGCGAGAAGCCGGGGGCGTCGATATCGGTTGCGGCCAAGCTGGTGGCCGAGCAGGCGGCCGACGGCATGGTCTCCGCCGGTTCCACAGGTGCGGCGATGGCTGCTTCGGCGATCCTCATCGGCCGGATCAAGGGCGTCTCGCGTCCCTCGATTGCCTCGATCTTCCCGACGCCGGGAAGCCCCACTCTCGTTCTCGATTCAGGCGCGAATCCGGACGTGAAACCTGATCAGATCGTGCAGTTCGCCGTGATGGGGTCGGTGGCCGCCGAAGTTCTGCTCGGAGCGATCGATCCTCGTGTCGGCCTGCTCTCGATCGGCGAGGAGAAAGGCAAGGGGCGCGATCTCGAGCGCGCCGCATACGACCTGTTGGAGGCCGCACCGATCCGCTTTGTGGGAAACCTCGAGGGGCGCGATGTAGCCACCGACAAGGCCGACGTGATCGTCACCGATGGGTTCACCGGGAACATCTTCTTGAAGACCATGGAAGGTGCGGCCCAGGTGGTCTTGGGCTACACCATGGACGAGCTCAACAAGCTCGACCCCGAGGTGCGGAAGGTGGCGCTTGCCGCTATCGACGACGTGAGGGAGAGGCTCGACTACGAGACATACGGTGGAGCCCAACTGCTCGGCATCAGAGCCGTGGTGGTGATCTCTCACGGCGCGTCAAGTCGAGTCGCCATCGGCAACGCCCTGAGAATGGCTCGTGACGGTGCAGAACGCGATCTCCCCGGCCGGGTGGCGAGCCGGCTTGTTTCGTGATGTGGCTCGAGGGCGAGATCGGCTATGCGTTTCAGAGCCCGGCACTCCTGGAGCTCGCCCTGACTCATCGATCGGTCAGCAGCGACAACGCGAATCGAGCCAACAACGAGCGTTTGGAGTTCCTGGGTGACGCCGTGCTCCAGTTGGTTGTCACCGACTATCTCTATGCCAACTATCCCGATCTCGCCGAGGGGAAGCTGGCCAAGGTCCGTGCCGCGGTGGTGAGCCGGCCCGCTCTTGCCGATGTGGCACGGAGCATGAGCCTTGGTCACCATGTCGAGTTGACGGTGGCCGAGGAGCGCACCGGTGGTCGTGACAAGGACTCGATCCTTGCCGACACGGTCGAAGCGCTCATCGGCGCGGTGTACCTCGATGGAGGTCTCGACGCCGCCGGCCGTGTCGTGCTGCGGCTCTGGGGCAACCGGGTAGATGAACGGGCACGTCAACCAGGGCTCAAGGATTACAAGACGCGGCTCCAGGAGGTGTTGGCGAAGGATGGCCGGCTCCCGGTGTACGTCACGGACGGTTCAGGGCCCGACCATGCCCGCACCTTCGTCGCACGAGTGTCTGTCGACGGGGCTTACCTCGGGGAGGGTTCGGGACGCTCCAAGAGAGAGGCCGAGCAAGGCGCCGCCGAGAAGGCGATCGAAGCCCTCAGATCACGTTCGTAGTGAGCAGACTCTCCTTGCGTGCCCTCAGATCGAGGTACCAGACGGTGGTCATGACGGCGATCGCGGCGACGACGAGACCCTGAACGACAATCAAGAAGAAGAACCCCAGGCCGGTTCCCAGGCCAACATCTTCCGTGGCGAGAGCCGGGAGGGCGATCAGTTGGACGAGTTGGGCGGCGATCGACCCGAGCAGGCCCACCAGCACCAAGAACCCGATCGTCTGCCACCAACGGCCCCTCACCAGTGAGAAGCTTCGCCGGATCGCGCCCAATGGGCCGACGTCCTCCAGGGCGATGACGGGAGACACCATCGTGAACTGCCCTGCCAACCAGATGCCAGGGAGGACCAGAGCCGCCAAACCAAAGAAGATGGAGACGATGGCCATAAAGCCTGCCGCGGCGAGCACGCCAAGTCTCTTCACCGCGTAGATGGACGCTTCACCAGGTCCGACCGGTGTTCCGCCGATCTCGGTGGCGACGATCCGATGGACGGCCATATTGACGAATCCGGTCGCCAGAAGCTGCAAGGCCACCGATATCGAAGTTGCCTGAACCAGCTTGACGCCCGGCTCGAACAGCTCTTCGTCGGTGAGGTTGTCGAGGGCCTGAGGATCGTTGAGGATCAACCGGACGAAGTCATCGGCGCCGGTAACGGCGAAGGTGATGATGGTGAGACCGCCCAGCACCACGAAAGCACCGAAGGCGGGTGGGATCAGCCTGCGCCATACCCGGCCGAGAATGGTGGTTCCCAGGCTCAACACCTCACCAACCAGCCGCGGAGTTATCTCCATGAGCTCGGGTACGGTAACCCACCCTCGGCGTGGAGCAGCACGTGCCCGAACTGCCCGAAGTTGAAATCACTCGGCGCCATCTGGATGATGCGATGGCCGGCCACTCTCTCGATGTGGTGCGGACCACGCATGCCCGGACTGCCCGTTACAACCGCGGTCCTGGGGAGTTGGATGAGCGGCTTCAGGGGCGAGCGGTCGTCGGGATTGGCCGTAAAGGCAAGTTTCTGGCCGGCGTCCTCGACGATGGGCAGACCCTGGTGGCCCACCTCGGGATGTCCGGGAGATTCACGGTCGGTGACCCGCTCGAGCCGGAACCGGCTCACACCCACTTCCGCACCTTGCTCGACAACGGGAGGGAGGTGCGATTCGTCGATCCCCGAACCTTTGGCTTCGTGGCGGTGTTCGACGACGAGGAGTTGGAGGGCTCAGGGCTTTCCCGGCTCGGGCCTGATGCCTGGCTGGAGGCCCTGTCGCCCACGGCTCTCCACTCCGCCCTCTCGACGAGGAAGGCTCCGATCAAGGCTCTACTACTCGACCAGGTGGTGGTAGCCGGGCTGGGCAATATCTACGCAGATGAGGCGCTTCACATCGCCGGGATCCACCCCATGCGACGAGGAGCGGACCTCACGGTCGAAGAGATCGAGAGGCTCCTGACCGCGATTCGCTCGGTTCTCGACACGGCGATAGACAACGGAGGAACCAGCCTCGACGACCTGGCCTATCTGCTTCCGGATGGACGGGCCGGGGAGAACCTCGATCGTCTCGTGGTGTACGGGCGAGCCGAGTTGCCATGTCTCGAGTGTGGGGCCCCGATCGAGCGGGTCGTGATCCGAGCGCGCTCCAGCCATTTCTGCCCCCATTGCCAGGCTCTCCGCCCATGACCGAGAGGGCTTTGCGCGCTCACGTCATCGGCCAGGTGCAGCAGGTTGGCTACCGGCAGAGCTGTCGTCAGGTGGCTCGGTCCTTGGGCTTGGTTGGATGGGTGAGAAATCTCGTTGACGGCAGGGTCGAGGTCTTCGCCCAGGGGGAGGCCGACAACGTCGATCGTCTCGTCACCTGGCTGTGGAGTGGCCCGGCGATGGCGGTTGTGGTGGGAGTCGAGTCGGAGATCGTCGCCCCGGACACGACTTTGCGCGACTTCTTCATCCACCCCAATCCTGTGAAGAGCAACTGACGGATCGCCCGCTGTTAGCCTGAACCGATAATCACAGACGTGTCATTTCCCAGGGATTCACTGTGTATCTGAAGTCATTGAAACTGGTTGGGTTCAAGTCGTTCGCGGATCGGACGAGGCTCGAGCTTCGGTCCGGGGTGACTGTGATCGTGGGCCCCAACGGGTCGGGCAAGTCCAATCTGGTCGATGCCCTGTCATGGGTGATGGGCTCGCAATCGACCAAGGCTCTCCGCACCGGGAAGATGGAAGATGTGGTATTTGCCGGGACCGCTACCCGGCCCTCGCTCAACCGTGCCGAGGCCACCCTCACTATCGACAACCGGGAGCGGATGCTTCCCCTCGACCTCGACGAGGTGTCACTGACCCGGCGGCTGTATCGAGACGGCTCGAGTGACTACGAGATCAACGGTGTCGGATGCCGGCTGCTCGACATCCAAGACCTGCTCAGCGATTCGGGTGTTGGCCGGCATCAACACGTGATCATCGGCCAAGGCCAGGTCGACGGCGTGCTCAGTGCCTCCCCCGAGGATCATCGTGCCGTGGTGGAAGAGGCAGCCGGGATACTGAAGCACCGCCGTCGCAAGGAGAGGGCAGAGCGCAGGTTGGAGAGGACCGACGAGGACGTGCTTCGGCTCCAGGATCTCCTCGGGGAGATTCAACGTCAGCTGCGCCCTTTGCGCCGCCAAGCTCGGGCCGCGGAGATGTATGACGGGCTGAAAGCCGAGGTCAAGGAGCTCAGTCTCTATCTGGCCGGGGTCGAGCTCGATGCTTACGACACCGAGATCGCCACAGGTCATGTGACGTTGGAGAAGCTGGTGGCAATGATCGCCGAAGATGAGTCGACCGTGCGTGGGCTGACCACCACGCTCGGGGACCTCGCTGCGAAGGTGTCGGCGCTTGGCGCCGACCTGGATCGGGACACGGGAGCCGCGGCGCGACTCGAGACCACGATCGAGAGGCTTCGCCGTTTGGGATCGGTGGCCCACGAGCGGGGACGGGCTTTCACCGGCCGGCGACAGGCGAGCGCCGAGCGGCGGGTCGATCTCGAAGCCGAGCTGAGCGACGTCCGCCACGAGATGGCCGGTGTTGCCATCGCCGAGTTGGAGGCCACCACCGCCACCGAGACCCAGGAGATCCGCTTCAGGGAGTTGGAGGACGAAGAGCGTGCCATCGCGACTCAGACCGCCCTCTCTCCTGAGGGGGCACTGGCGGCCGTGCGAGGCGAGCTGTCCGTGCTCGAGGCGGCGGGGCTGAGAGAGGAGCGTGAGATCCAGGCAGTCGAGCGACGTCTGGAGGTGGTCGCTTCACAGCTAGGCGACGAGACCGCCGAGATCGCCCGGATGAACGACGAGGTGCGGGCGGTCGACGAAACCTTGTCCGGTTTGCAGGTGTCCTATCAGAAGGCAACCAGGCAGCGTGAGATCGATCAGGAGAGGTGGTCCCACGCGGAAACCGCCCTCAACGAGGCCAAACTCGTGGTTGCAAGCAGCGAGGCGCGTGTGGAAGCGGTCGAGTCGGCCCTGGCCGGTCGCTTCGACCTGGAGGCACGTCGAAGTGTCGAGAGTGCCGAAGGGGCCTTGGGCAGCCTCGTCTCCCGGCTCGACATTCCTGCCGGTCTGGTCAAGGCGGTGGAAGCGGCGCTTGGTCGCTGGGTGGATGCGGTCGCGTTCGAAGGTGTGGAGTCGCTCCAGCAGGCGGTCGCCGCGGTCAAGGGTGAGCGTCGTGGTGGAGTCCCCGTGGTCGCTGCATCGGGCCCAAGGTCGGCCCCCGCATCGACGGTGGCAGCCACTGCCGGTGTCGAGGCATTGGTGGATCGACTCGGCACGGAAGCTGACCGTGCGCTGGCCAGCCGACTGCTCGGTGACGTGCTGCTTGTCGAGGGTTGGACCACAGCCTGGGCGCTCGTGGCTCGTCACCCCGCGTTGCGGGCCGTCACGCCCGAAGGCGATCTGATCTCGGTGGACGGCATTCACATGGCGCATCCAGACGGCGCCGGCCCCGCGATGCTCGAGGCGTCGGAGGTGGCTGCCGAGCAGGCCCGGACAGCTTTGTCCCGCGCCATCTCGATCCACACTGCCGCTAAGCGAGACTTCGAGAAGAGCCGTGACCTCGAGCGACTGGCGCTGGAGCAGTTGGAGTCGTCTGAGGTCGGCCTGGCCGGCAAGACCGAGGCGATGCGAAGGATGCAGCAGTCGGTCGATGTCCTGGAAAGCGAACAAGACCGACTACGCCAGCGAGTTGCGGCACTCAGCGAGGGCGGGGCCGCTAGGCGTCGGCGGGCGTCTGAGCTGACCCTCCGACTTCAAGCCCTCGAAGGGGAAGAGGCGGAAAGAATGGCGATGTGGGAGGAGCTGGAGTCGAAACGGATCCAGATCGCCGCCGACCGGGAGCTGGCCCGCTCAGATTGGCAGGACTCTGCCTCCGTCCTGCGCGGCATCACCGAGCGTCGCCGGCTCCTCGAGGAGCGGTCGGTACGGATTGAGAGCGAGCTGGCGCGAGTAGATGAAGCGCATACGCCATACACCGATCCCGGGCATCTCGAGGCGGTCGAGGACTATGCGCGAAGGGCAGTGGAGATCCTGCAGACGAGGTTGGTCACACTGCGTGACCGTCAGGCAGGGTTGCGTCAGGCGAATACGGCGGCCAGCGACGAGCTGGGCAGCGTGCGTCTCGAGCTAGAGGCAAGACGTGGCTCGGTGAGCAAGGCACGGGAACAGGTCGGCGAGCTCCAGGTCCGCCTCACCGAGCTGCGTTTGATGCGAAAGAGTGTGCTCGAGGGAGTCCGCCGCGACGCCGACGCCGAAGCCGAAGCGGCCATCGGTGCCCCCCGCCCCGACTATCCACAGGACGCAGACCTAGCCCAGATTCTCGCGGAGAAAGAGGCGCGGCTCAGACGTCTCGGCCCTATCAACCCCCTGGCCGCAGCCGAATATGCCGAGCTGGATCAGCGACACACGTTCCTCGCCGATCAGCTGGCGGATGTGGAATCGTCTCGCTCCGAGTTGAAAAAGGTGATCATTGCCCTCGAGGAGGAGATCGAGCAGCGCTTCCAGGAGGCATTCACCGAGGTAGCCGCCGCCTACCAGCGCTACTTCTCGATCCTGTTCCCCGGCGGGCGAGGACGAGTTCGGCTCACCGATCCTGACGACCCCCACTCCGGGTTGGTCATCGAGGCCCAGCCGCTAGGGAAGAAGGTGAGCCAGCTGACCCTGCTCTCCGGAGGTGAGCGGAGTCTGGCGGCATTGGCGTTCTTGTTCTCCATCTTCGAGGCGCGGCCCAGCCCCTTCTATGTGCTCGACGAGGTCGAAGCAGCCCTCGACGACGCCAATCTCCGGCGATTCCTGCGTCTTGTCGATGAGTTCCGCCACCGGGCCCAACTGCTGATAGTGACCCATCAACAGCAAACGATGGAGGCGGCCGACGTTCTCTATGGTGTCACCATGGAGCCAGGCGGTTCGTCACAGGTGGTCCGCAAGGACATGACCGGTGTCGGCGTCGACGTCTAGCGTCAGGTAGGGCGAGCTCTTGGACACTCCGTTCGTTCTGGCCATCGTCGTCGTCCTGGTGATTCTGATGGCCATCGGGCTGGTGCTGCTGGTCCGTCGCCGGTCCCATGATCGAACCTCTCCAGGCCAGCCGGGGCCCGATCGGCCGTCTCCCAAGATCAGCCGAGCCACAGCGGCGTTGAGCGCCGGCTTGCGGCGTGCATGGGGGAGTGGGCTCGACGAGGACACGTGGAAGGGGCTCGAGGAGGCGCTGCTCGCCGCAGACGTCGGGGTGGAGGCAACTACCGCGGTGGTCGCCGGCGTCCGCGCTTCACATCCGGAGACCGCGTCCGAGGCCCGCCAAGCGCTCGCCCGCCTGCTGCGTGCCGAATTCGGCGAGAAAGACCGAACATTGCATCTGGTTGGCTCACCAGCCGTGATCCTGGTGGTGGGCGTAAACGGCACCGGTAAGACGACTTCCATCGCCAAGCTGGCCGCAATGCTTGGTCGGGATCACAAGTCGGTGCTGCTCGCCGCGGGCGACACATTCCGGGCTGGAGCCACAGCCCAGTTGGAGACCTGGGGTGACCGGCTCGGGGTGCATGTCGTATCCGGCCAGGAGGGCGGTGACCCGGCTTCTGTGGTCTTCGATGCATTGGAGTCGGGTCGGGCCAGGGGAGCCGACGTCGTGATCGTTGACACCGCGGGACGTCTGCACGGCAAGAAGAACCTGATGGCGGAGTTGGGAAAGATTCATCGCGTTGCCTCCGACGGTCGGGGCGTGGTGGACGAGGTGCTGTTGGTCCTGGACGCCACCGCCGGCCAGAACGGCGTCATCCAGGTGCGTGAGTTCACTGCTGCCGTCCCGGTGAGCGGGATCGTCCTGACCAAGCTGGACGGGACGGCGAAAGGGGGCATCGTGATCGCGGTGGAGCGCCAGCTCGGGGTGCCGATAAAGTTCGTTGGGTTGGGCGAGGGGATCGATGACCTCGTTCCCTTCGACCCGGACGGGTTTGTGGCCGACCTCCTGGAGGAGTCTTGAATCGCGATCAACTCGTGGCAGCGGCACGTGCCGCGGCTACGAATTCGTACTCGCCCTACTCCAAGTTCCGGGTTGGCGCCGCGGTGGTCGCCGAGAATGGGGAGGTCTTCACCGGAGCCAACGTCGAGAACGCTGCGTATCCCTCCTCGAACTGTGCCGAAGCGACGGCGATCCACACGGCAGTTGCGGCCGGAGTCAGGAAGATCGACACTCTCGCTGTCGCCTGCATCGATGTCTCCGACGTGGAAGGTGCCTACCCATGCGGCCGTTGCCGTCAGATCATGGCCGAGTTCGGGGTGGAGAATGTCTTCGTCGCTGCTGATGAGTCCTCAGAGGTGAGGGAGCACAGCCTCGACGACTTGTTGCCCCACCGTTTCACCTTCTGAGCGGTGAGCGCCCAGCAATGTCATCATGCGCGTGGGATGAGACTGGCGGGAGTGAAGACCGATCAGCCGACGAGGACCGTCAATCTGCGATCACGAGGGACATGGCGTAGATCACGATGCCCAGCGCAAGCGCGATCACGACGACCGCCACCAAGAGACGTTTCCCTTGCAGTCTGGTCTCTGGCTCGTCACGGTCCGGAGGGAGTGTCCCTCGGTCGTAGCCCATAGGTCTCCTCTCGGCCTCGAGGAGAGTCTACGACGGCACCAGGTTTGTTGGTCACCCGGGTGGGACGGTCAAGTCCTTGAACCAGGTATTTGGCGGATGAGCGTCGACGTCCCCGCCGAGCGCGGTGATGGCCGGGATGACCGCGTTGGAGTTCCACGAGAGCCATTTGGTCGGCGTGACGACGATGGTGTTGTCCTCATGAGCCGCCAGGAGCCGGCCCATCGTCTGATGACCTTCCGGAGTCAGAAGACGATCACGATTTCTCTGATTGGCAGCCGCAGCCTCCGCGCCTTCGAGGACCTCGACGTTTCCAGTACATGAGACCCACCCCGGTTGCTCATAGAAGAAAACGGTCGCCACCGGGCGAGCCTTGACGTTCCTCACCTTGCGTGTCGAGTGTGGTGTCGGGAGCAGCACGCGGTCCGCCTCATCGAGGAGAAACAGCAGCTCAGTCAGGTGTGGTGAGCCATCGTCGTTGATGGTGGCCAGGACCGCGTTGCCTTGAGTCATGAGCAGGTCTCGAAGCTCCTGGGTCAAGCCGTGTGGGGTCGTGTAGACCGGATCGATGGGCATGAGGCGAAGGCTAGGTTCTGTGGCCCCAGTCGGCCCGGTTCTCTCGTCGGACCACGAAGCGCAGTCCGGACCAGGTGTCGTCGACCGCGATCACCTTGTTGTCCACCATCCCGGTTGGGAGAAAGAGATCGCGCAGTAGGTTCTCGGTGAGATCGGTCTCGACCCCGGAGCTCTTCTTTGGCCAGAAAGCCCAGATCGCACCGTCTCCAGGCACCAGGGTCATGGCGCGTTGAAAGCCACGTTCGGCCTCGTCGGCCCGGTCGGCGAAGACGATGAAGATGTCCGAAGGTCG
>DASWKK010000133.1:0-13072 GCA_036396655.1 Acidimicrobiia bacterium
TCCTTCGGCTCGCGAATCCAAAGGATGCACCGCTGATGACCGTCACACGTCGCACCTATCGCGAAATGCGACACCGCTCCGCAGGGGGACAACACGGAAACGACCGACCGAGCAAAGTGAGGTCGAGGGGGGATCAGCCAACCCGTTGTCACCCCCCTCAACGCGCTCCCTCCGGTCGCTGGCGTCGGTCCCCCCGCTCCGCAGGGGGACAACACGGAAACGACCGACCGAACCGGCGCGTTGTCCCCCCTTCCACGAAGGGGGGACCGACCGAACGAAGTGAGGTCGAGGGGGGTTCAGCCCTCAGTCAGTCCCCGCCCTCCCGGCAAGAAACTCCCGGTACCAGAGCCCGCTCGTTTTGACTGTTCGGGCCATCGTCTCGTAGTCGACCCTGATGATCCCGAAGCGCTTGCTGTAGCCGCGCGCCCACTCGAAGTTGTCGAGCAGCGACCATACGAAGTAGCCCCGTACGTCGGCTCCGTGATCGATCGCCACCCGAACCGCGTCGATATGGCCTTTGAGATAGGCCATTCGCTCCACGTCGTCGACGACGCCGTCCGACCCGACCTCGTCCGGGTAAGCCGCCCCGTTCTCGCAGACGAGCGTGGGGACTCCCGGGTAGTCAGCGGCGATCCGTTCCAGCACCCAGGTGAGGCCTTCAGGCTCCACCCCCCAGTTCATCTCGGTCAGTCGACCGGGCGGGGTGGCGATCCGAGCGTGCCATGAACCGGGCCAGGCCGGCATCGAGTCGGCCCCGGGATGGTGCTCGACGTGATTGATGTTGTAGTAGTTCACCCCGAGAAAGTCGATGGGCTGCACGCCCCGCTTCAATGCCCCGAGGTCGATCCGGTCCGCAACCTCGTACCTGTCGAAGAGATGGAGCACGTCCTCGGGATAGACGCCATGAAAGACGGCCTCGGTGAACATCCGGTTGCTGATGGCGTCCACGGAACGGGCTGCGTCACGATCCTGGTCCGTGTCCGATTGGGGCCAAGCCGGTATCAGATTGAGCACGATGCCGAGCCGATCCTCGTCACGCGTCGCTGTCCTCCGCATCGTCTCGATGGCCGCGTGATGGGCCAACATGAGATGATGGGCGACGACCAGCGACCCGGGTGTGTCGTTGAGCCCCGGAGCGTGCTCGCCCGAGCTATGACCGAGAAAGGCGGTGCACCAAGGTTCGTTCAGCGTCGCCCACGAAGTGATCATGTCGCCTAACGCGCTTTTGGCCACAGCGGCGTAGTCGGCGAACCACGACACGGAGTCGGGATTGAGCCAGCCTCCCTGGTCTTGTAGGGCCTGGGGGAGGTCCCAGTGGTACAAGGTGGCGACCGGAGTGATCCCGGCGCCGGCCAGCTCCTTGCACAACCGGCGGTAGAAGTCCACCCCGGCCTCGTTCACCCGACCGGTGCCCTCGGGCAGGATCCGGGACCAGGCGATGGAGAAACGATATGCGTTGACCCCGATCTCGGACATGAGGGCCACGTCGTCGACGTAACGGTGGTAGTGGTCCACGGCGAGGTCGCCGTTGTCTCCGTCCTTGGTCTTGCCCGGTGTGTGGGCGAACGTGTCCCATATGCTCTTGCCCCTCCCGTCCTCGTCGACCGCCCCCTCGATCTGATACGAGGCTGTGGCCACACCCCAGAGGAACCCAGGGGGGAATTGCGACACCGATGTCATCTGGCGCTGATCCTATCTCTAGTGGTCTGTCGGAGAAATAGCGTGAGTGTGTCTCCGAGGCATCGGCGTCATCTGGCAAGGAGAAGCGCGCAGTCGCACCCGGGGAGGTGCTGCGTGCACTTCGACGCAGCCAGGGGCGGCGAGGGCCGGAGAGACACCACCAGTATTTCTGCGACGGGCCACTAGCTACTTCTGCACGCCGGACAGGTCGATGCCCTGGAGGAACACCCGCTGAGCGAACAAGAACACGGCTACGGGAATGATCAGCGCCAACAAGGAGCCGGATTGGATCAGGTTGGGTTGGGAGTCATAGAGCGTGTTGAAGGTGCGCAGACCCACCGAGATCGGCTGGAGGTCGGCCCGGGACGAGAGATAGATCATCGGCTCGAAGAAGTCGTTCCAGGCGAAGTAGAAGTGGAACAGGGAGACCGCCACGATCGCCGCCTTCATCTGGGGCAAGATTACGGACCACAGGGTGCGAAACGGGCCGGCGCCATCGATGATGGCCGCCTCGTCCAACTCCTTGGGGATGGTCAGGAAGTACTGGCGGAGGAGAAAGACGTTGAATGCGTTGGCGAAAAAGTGAGGCACGATCAGAGGGAGGAAGGTGCCCACCCAGCCGATCCGGAAGAAGACGGCGTATTTGGGGACCAGGGTGGCAAAGCCGGGCAGGATGATGGTTGCGATGAGAACGACCATGATCGTCTTGGCGAAAGGCACGTTGAACCGGGACAACCCATAGCCGACCAGTATCGATGACCCCACTGCGCCGAGAGTGCCCAACCCGGCGATGACCAGAGTGTTCCGAAGCAGGAGTGGGAACTTCATGTTCTCCCACGCCCTGGGGAAGTTCTGCCACTGGGGATCGAGCTCATATGCGGGGGTGAGCACCCGCCAGTTCCCCTCCCATTGGATCGGTCCTGCCTCCGGGTTTACCGGGTCGATGAATTGGGACACCTGGCGGCCCGGCTGGAGCATGGCCAGCTCCATCTCGGATCCGTCAGGCATGGGCACGGTCATCATGTCGAGGGCACGTCCCTCGTACTCGAAGATAGCCGGGGACATGGGGAGGATCGGCCCGGTCAGGTTGGCCAACTGCTGTTCCGACTTGAGCGAGGTGACCGCCATGTATCCCATCGGCATCAGGAAGATGATGAGCACCAGGGCGGTGAACGACGTCACCAGCCATCCCTCGAAGCGTCGTCCTCCCTTCTCCTTCGACCAGCCCGGCGATCCGACGGATGGTCGCCTCAGGTTCCGGCCCGGACGTCTCACGGTCACGGCCATGGGTCAGTTCCTCGCAAACTCGTAATGGACCCAGTACTTCGCCGACCAGAAGAGGAGCCCGGTGACGACGAGAGCCGCCACGAACAGGGCCCAAGCCAGGGTGGCGGCGTACCCCATGTTGAAGAACTGGAAGCCGACCCGGAAGAAGTAGAGGGCATAGAAGTTGGTGGCTCCACCAGGGTCACCACTTCCGTTGTAGAGCACGAACGGCACCAGGAAGTAGTTGAACAATCCGATCAGGGCAATGACCAGGTTGTAGAAGATGATCGGGGAGATCAGGGGAAGGGTGACATGGCGGAAGCTCTGCAGCTCCGAAGCCCCGTCGATCCGGGCCGCGTCGTAGAGCGAAGCCGGAACCGAGTTCATCGCGGCGATGAAAATGATCGTGGCGTTGCCCACCCCCCACAGACCGATGAACACCAGAGCCGGGTAGACGAACGTCCGGTCGAGGAACCAGCGAGGCCCGTCGATCCCGACCAGCTCGAGGATCTTGTTGACCCAGCCGATCTGGCTGTTCATCACCCCGCCGAAGATGAGGACTGCCGCCACGAAGGGGATGATCGAGGGCATGAAGAAGAGGGCGCGGAAGGTCTCCCGGCCCCTCAGGTTCTTCTTGACCAACAGATAGGCCACACCCATCGGAAACAGGATCGCCACCGGAAGGGCTATCAAACCGAAGCGGACGGTGACCATGACCGACCCACGCACTTCGGGATCGGAGAGCAGCTTGGCCCAATTGTCGAGCCCGATGAACTCGGTGGGCTCATTCGACACCAGGTTGAAGTCGGTGAACGAGAACCAGAGCGACGCCACCATCGGGATCGCATACCAGAGGAAGAAGCCGACGATCCAAGGCATGACGAACCAGAGACCGGCTCGTCCCCGTCGTCGAGCCAGCGTCGACTTGCCGGGCCGGATGGGAGCGGCCGGGTGCCCGGCCGCTCCCTTCACGGTTATGGCTGGTATCGCCAAGTGCTCTAGCCCGCGTTCTCCTCGAAGATCGCGGTCAGATTTGTCTCCAAATCTGCGATCGCGCCGTCGAGGTCCAGCTCGGGGTCGGTCAGCACGGCGCTCTGGAGCGTGTCCATCGCCTCCTTGTACTGCTCCCATCCGGGCAGGAACTGCTCATGGCTCGGTGCGTCGGCGAAGGCCGCGCTGTCAACTGCCACCTGCCAGTTGACGCCCTGGGGATACCTCTCCTCGAGTGAGGCGAAGAAGTCCTCGGTGAGGGTCTCATCCGCCGGAGCGGCTCCGTACGCCGTCAGCAAGGGCAGGGCAGCGTCCGTCAGCAGGTAACTCAGCACCGTGAACGCCTGGTCCGGGTTCTGGGTGGAAGCCAGGATCCGGAACGTGTCGGCGTGCATGTTGGTCGTCACTACACCGTTGTTGGACGGCATCACCGCGAAGTCGAAGAAATCGCCCGGGATGTTGTTGTCATCGTCACGGACACAGCAGGTGTACCAGAGATGGGTGCCGGCCATGGCCACCGCTCCGGACTGGAAGGCATTGCCGCCCAGGGCGTCCAATTCCTCCTGTCCCGGAGCGATACCCGTGCCCCACACCGCGTCGTGATACCACCGCCACTCGTCTTCCCAGGTCTGGGGGACATCGGCAGTGCCGTCGTCAGCCACGGGATATCCCGCGCCCCAGAACGAGCCCTGCTGGAAGAGACGATCGGTCCATTGCCAGACAAAGCCCCACTGCACGGTGTTAGACCCGTCGAAGTCGGCGCTGGTGGCGTCGTTGCCGTTGGCGTCGACAGCCAGGATCGCTCCGATCTCAGCCACCTTGTCGAAGTCCCATGTGCCCTCGTACTCGGTGCCTTCGCCATAGACGGTGACGCCGTCGGGCCCGTACTCTTGTGGTGGATAAGGCAGACCGGCCTCGTCGAAGAGCGCCCTGTTGAAGAATATGAACGAGGGGAACGATGCGAAGGGCAGACCGGGAAGGGTCCCGTCCGGCTCGCGGAAGTTCTCGATCGTCTCTTCGGGCCATATCGACGTGTCGAAACCGGTCGACTCCACCAGCGGCTCGAGGTCCAGGTAGAGACCGGAGAAGGCGTTGGAGCCGTCCCGGCCTACCGGCCCGATGATGTCGGGTGGATTGTCCGATGCGATCTGGGTGGCGAGCGTCTCATAGGCGACGTCGTTGTCAACGATCTCGATGACGAGCTCGATCTCGTCCTGAGAGGCATTGAACTCGTCGACCACGACACGCTGTGCGTCGGCCTGTTCCGGCTGACCGCCGGCACCAATGCCCACGAACCATCTAATCTGGGTCCTGTCGCCGGATGGCTCTTCAGCAGTGTCGCCCGACGTCGTTGTTGGTGCTTCCGTACCAACCGTGTCGCCGGTAGTGGTGGTTGTCTCTGAGCCGGTCTCGCCGCCGCACGCAGCGATGACCATCATCAGAGCCACCACCACGGCGACGCTTTTCCATCGTTTCATTGTTTCCCTTCTCCTCCTTCGCCCTCGTGATTTGCGTCGGCAGGGCTATCCCGGCCGACGGGTCCGCCCCGAGGGCGGGGCGTAACCTCCGTTTCTTCATTGCAGAGAACCTCCAACGGTCGACTGGCGGATGACCAACTCGGTGGGGAGAAGAACCCGACGCGGGGTGTGGGGGCTGTCGAGCAGGCCGAACAGTGCCCTAGCCGCCTCGCTGCCGTGGGCATGGACTCCCTGGCGAATAGTGGTGAGCGGGGGATCGAGCTCGGAGGCGAAGTCGAGGTCGTCGAACCCTGCCAGGGCCACGTCGCCGGGGACTGTCAAGCCTCGTGACTTGACCTCCTCGAGAGCACCCGAGGCCGTAGCGTCGTTGGCGGCGAAGATGGCGTCGACGCCGGTGTCGAGCAAACGGCGGGCTGCCTCTATGCCGGAGGGACGGTTGAAGTCGCCTTCGGCAACCAGGCCGTCGGTGCTCAGCTTGGCCCGGCGCATCGCCTTCAGATAGCCCTGAAGACGGTCCTCGGCGGCGACGGTGCCACGTCGGCCGGTGATGTGACCGATGCGCTTTCGGCCGATGTCGATCAGATGACGTGTGACTATGTCGGCCGCATGGATGTTGTCCACGTCGACATAACTCGCCTCGAGGTCGGTGCGTCTGTGCCCGATCAGGACCGTGGGCAGCTCCGAGACGAGGAGCCCGTCGACCAAGGGGTCTTCGAGCATATCGGCAGTCACCACCACCCCGTCGAGAAGCCCCATGCCCAGGATCCGGTCGAGGGTCTCCTCTTTGCTCCGGTTCCCCAGCCAGAGCATCATCCCCGCCGCCTTCTCGGAAAGCACATCAGTCAAGCCGTGGAGGAGGGTTGCGAAGTACGGGTCTTCGAAGAGCAGCGGGGGGTCGACATGCATGACCACCCCGATCACTCCGGTACGTCCCTTGGCCAGGGAACGGGCGGCCAGGTTGGGGCGGTAGTCGTGGCTCTCGAGTACCTGGAGCACCTTGAGACGGGTCTGCTCGGAGACGGGACCGCCGTTGATCACCCGGGAGACCGTGGCGCGGGAGACACCGCTCAGCTGTGCCAGATCGTCGAGGGTCCTCGCCATCTCCCGTTCGCCTCCTCCTCAAAAGGTGTTGAGAGCGCTCTCAACCCTATCCGTCGATACCAGGCGGTGTCAAGCGATACTGGGGGCAATTCTGCCGATTTCCTGGAAAGCGCTTTCATTTTGGCACCGCTTGGTCGAGCTCAGCCCGCCGGATAGAGCCGTCTGGCGTGCCGGCCGATCAGTTAGTAGCTCGCCTTGGTCGAAGTCCGAGCACCAGTACATCGCCTTGCGCCCAGGTCGATAGTTGGGCGCCTTGCGCCCAGGTCAGTAGTTGGCACCGAGCGGGAATCGGTCGCCCACCGCGTTCAACGTCGGCTCGCTTCGATCGCCTCCACGACCCGTCTCAGAGACTCTGCCTCCGAGAGCTCCCCGGTGTCGACCACCAGGTCGGCTGCCTCTTCGAAAAGCGGGTCCCGACGCCCCAGATTCTCGTGATGGGCCAGGGCGCGTCGATGACTACCCCGAGCGGACCGCTCGGCCAGGATGTCAGGGTCGGCGGTCACCCAGACACAGTATGCGTCCGCCAATGCCTCTCTCACCACGGGGTCCTCGATCACCGAGGCTGCGGCGGCGACCACTGCCGGGCTCGGGCTGTTGAGGGCGTCGAAAAGCACCTCTGCCTCCAGCCGGTGCAACGCCTCGACCCCGTCGGTTCTGGCGATCTCCCGGCCGATGCGCCCGGTGGACTCTTCAATCGATTCGTCCGAGTCGAAGACCTCTCGCCCCAACGACCGGGCCAATCCACCAGCCAGCGTCGTCTTGCCTGAGCCCATCGGGCCCACGATCACGATGTGGCCCGGCAACCCACTTGTTGAATCAGTGTCCGGCAAGACGATCTCGATCGAGTCTCAACCCGCCGCGGGGACTTCACCCACTTCGACCCGGATCGGTTCCCGGGCCTGTCCAGAGGCGGATACCACCCAGAATGATCCCTGCTGTACCGGCCAGTCGTCGAGGATACCGGCAGCGATCGGGCTGCCGGTATTGGCGAGATGAGCCTCGACGAGGGCCCTTATGTCGGCCAGATCGGAGTCAGATGGCCTACGGGCTGAAGGGGCGGTGTCGGCCAGCATGGCCTTCAGACTGAGGTCTGGATCCCAGACGTAGGCCACACCGCCGGTCATGCCGGCGGCGAAGTTGCGCCCGACGTCGCCGATCACGAGCACCTTGCCCCCGGTCATGTACTCGCAGCCGTGGTCGGAGCAACCCTCGATGACCGCGGTGGCTCCCGAGTTCCTCACCGCGAAGCGTTGAGCGACGCGGCCGGCAAGGAAGACCCGGCCACCGGTAGCCCCGTAGAGAACGGCGTTGCCGGCGGCCTGAGGCACCAGGCCGTTGGGTCGACGCGGGGAGACCGAGATCAGCCCGCCACCCATCCCCTTGCCCAGGTAGTCGTTGGAAGTGCCGTCGAGATGCAGGTCCACACCCCGGCACAACCAGGCTCCGAAACTCTGCCCGGCCGTACCAGAGAACCTGACGACGATCGTGCTCTCGGGAAGACCGTCGCTCCCGTGGCGGGACGTGATGTCGCCGGAGAGACGGGCCCCGATCGCCCGGTCCACGTTGCGTATCGAATAGGACAGCTCGATCGGTGCCTGGGTTGCGATCGCCTCCTGGCTGTCCGCCACCAGCTGTACCGACAGGTCCGAGAGCGGGATCTTGCGGTATCCCTCATGGCTCTTGCCTCCCTGGGAGGCGATCAACATCGCCGAGAGATCGGCCGAAAGCGGATGCTGGGGATCGATGGGACGGAGCAGATCGGCGCGACCCACCAGCTCCTCGATGGACCTGGCTCCCAGCGTCGCTATGTGGCCTCTTGCCTCCTCGGCGAGACGACGGAAGAGGAGCACCACCTGGTCGGCGGAGCCGGTGAACTTGGCTCTCAGGTCCTCATTCTGTGTCGCGATCCCGACCGGGCAGGTGTTGAGATGACACTGGCGCACCATCTTGCAGCCCATGGCGAGGAGGGGAAGCGTCCCGAACCCGAACCGCTCTGCGCCGAGCAGGGCGGCCACCACCACATCCCGCCCGGTGCGCAACCCACCGTCGGTCTCGAGAAGCACGCGGGAGCGTTGCCCGTTGGCGGTGAGAACCTGGTGCGCCTCGGCGAGGCCCAGCTCCCAGGGCGAGCCGGCGTGCTTGATCGACACCAATGGGGAGGCGCCAGTCCCGCCTTCAGACCCGGAGATTGTGATGACATCGGCATCGGCCTTGGCCACACCAACCGCGATAGTCCCCACTCCCGGTTCGCTGACCAGCTTGACAGAGACACGGGCGGTGGGCTTGAACGCCTTGAGGTCGTAGATCAGCTGGGCCAGGTCTTCGATGCTGTAGATGTCGTGATGGGGCGGAGGCGAGATCAGAGTGACGCCCGGCTCGGTGTAGCGCAGGCGGGCGATCTCGGCCGACACCTTGTGCCCGGGCAACTGGCCACCTTCACCGGGCTTGGAGCCCTGGGCCATCTTGATCTGCAGCTCGTCGGCCGAGTCCAGATAAGCCGGGGTCACCCCGAACCGGCCCGATGCGACCTGCTTGATCGCCGAGTTCATCGGGGTGCCGAATCGTTCGGGGTCCTCTCCCCCCTCGCCCGAGTTGGAATGACCACCGATCATGTTCATCGCCTCGGCCAGGGCCACATGGGCCTCGGCTGAGAGAGCGCCAAGAGACATCGCCGCAGTGGTGAAACGACGCATGATCCCCTCGACCGGCTCCACTTCGTCGAGGGGGACCGGCGTCCGCTGCACGAAGGTGAACAGATCGCGTACCAGGGCCGGCTCCCGGTCCGAGATCATCTCGATGTATTTGTCCCAATCTTCCGGGTCGCCCGAGCGCACCGCCTTCTGCACTCCCAGAACCACCATCGGGCTGGTCACATGGGTGTCGGCACCGCGCCGGTGCTTGTAGAACCCACCGGGCTCGGAAGCGCTCTCCGTGTAGGCGTGGTGTCGCTGCAACGCCTGGCGTGCCAGCTCACGGAGACCGACGCCCCGGAGCCGGCGGGGCGCGTTGCGGAACGCCTTGCGACAGACATGTTCGGAGAGCCCAATCACCTCGAACAGCTCCGAGCCGCGATACGCCGACAAGGTGCAGATTCCCATCTTGGACATGATCTTGAGCAGACCACCTTCCATGGCGTCGCGGTAGTTCTCCTGGGCCGCCACCGGGTCGACGTCGATGGCACCGGAGGCGGCCAGGTCACGAGCGTGCTCGATGGCGAGATACGGGTTCACGGCCGACGCCCCAAACCCGATCATGCAGGCCAGGTCGTGAGGATCCCGCGGCTCACCCGAGACGACCACCAGCGAGACGAGCCCGCGGACGCCTTCGTCGATCAAGCGGTGATGAACCGCGCCCAGGGCAAGGAGCATCGGCACCGAAGCCCGAGTCGCTTCGGTCTCGCGGTCGGAGAGGACGATGATGCTCGCACCCAACTTGACCGCCTGGGCGGCCTCGTCGCAGATCTCATCGAGACGTTGCTCCATCCCTTCGGGCCCGTCGGCCACGGCCCATGTGGTGGCGATCCAATGGGAGAAGAAACGAGGGTCTCCGGAACGGACGATCGATTCCAGCTCGGCATCGGAGAGGATCGGGCTGGCCAATTCGATCAGATGGGCCTGCTGTGGGGTGTCCTCGAGAAGGGGGCCACGACGACCCAGCTGGATGCGCAGCGACATGACCAGCTTCTCCCTTATCGGATCCATCGGGGGATTCGTCACCTGTGCGAACTGCTCATGGAAGTACTGGGTGAGCCGGCGGGGTCGAGAGGCGAGCACGGCCAAACCGGTGTCGTCTCCCATCGCACCCAGGGGGCTGTCCCCCCGGGCCATGTCGGCGATGATCAGCCGGCGCTCTTCGACGGTGTACCCGAACACCCGGCTCAAGGCAGCGGCATCGAAACGATCGTCGGCCAGTTCGTCGAATGGGGCCTGGATGCGAAGCGTCTCGGTGTTGACCCAATCGCCGTAGGGCCGGGCCGCGGCCAATGCCGCCTTGACCTGATCGGAGTGCCGCACCTCCCCCGTCTCCCCGTCGAAGACGATCAGCTCCCCCGGGCCGAGCTGACCGTTGGCCGTGGCTTTGGCCTCCTCCTCGGGACAGACCCCGGCCTCGGAGGCGACCAGGATCACCTGGGGAGTGATCGCCCAGCGAGCAGGACGGAGCCCGTTGCGGTCCATGCCCGCCAACAGCGAGGAGCCGTCGGTGGCGGCGATGGCGACCGGCCCATCCCAGGGCTCGGTGAGAAAGGCGTGGTATGCGTAGAACGCGGCCAGGTCGGGATCGAGGTCGGGAACGTTCTCCCAGGCCGCCGGGATCAGCAGCTCCTTGACGTGGGCCAGGGATCGACCGCTTCGCATCAGGAGCTCGAAAGCGTTGTCCAGGCTGCCCGAGTCGGATATCCCGGGCTGGAGGAAGGGGAACAGATCGGGAAGACGGTCGCCCCACACTCCCGGGGTGGCCGCCTTCTCCCGGGCCAGCATCCAGGAACGGTTCGATTGGATGGTGTTGATCTCTCCGTTGTGGGCCAGCGTGCGGAACGGCTGGGCGTTGTCCCAGGAAGGGAAGGTGTTTGTCGAGTAACGCTGATGGAAGATGGCAAAGGCCGTCTCGTAATCCGTGTCGACAAGGTCACGATAGAAGTCGGCGATGGTGGAGGCGGTGAACAGGCCCTTGTAGACAATGGTCCGGCTCGACGCCGACGGTATCGACAGTCCTGGGGTTGCCGCTCTCTCGATTCGCTTTCTGGCCAGGTAGAGGCTGCGCTCGAAGTCTGCTCCCTCAACCGCTCCGGTGACGATGGCCTGTTCGATCAGGGGAAGCACCGATCGGGCATGGTCGCCCAGAACGGAGGCATCGATGGGCACCGAACGCCAGAACAGCACATGCATTCCCTCGGCTTCCACGGCCTCGGTGACAACGGAACGGGAGGCGGCCGCCTCGGTCGGTGAGAGGAAGCACATGACCACACCGAGGCTCCCAGGCGTAACTTCGAGACCGTGAGTCTTCAGCTCCCGGTTGATCAGCCGGTGCGGAAGCTGGGTTAGCAGCCCGGCGCCGTCGCCGGTCCCGTCGGCCGCTCGGGCGCCTCGATGATCCAGGTTGACCAGACACTCGACTGCGAGACTGGTCATCCGGTGGCTGGGAACCCGGTCGAGGGCGGCGATAAACCCAACGCCACAGGCGTCCCGGTCCGGGCCTGGATCAAAGAAAGGTGCCGACATCGCTCCCTCGTGTTGGGGGAACGATGAAGTGTAAACAGGGAAAATGGCTGTCAGGCCGACGTATCCCCCATTGGCACCCCGGGGAAGCAGCTGTCTCGGGTCCGGCGAAGGGCGGACTCGACCGGGTCGGGGGTCAGACGATCCGGTGGTCGGCCGCCCAGCGGGCCAATTCGTGACGGTTGGAGAGTTGAAGCTTCCGCAAGACGGCCGAGACATGTCGCTCCACGGTCTTGACCGAGATGGCGAGACGTTGCGAGGTCTCCTTGTAGCTGTGCCCCAGAGCGATGAGACGCATGGTCTCTCTCTCCCGTGGCGTGAGCTGGTTGAACTCGGCGTCGTCGTCCACCGGTATCGACCCGGCGAAGGCATCCAACACGAATCCGGCCAATCGTGGTGAGAACACGGCCTCGCCTTCGGCCACGGCGCGTATGGCTGCAATCAGCTCCTCCGTCTCCAC
This sequence comes from Acidimicrobiia bacterium, assembly GCA_036396655.1. GTDB lineage: Bacteria > Actinomycetota > Acidimicrobiia > Spongiisociales > ZC4RG35 > JARDZU01. Next base: position 12,192 of record DASWKK010000133.1, read on the forward strand.
CGTCTTGGTCACGTACCCTCGGGCTCCGGCCCTGACCACGGCGATCACGTCTTCGGGCGAATCGGAGACGGAAAGGGCGAGGAACCTCACCTCCGGATTGGTGGCGGCCACAGCCTCGATGACCGCCCGCCCACCCCCACCCGGCATATGGACGTCGAGCAATACGACATCGGGCGTTCGCTCCCGGATCATCTCAATGGCAGCCTCGACCTCGGAGGCCTCGCCGACCAGGTCGACGGCTTCGTGCAACTCGCTCCGGACTCCGACCCGGAACAGGTGATGGTCATCGACCACGAAGACTCGCACCAGGTCCGTCATTCGGCGGCGCCGATCTGAAGGTCGACCTCGGTGCCCTCGCCGGGTGCGCTGTGAATCGAGGCGGCCCCACCCAGGCGCTCGATCCGGCCCACGATCGATTCCCGGATGCCGCGGCGATCGTCGGGGACGACTGCAGGGTCGAACCCCGCACCTCGGTCGCGCACAACCAGCCTCACCCAGTCGTCGCCGGCCTCGCTGAGGACGAAGATCCGATCGACACCTGCGAAACGAGCCGCGTTGGCCATCGCCTCGCGGGCGGCAAGCACCAGGCCGCCCACCCGGTCGTCGAGCGGAGCATCTCCGGCAGTGGACAGCTCAACCAGGACGTCGTGCTTGTCTTCCACTTCGTCCGCCGCCCGGGTGAGAGCGGAGTTGAGGGAGGTGGCGATGCCCAGCGCCGGGCCGCCATTGAGCCACACCCTCAGCTCTCGTTCTTGACGACGGGCCAGCCGCACCACGGCACGATTCTCGGGCACGCGCCGTTGAATCAGAGCGAGGGTCTGGAGCACCGAGTCGTGAAGGTGTGCTGCCATTTCTGCTCGCTCGTCTGCCCGAGTCCGCTT
>DASWKK010000134.1:0-3200 GCA_036396655.1 Acidimicrobiia bacterium
CGTCAGTACGCCGGTTTTGGAACCGCCGAGCAGACCAACCGCAGGTTTCGAGATCTGCTCGACGCCGGTCAAACCGGCTTGAGTGTTGCCTTCGACCTTCCTACCCAGATGGGCCTCGACTCCGATCAGGCGTTGGCATCGGGGGAGGTGGGCAAGGTTGGAGTGGCCATCGACACTCTGGACGACATGAGAAGGCTCCTGGCCGAGATCCCGCTGGATCAGGTGTCGACGTCGATGACGATCAACGCGACCGCCCCGATCCTTCTCCTCCTCTACCAGCTGGTGGCCGAGGAGCAGGGAGTCGACCCGAAGGAGCTGAACGGGACCATTCAGAACGACATTCTCAAGGAATACGTCGCACGGGGCACTTACATCTACCCGCCCCGGCCCTCAATGCGACTGGTCACCAACGTCTTCGAGTACGCCGCCGCCGAGTTGCCGCAGTGGAACACGATATCGATCAGCGGCTATCACATCAGAGAAGCCGGTGCGACGGCGGCACAGGAGTTGGCTTTCACCATCGCCAATGGTCTGGCCTATGTGCGGGCAGCCGTCGATGCCGGGCTGGACGTTGACGTGTTCGCCCCCCGCCTCTCCTTCTTTTGGAACGGGCACAACCAGTTCTTCGAGGAGGTGGCCAAGTACCGGTCGGCCCGCCGCATCTGGGCCCGTCTCATGCGTGAGGTGGTGGGAGCGAGTGATCCGCGCAGCTGGGCGATGCGGTTCCACACTCAGACAGCCGGCTCCACGTTGACCGCGCAGCAGCCGCTCAACAATGTCGTGAGGACTGCGCTCCAGGCGCTGGCTGCGGTTCTGGGCGGAACCCAGTCGCTGCACACCAACTCCTTTGACGAAGCGGTCGGCCTGCCCACCGACGATTCCGCGCTGCTTGCCCTCCGCACTCAGCAGGTGATCGCCCATGAGTCCGGGGTGGCCGACACCGTCGACCCTCTTGGCGGGTCCTATTACGTCGAGTATTTGACCGACCAGCTCGAACTGGCAGCAAACCAGCTTCTCGACGAGATCGAGGAGATCGGCGGAGCGGTGGCATCAATCGAGCAGGGGTGGATGCAGGCCCGGATCGAGGAGTCGGCCTACACGGAGGCCAAACGGCAGGGTGATGGCGAAAGCGTGGTTGTCGGGGTCAATCGCTTCGTGTCCGAGGGTGGCGAAGCGATACCCGTACTCGAGATCGACCCCGCGCTCGAAGAGGATCAGAGACGGCGCCTGGCCGGATGGCGGGCAGACAGGGACCAAGGGGTGGTGGATGCTGCTCTCGACCATCTCCAGGATCTGGCCGCCACCGAGAGCAACCTCCTGCCGGCGATGAAGACCGCCCTATGGTCAGGGGCGACGGTAGGTGAGGTCTCGGACCGGCTGCGGTTGGTATTTGGGCTGTATCGCCCGGCATGAATCGATTGCCCCAACGATCCCGGTAGCGTCCTGGCGGTGTGAGCGACTCGAAGGACACCAGGCGGCATCTGCTCGTGATCGGGGGCGGGCCGGCCGGGACCCAGGCTGCCACCACGGCCGCTTCAAAGGGTGGCCGGGTGACCCTCATAGAGAAGGAGATCGTCGGCGGGGCGGCCCACCTCTGGGACTGTATCCCGTCGAAGACCATGGCTGCCAGTGCGCTTCGCCACTCTTCCGTGCGCAATGCCGCTCAACTCGGGCTTGTCACCGAGCCGACCCGAGTCGACCCTCTTGTCCTCTCCGGTCGGATCAAGGCCATCACCAGTGACATCAATCGCAACTGGATCGAGTTGCTCGACTCCCAGTCCGTGGAGGTGATCTACGGGCACGGCCGGTTCGTCTCCGACCGTGAGGTGGTAGTCGACACCGGGTCGGGGGAGCGACGGATCGCATTCGACCGGGCGATGATCTCGACTGGTTCGGCTCCCAGGGTTCCCGATTGGGCGCCGGTCGATGGGGTGCGGGTGCTGACGACGAGGGATTGTTATGACCTGGAAGCGGTGCCCGAGCACGTCATTGTCATCGGGTCGGGGGTGACCGGCGTCGAGTTCACTCACATATTCGAAAGCCTGGGCTCGGAGGTCAGCCTGGTGGTCTCTCGCCGCCAAATCCTTCCCCATCGCGACGCCGAAGTGGCGGCAGTGCTCGAGGAGGACTTTCTCGAGCGTGGCGTGCATCTGGTCATCGGGGCTCGAGCCGAGAAGATCGACGTCAGCGACGAAGGGGTGGCAGTTTTCTGCGACGACGGGCGGATGATCCGGGGATCTCACGCCTTGCTCGCGGTCGGCTCGGTCCCGCTCAGCGACGGGATCGGCCTGGAAGAGGCGGGCGTGGTCACCGACCGGGGTTTCGTCCAGGTCGACGAGTACCAGAGGACGTCCGTTCCCCACATCTACGCCGGGGGAGACGTGACCGGCCAGATGCTGCTCAGCTCGGTGGCTTCGATGCAGGGGCGAAAGATCGCCCGCCATGCTCTTGATCTGCCGGTGACACCACTGGACTACTCCAAGGTCGCCGAGGCGATCTTCACCGAGCCAGAGATCGCCTCGGTCGGGCTGGTGGACGTGGACGCGGCAGCACGTGGCCGCAAGGTCCGCACCATGAAGGTGCCGTTCGCCTCGAATGCTCGCTCGGTCCTTCAGCACTTCACGCGAGGCTTCGTCAAGGTCACATCCGACCCCGCCACCGGGGTTGTCCTCGGTGGGACCATCGTCGGTCACCGGGCCTCGGAGCTGATCGGCGTCCTCACTCTCGCCGTCCAGGCCGAGGTGACGGTGAAGACTCTGGTCGAGGCTCTAATGGTGCACCCTTCGATGACCGAGGCGCTCTCCGACGCGGCCGAGTAGCTCCGTTGTCCCCCGCTGCGTGGGGCTGTCCCCCCTTTCTGAAGGGGGGACCGTCTGAGCGCAGCGAAGACGAGGGGGGTTCGCCCAGTCCAACCCCCTGTGCGGCTGTCCCCCCCTTTCTGAAGGGGGGGACCGTCTGAGCGCAGCGAAGACGAGGGGAGTTCGCCCGGGTCCTATTTGACGATGGCGATCACCTGGCCAGGGGTCACGGTATCGCCGGTTTGCACACGTAGGTCCACAACCTCACCGCTGTTTGGCGACCTGACCTCGTTCTCCATCTTCATCGCTTCGAGAACACAAATCGGGTCTCCTTCCTTCACCGCGGTCCCGGCGGTCACGTGAATCTTGACGATGGTTCCTTGCATTGGGGCGGTCACCATC
>DASWKK010000135.1:0-3461 GCA_036396655.1 Acidimicrobiia bacterium
GCGTTCTTTTCGTACGAAGCTCGATCCTCGAACACAGCGATCATCCACGCGACGTCGCCGTCGTTCTCCCACAAGATGTGCGAGGACACGAACCCCGGGACAGTCTCGTAGGCCTGACCTTCGAAGACCTTGCGAAGCTTCTCGCGATTCTCCGGCTTTACCCTCGTCTTGGCGACGGTTCCGTACATCTATGGCCCCCCTCGTCGACCGCCTATCGATCAAGTAAGTGTATCGGTCTTGACCTTAGGGAGCATGGGCGTGTGACCAGGCTCGCACCTCGACGAGGCCTGGAGTTCCCCCGGCTTGGCGGACGTCGCCGGTTACAGGTGGAGCAGTGGGTCCGTCAGCGAGGGGCCGAGGTCACCGCCGTATGCAGCGACGACGAAGAACACGAGGGAAGCGCCGAGCAGGGCGAGGTCCTTCTGGAACTGGGTCATGTCCATCATCCGCGCCATCTGGTCGGTCTCTTTCCAGAACGAATGGATGAAGAACGTGGTGAAGAACAGGAACACCGCGATCACCAGCGCGCTGATATCGATCCAGATGCCGGCGGCGATGCCGATGCCGCCGAGGATGATCGCCACGCCGCTGACGATCACGGCGGGGCCGGCCATCGGGAAGCCCTTGCTCTCGGCGTATCCCGTCAGCTGCGCTCGCGCGACGAGGTGCCCCATCACACCGGACGAGATGAACAGGATCGCGAACAGGATCCTGCCGATCAGCAACAGCGCATCCATCGGATCCTCCCCTTCAGGGGTGTGCCGTAGGACCTCGCAGGAACCCTAACTGGGCGGGCCCCGCCTCGCCTCCTCGACGGGTGACAGCCGGGCCGAGCGGTCGCTCGAGTAGCCGGTCAGGAACGACGAGCAAGCGAGGTCGCGATTGGTGTCCGCACCGGTGGGGTCAAAGACTCCGATTACCCCTGTGACCAGCGGCTTCGGCCGAGCTTGTCGCCGGTGGAATCGCTGCGAATCGCCCTTCATGAAGGCCCGACTCAGCCGCGTGCATCCAACCGGAGTGGATGAGGCACTGGCTTGCCGGGCATCCATTGAGTGGCTCGCTGATCGCCGCCGCCCGCTGCGAATCCGCAGATCAAGCGGCCCGACCGGAGTTTCTGACCCCCACAGGTGCCTGGCACCAACCAGAGCACGCAGCAGAGCCGGGTCACGACGACCGAGTACGACAGCCTCGGCAGGGTGACCAAGGTCACGCCGCCCTCGGGCTGAACCGCCCTGGGTTCCGTAGAGACCTTCAGGCTTGGATTTGCTCCGCGGTCTTCGAAGCGTAGAACACCTCCTCGAACTCCGCCGGCGGGACGTGGCCGATCTCCCCGTGCAGCCTGCGGAAGTTGAACCAATCGATGTACTCGAGCGTTGCGATCTCGACCTGAGCGGGGCTGCGCCAGGGTCCGTGACGTCGGATCAGCTCGGTCTTGTAGAGGCCGATGGCCGACTCGGCCATCGCGTTGTCAAACGAGTCCCCGACGCTCCCGACGGACGGGGCGATCCCGTGTTCGGCCAGGCGCTCGGAGTAGGCCACGGACGTGTATTGACCTCCGGCATCGGAGTGATGAACGAGACCCTCGATGGAGACGCCACGGCGCCACACCGCCATCTCCAGCGCCTCGGTGGCAAGCGAGGTCCGAAGGTGCGTGGCGATCGACCAGCCCACGACCATCCGAGAGAACGCGTCCTCGACGAAGGCCACGTAACAGAACCCGGACCAGGTGCGGACGTAGGTGATGTCCGCGAGCCACAAACGGTCCGGAGCCTGTGCGGTGAAGTCCCGCTCCACCAAGTCCGGCGGGCGGGCCGCGCGCTCGTCGCGTCGGGTGGTGAAGTGCTTCTTGCCACGGCGGACGCCCTGCAGGCCGGCCTGGCGCATCAGGCGGGCCACCCGGTCACGGCCGACCTGGATCCCCTCGCGGTGCAGCTGCCGCCAGACCTTGCGGGCTCCGTAGACCGAGTAGTTGGCCTTGAACACCCGCTCGATCTCCTCGTGCAACCACGCGTCCTTGATCGCCCTGGCGGACGGCGGTCGGCTCCTCCTGCCGTAGTAGGTCGACGGTGATGCCCCAAGGGTGCGGCACAGGAGCTCGACACAGAAACGATCCCGACGCTCGTCGATGAAGCGGGTCATCTCCGGGGCCGATCGAGCTCCTGGGCGAAAAACACGCTCGCCTCCTTCAGGATCTGGTTGGCTCGGCGGAGCTCCCGGTTCTCGCGCTCGAGCTCGGCGATCCGGGTGCGCTCATCGGTTGTGAGCCCGGGCCGATCACCGTCGTCGATCTCCGCTTGGCGGACCCAGGTGCGAAGGGTCTCGGCTCCGATGTCGAGCTGTCGCGCGATGCGGCTGACGACGCCGAAGCGCTCGCCGTTCTGCTGGTTGATCGTGGTGCGGACGAGCTGGACCGCCCGGTCCTTCACCTCGGGCGGGTACCGCCTGGACGACGGGTGCTTCTCCTGGGCCATGGATCCTCCTGTTCCAAGGTTCGGAGTCTCCATCAAACCCAGGGCGGTTCAGGAGGGGGGTGTTCTCCGTGGCCGTTGACAGCACCCCACCACGGCGTATCGTCCAACCCGTCCCCAAGGCGGGTATGACGTGGCGCGTGCATGGGTTCAACTGTCGGCGGCCGTTATGGCAGCAACCAACGCGGCCGCGTGGGTGTTGGGGTCTCGATGGGAACGTCCCGGGCACGGCGTCGAGCTGCGGGCCCGGCTGCACCCCCCTCCCCTAATCGGCCGCGGAGGCGACCTGGTACAGGTCGCTCCGTTCGTCTATCCGGTCCTGGTTGTGGTCGCACCCGGCTGGGCGTACGAGGGATGGTTGAACTGGTCAACCGAGATCGAACCGGTGCTCCAGGCGGTCGGTTTCGCTCTCTGGGCTCTGGGCATTGCCGTGGGGGTGTGGGCCTCGCAAGCGATAGGGGGGTTCGGGGCGGTCAGCGGGGTGACGGTGGACCATCAGCTGGTGAGCGGCGGGCCCTACCGATATGTTCGCCACCCCGTCTACACCGCGATGATTGCCATCGCACTGGGCACCGCCCTCGTCTTCCGAAGCTACCTGCTGCTCGGAGTGGCGGCGTTGTCCATCGTCACCCATCTTTGGTGGGCGGCGGCCGAGGAGAGGCTGCTCAGCTCTCCCAAGGGACTAGGCGACGCCTACCGCACCTACGCATCCCACACCGGCCGGTTCCTACCCCGGCTGAGGAGGGCTCGGCGACCAACCGGATCGTTGTAAGACACCTACGTCGGCTTGTCCGGGAGAGTCTCGAGCATGCCCTCGCGAACTCTTCACGCTGAAGGAGAGACCTTGGCGTGCTCGGATCCACGATGGCACTTGCCCCGCCCAACAGGGAGGCGCAGAGTTCGCTGTTGGCAGAGCAGCGCCTGCGATCGCGTCGCATGTGCTGACGGACGCGAGGGGGGGGATTCGACTCCGTTGGAGACAGATCACGTTGG
>DASWKK010000136.1:0-2495 GCA_036396655.1 Acidimicrobiia bacterium
ATCCCATCGAACGACCGACAAGCGAGTATGCAGTGGGACCATTCGGCTACCTCATGACTGCGGCGTTCATTGCTCTAAGCGTGAGTACTTGGGCGCTCGTCTTTGGCCTCCGTCGAGACCTCGCGGCGCCTGCGCGATCTCGCCTCGGCCTCGGTTTCTTGGGAGTTTGGGGCATTGGTCTTCTTGTCGCCGCAACGTTCCCGATCGATTTGGACGGGGCTCCAGAAACCCTTGCGGGGACCATCCATTCGATCAATGGTCCGCTGACATTCTTGAGTCTGATCGTGGGCACAAACCTGGTGTCACGCCGGTTCAAACAGGATCCGAGGTGGCGTCCGATCCATCGATTCGCATCGGTGCTAGCACTCATCATGATCCCCGAGTTCATCGCCGGTGGTCTGGCAGCCGCCAGGGCAACAGGAGCAGGCGTTGCACAGCGGATACTTGCTGTCACGTTCGCGACGTGGTTCGTGCTAACCGCCCTGCAGCTCCGCGCCAACGCAAGGGAGAGGGCGGCTTCAGAGGCGTGACTTAACAGCCGTCACGTTCCCGCTCGTCGTCCTCGGTCGTCGAATGTGTCTCGAGGACGATCTGCATGCTCACCCTCCGACCCATATCGCCTGATCGAGAGACACATCGCCGGAATCCCCAGAGACAGGGCACTTCAGGCACATATTTGTGACCTTCAGATGGCAGGTGATATCCCGAACGACGTAGTCCGATCGGGTGAAGGGCTCCCAAAGGTTGCCCCGCCATGTCCCATCGACGAGGAGCACATAAGCGACATCCCCTGCTACTGCATAGGATTTCTCTAGCGCGCCCGGGGCGACTCGAACACCCAACCTCCTGGTCCGTAGTCAGAATCAGGGGGTTTTGACTACCAGGGTGGATGCTAAGAAACGGCCTCCGAGCTGCGGTCTTGTCTCTCAACCACTCTCATCGTTTCGCGGCGTTTTCAATCCTCTCGCGGACCAAATGCGGACCAAACGGAGCGACACCTCTACCCCGCTGAGCCATGTACACCGTCAGGGGGCGAGCCGTGACCGTCTCCCGGAAACGCTGATAGGAACGGCTACCTGCATAGGACTCGTCGCCTTGCATCATTCCTGCCCAGTGGCGGGTGGACATCGCACCCGTACCCGAATCGGTCAGGAGGTCGATTGCCACTTCCCGGGCTTTGAGCCCGAATAGGTTGTAACAGGCCGTACTAGTGCGTGCACCCGCGCTTCCGGAGTAGGGAAGTCGATAGGCTCGACCGAGTGCATCCGGAACGGTTCGATGATCGTCCGGAAGTGATCACCGTGGTTCGACGACTCAGCCACGATCTAAGGACGGGAGAGGCACTCTGCCATCTGCTGACGCAACTGCATCCCGGCCGGTGGTACTGAAGTATGTCTGCGGAACAGAGCCGGCGGCGAGATCCAGGGGTTCTCCGCTGACCGAATATGCCATCAGGAGCACTGCGGTCAGCACCAATCCTGTCTGATAGGTGCTGATGACCCCGACACCGCCTCCGACCAGGAGCACCAGACCGATGGCGGTGAGTCTGTCGCCGGATTCCAGGGCCGACCACAGCGTCGTCGCCAGGCTCCCGAGGGCGACGGCGTAGCCGATTCCAGGCAGCCAGCCGGGGACACCCAAGTTCCACAGAACGAGGATCGACACGGTCGAGGAGCCGGCGGTGAGTGCGCCGGCGGTGAGCACAGTGACACCGATTCCGGCGAGAACTGCCAGCTTGCTTGGCCCTGCTTGCACCAGTAGCGGCGCAGTGATCGCGGCGAGGACCAAGAAGATCTCGGCTGAGATCACCAGTGAGTCCACTTGCCGTCCGCTCAGACTCCCTCCACCCTCCTGTCCGAGCACGGCCCAACCCGCGGCGACAGAGCCGAGAACGAAAAGGCCGACCGGGAGTGAACGTCTTCCCTGCCAGGCCGATGCAGTGACGGCGACGAGGACCGCGAGGGATGTCCATCCGACGACGTGCGCTGGGAGCACGCCGAGACGTCCGACGCCCGACGCAACCAGCATCACAAGTGCCCCGGCACCACCGACCATTTGCCGGCGCGTCTTGGCTCGAAGACCGTGGTGGACGAAGGCTGCCAGCGTGGCCACCACGAATACCACCGCCAGGTAATAGGCGAGGCGGCCCACTTCGGCCAGTATTCCGATCGGGGTCTCGAATCGACCCAGACCCGGAATGTGGATCAGGGTGCGGGTGCCGGTACGCAGCAGGACCAATTCAACGAGGACCACGAACCCGAGCAGACCGGGCAGGCCTGCCATCGGCAGTGACTCACGGCTCCTCGACATGTGATTCCTTCCGACGAGGCTTCAGGTAGAGCCAGACTCCGGCGACCACGATCAGGAGAACACCAATGAACCCAATCGATACCCCCAGGATGGGATTGGGCGGGGCGTAGGCCGGCCAGTCGTCGGTTGCCGCTACCCCGCGCCGTGGTGGTTCCTCAGCGGTGATGGCCAGCTGGGTGAAGGCG
>DASWKK010000137.1:0-6829 GCA_036396655.1 Acidimicrobiia bacterium
ATCAGACCCTCTTCCACCATGGCCACGGCCATCCTCACCGCGGCGGCCGCGGTGCGCTTGCCGGCCCTGGTCTGGAGGATGTGAAGGACATCTCGCTCGATGGTGAACTCGATGTCGCACATGTCCCGATAGTGGGTCTCGAGACCATCCATGATCTCCACCAACTGGCGATGACACTCCGGGTGGAGCCCGGCAAGGTCATCGAGACTCAGCGGGTCCCTGGTCCCGGCCACCACGTCCTCACCCTGCGCCCGAGGCAGATAGTCGCCATACAGGACCCTGGCGCCGGTAGCGGGGTCTCTGGTGAAACAGACCCCGGTTCCGGAGTCGTCGCCGAGGTCCCCGAACACCATCATCTGGACATTGGCGGCGGTTCCCAGATCGTTGGAGATGTGGTGGATGCGCCGATAGGCGATCGCCCGCTTGGTGTTCCACGACTTGAACACCGCGGTGATAGCACCGCGTAGTTGTTGCATGGGGTCGTCGGGAAGCTCGCCTGGCCGCTCCCTTTCGATAATGGCGCGGAATCGACGGGTGGCTTCTTCGAGGTCGTCGCTGGTCAGGTCCGAGTCGTCGTCGACATCCCGGCCGGTCCTCAGCTCGGTCAGCACATCCTGGAACAAGGACTCATCCACACCGAGCACCACGTCGCCGTACATCTGGAGGAATCGACGGTTGGCGTCCCAGCCGAAATGGGGATCACCCGACCACTCGATCAACGCCTTCACCACGTCTTCGTTGATTCCGAGGTTGAGCACCGTGTCCATCATCCCGGGCATGGAGAACTTGGCCCCCGAGCGCACCGAGAGCAGGATCGGGACCGGGCCCGACCCGAACGTGCGGCCCGTCTGCTCTTCCAGCCTGGCCACTGCCGCGTCGACCTCTGGCCACAGGTCGGTCGGGATCTCACCGCTGGCCATCGTTACCCGACAGACCTCGGTGGTGATGGTGAAACCTGGTGGGACCGGAAGCTCGAGACTTGTCATCCGGGCCAGACCAGCCCCCTTTCCGCCAAGAAGATCCTTATCCGAGCCGTCTGCTTCTGAGAAGTCGTACAAGTGGGCCAATGCGTGCGTCTCCTGGGTGATCAGATGTCATGAAGTTACCTTCCTGGCACCCAAGATCACCAGGGCCGTACGTGAAACATCTGAGAGCCTTTCGCCTCTGGTCTCATGAGCAGGTTCCGCGACACTTCGCATCATGCCCACTGAGGTCTCGGCCGAGACCTGACCCACTGGTATCGGGCGAGAGACGGCTCCGCTCAGCCGGCTTTGTAGATCAGGCCTTCGTTGCCGATCGACGTGATCGTGAGAGTGTCACCTTCGATCGCGACCCCGAAGCCGTCACCCAGGACCGATACCACCAGGTTGTCCTGTTCCTGGAGCTCGGCGGGACAATCACCCTCGGCGGCAAGCTCGTTGAGGTCAACTTGCGCTCCGGAGATCACGTACCGGCCGTTCAGGGTGCGACAGCCGGTGGATCCGACCACCGACCCGTCACTGAACAACTCGAGGGTCGCCCGTTCGCCACTGACAGAGGAGACAGCGTCACCAGTGACCAACCCGTCTAGCACCCAGACCGTCCCGGTCAGCTCCGAGGTCGGGATCGGGGGCAGTTTCGCCAAGGTCAGCTCGGTGTCCTCGCCGCTGAGAGTGAGCGTCTCCTCGGTGACGGAGATCGTCTCGACTCTGGTCAATGCCTCGAGATATCTCCGTTCTGACTCCATCGTTTCCTCGGGGAAGCAGGCCATTTCGGTCTGGAACAGCTCGGAGAAGGTGATCGTGTCGCCAGATATGGAATAGGACCCGCCGTACCCGTTGCAGGCAGCGGTGCCCCCGGCGCCGTCTTCGGTGAACGACAGGGTGATCGGACGGCTGTCCAGGATCGGGATCGGCTCGCCGTCGGAGGTTCCCGACTCCAAGTGCCAGGTGGTCCCCAGCGGATCGGACACGGCGGGCTCCTCAGGCTCTCCGGGCCCGGCGCAGGAGGCCAAAGTCACACCCAGCACGGCGACAAGTAGTAGGGGTGTTGTCATGCACTTTTCGACGCTGTCGTGGGCTGCTCGGTTCCTGGATGACTACGTGAGGACTGCGCCGGCGAGGACCAGACCGGTCCATAGGTGCAAGCGCGCCGTCATTTTCAGAGCTCGGATCAGTGCCGGCCCGTCTGTCTTGCTGTAGACGATGCGGACCGGGCCGGTCGCAAAGGAGATCAGAAGGAAAGCGAAGACGGTGAGCATCGGAGTCCAGCCAACCACGGCGAACAGAGCGATCAGAGGAAATGCCCCGTAGGCCAAGATCGCAAAGAGAGTGCGGGTCCGGGCCGGGCCCAGGGTCACCGCCAGGGTCCGTTTGCCCGCCGCCCTGTCGGTGTCGAGATCTCGGTAGTTGTTGGCGACAAGGATCGCAGTGACCAGCATCCCTATCGGGATCGAAAGCAACCAGGCCGCTCTTGGTGCCGTCATGTCATGGACGAAGCGACTTCCCACGGTGGCCACGATGCCGAAGAAGACGAACACGAAGACCTCGCCAAGGCCCCGGTAGCCATAGGGAATCGGCCCCCCGACGTAACCGAGCATGGCCGCCACCGAGACCACACCAATGACCAGGATGATCGGCCCCGCGATGGCGGATAGCGCTACTCCCGCCCCGGCGGCCACCAGCAGGGCCAGGGTGACGCCGGTCCACATCTGTCTCGAGCTGATCCGACCCGAGGCAACCATGCGTGGCGGCCCCAGACGTTCCGCGGTGTCGGCCCCCCTCGCTGCGTCCGAGGCATCGTTGGCGAAGTTGGCCGCTAGTTGGATGGCGAGTGCCGCGATCAGGGCATATGCAAGAGCGTCGAATCGGAAGACGTCGTCGAACTCGGCCAGGGCGGATCCGACCGCGACCGGAACCACCGCGGCGGGAAGGGTGTGGACCCGTGCGGCGATCTTCCAGGCCTGAACTGCGTTCACCGGTTCAGAAGTGCCAGGGGTAGCGTCCAAAGTCGGGATCGCGCTTCTCGAGAAACGCGTCCCGCCCTTCCTGTGCTTCGTCGGTCATATAGCCGAGCCGGGTGGCTTCCCCGGCGAAGATCTGCTGTCCAACCAGACCGTCGTCGAGCAGGTTGAAGGCGAACTTGAGCATACGTTGCGCGGTTGGGCTCTTCCTGGTGATCTCGATGCCCCACTCCAACGCCACCTTCTCCAACTCGGCGTGGGGGACTGCCGCGTTGACCATCCCCATCTCGTAGGCCTCCGTCGCCGAGTACTCATGACCGAGAAAGAAGACCTCCCGCGCCCGCTTCTGCCCCACCTGGCGGGCCAGGTACGCCGAGCCGTACCCGGCGTCGAATGAAGCGACGTCGGCATCGGTCTGCTTGAACACTGCATGCTCGCGGGAGGCGAGGGTCAGGTCGCACACCACATGCAGCGAGTGCCCGCCGCCGACGGCCCAGCCGGGCACGACCGCGATCACGACCTTGGGCATGAACCGGATCAGGCGCTGCACCTCGAGGATGTGAAGACGCCCGACCCGGCCCTGATCTACGGACTCGTGCTGGTCGTCTTCGGCGTACTTGTATCCGTCCTTGCCTCTGATCCGCTGGTCGCCGCCGGAGCAGAAAGCCCACCCGCCATCTTTGGGCGATGGCCCATTGCCGGTGAGGAGGACACAGCCGACGTCGGTGGCCTGACGGGCGTGATCGAGGGCGGCGAAGAGCTCGTCTACGGTGTGGGGCCGGAAGGCATTGCGGACTTCGGGGCGATCGAAGGCGATGCGAACCACACCGTGGCCCTGTGCCCGGTGATAGGTGATATCGGTGAAGTCGAAGTCGGAAACCTCGATCCAAACCGAATTGTCGAACGTCTCGGAGACCACAGAGACGAAGAATACGGGGCACAATCGCTCTGTGAGGATTCGTGCGCCAGATTGGCGAGCGCGTATCGACGGAGGAGCCCTCGCATGATCGAGTGGTTGAGCCGACACGACCCGAGTCGGGTCTTCATCGTCACCGACGATGACAGCCGAACCTTCGGCGAGACCGTCGAGGCGGTCGAAGCTCGCCCGGTGTCCGGATTCGAGGTGGTGCGTCCCTGGCCGTACTTCTCCTCGGTCATTGATCTTCTTGCCCTGATGTCGAAGAGTTCGGCGGTGATCGTGGCCGAGGACGTGCCCGAAATGGCGATGATCGACCCGGGTGAGGCCGCCAGTGTCGTCTTCACCTCGGGCAGCTCGGGTGGCCCAAAAGGCGTTCGTCTCACCATGCAGAATTGGGAGGCCGCAGCACGGGCGTCGGTGGACCATCTGGGCCACGGGCCCGATGACGTCTGGCTCCTGGCCATGCCGCTCCACCATGTTGGGGGGCTTTCCATCATCATCAGATCGGCCTTCGTGGGGGGCACGGTGCGGATGCTTCCCGGGTTCGATCCTGCCGCCTTCGCCCGTGAGCTGCGCAGCGGAGTGACCATGGCATCGGTGGTGCCGACCATGCTCACCCGCGTCCTCGATGTCGACCCCGGCCCGTTCGAAGGGCTGCGAGGCGTGCTGATAGGGGGTGGCCCGATACCAGACGAGGTCCTTGAACGGGGGGCGGCCGCCGGGCTGCCGATCTTGCCCAGCTACGGCATGACGGAGACCGCAGGTCAGGTGGCGACCTTGCGCCCGGGATCTCCGATCGAGAACAAGGGACATCCACTTCCCGGAGTCGAGCTCCGGATCGAGGCCGATGACAGGATCGCGGTGCGTGGCCCGATGGTCTCACCGGGCTATGTCGGACAGCCTGATCGTGACAGTGACTGGTTTGTTACCGGCGATCTGGGGACGCTCGACCCCGACGGCGCCCTACGGGTGACAGGTAGGGCCGACACGCTGATCGTAAGCGGCGGCGAGAACATCGACCCCACAGTGGTCGAAGCTGCGATGACCCGGGTACCAGGAGTCACAGCCGCAGCGGTGGTCGGCGTGCCCAGCGAAGAGTGGGGGATGGAGGTGGTCTGCCTCTATGTGGGCGATGCCAGTCCGATCCTGATCGACTCCCACTTGAAGGGCAGGCTGGCCGGGTTCATGATCCCGAAACGTCTGCTCCGTGTCGCCGAGCTGCCAATGACCCCCCTCGGCAAGCCGGATCGAGCCGAGGTGATCCGGCGCTTCAGTTGACCCGGCGCCCGATCAGCACACCCTGCCGGAACGGCATCGCCACCGCCTCGAAATCGGGGTCGTCGGCGATCAGCCGGTTGAACTCGTCGGTCCCATGGCCATGGTCGATCCATCCCTGCCCCGTGCCGTAGACGTTATCGGCGATGACCAGGCCTCCGCGGGCGATCAACGGGCGTGCGATGCGGAAGTAGTCCGTGTACTCCCCCTTGGTCGCATCCAGGAACAACACGTCGACGCTCCCGGGCTCCATTTCCGCGGCGAGTTGAGAGAGGACTTCGATTCCGGTACCCCGCTGCAGGTCGATCTGGTCGGCGAGACCGGCTCTCTCGAACTGACGTTGGGCGAAGTCGGCATGTTTCTGGTCGGGCTCGATGGTTATCAGACGGCCATCGGGTTGGAGGCCGCGGGCGATCCAGATGGCGGAGTATCCGCCCAGGGTGCCGACTTCGATCGCCAGGCCGCCTCTGGTCATCGCAGTCAGGATCATCAACAAACGTCCGACGTCGGGTCCCACCGAGATCGTCGGCAAACCGGCGGCCGTGGCCTCGTCGGCCAGGTGGGTGAGCAGATCGTCCTGGGCCCCGAACACTTCTCGCGAGTAATCGTTGATGTAGTCCCAGGTCTCTCCGGTCATTTGCGACATCGCCATGAGATTAGGTCCTGGCGAGAGCCGCGAGGTCGGGACGCGGTCAGGTCGTGGTCAACGATCTTCTCCTCTGGGTTTGGTTCGGGAAGTCATCCGAATCGGCGCTCGAGATAGCCGGCCCAGGTGAGCTTGCCCACCGCCCGCTCCGGGTTGGTGTGCAACCCGTCTCGGAATGCTCGGGCCACCCGTCCCGGCTTTGGATACTTGACCAGAGGCCTCTCTTTTCCCCTGGCCGTCATGAAGGTGCGAGCGAGATGCTCGATGCTCAGGATCTCGGGACCAGCCAGGTCCGGGGCCCGGCCCTGGGGTCGGGTTTCGACCAACGTTGCGAGCGCCCCCGCCACCTCGTGGATGTCGATCGGCTGATAGACGTAACCCAGAGGGACGCGGGCGATGAGGGAGCGGGTCATCCGTTCGACTCGATAGGCGATGAGATCGTGGAACTGCGTGGCTCGGACGATGGTGTAGAGACCACCGGAGTCTTCGATGAGTCGCTCCACGGCGTGCTTGGCGCGGTAGTAAGGCAAGGGGTGGCGGTCGACTCCGACGATGGACAGATAGAGGAGATGACGATCACCGATCAGCTCCAAGAGTCGCTTCGTCCCAACCACGTCGACTTCCCTGGCGTGGCGCGGATCGGAGGCGAGATGCACCACACATTCGGCGTCTGAAATGGCTTCGCTCACCCCTTCCCCGCTGCCCAGGTCGGCGCGGACACTTCGGATGCCGGGTCGAGGCTCAGATGACGCCGAACGTCCCGCAATCGTCACCTGATGACTGCCCTCGCCGAGAGACACGCGTAGCAACCGCCCGACAGCACCGGTTCCGCCGAGGATGGTCACCTTCATTGGATCGAGCCTAAATCGGTCGCGCATAGGGTCTGTCGATGTCCAAAACCGAATGTCCTGGTCCGACCACACCGCGGGCTTCTCTGTCGGGCTAGCGCCAGGATTTCCCCCCTCCCCGGCTACGCCGGTACTCCCCCCGAAGGAACCCCCCTCCCCCCTTCGGGGTACTCCCTCCAAAGGAACCCCCCTCCCCGGCT
>DASWKK010000138.1:0-79042 GCA_036396655.1 Acidimicrobiia bacterium
CGGGTATCCCTTCAGCGCACAGATGAAGGCAAGCGAGCTCCCCGTCGAACCACCGGTGTACTCCACAACCGTCCTGCCGGGCGTGAGGTCTCCCCTCCGCTCCGCCCCCTCGATCATCGCCAGCGCCATTCGGTCCTTGTAGGACCCGGTCGGGTTGGCGGCCTCCAGCTTCACCCACACCTCGGCTTGGTCCGGGCCGACGATTCCCGACAGCCGGATCAGCGGTGTGTTCCCAATCCCGGCCAGCGCGCCGGGCCGCACAGAACGTGTTGTGCTCGACATGCAGCGGACGCTACTCGGCGATCAATTGGTCGGCGATCTGCCGCAGATCCGAGCCCTGCACCTCGGGTCGCGGGGTGGGCAGACTCCAGATCGAACCCGGGCGACCAAGGAACGCACCTCGAGCACCGGCCTTCATCGCCCCGGCAACATCCCAGTCATGCGAAGCGATCAGCATCGAGTTGGAGATGTCGACACCCATCACCTGGGCTGCGTGGCGATAGGTGGCGGGATCTGGCTTGAATCGCCCGACCTCTTCGACCGAAATCACTCGCTGGATGAAGGTGTGGAGACCGGCGTTCTCGATCTGCACGTTGGCCGCCTTGGTGCTGCCGTTGGTGAGGGCCGCAGTACGAAACCCCGAATCAAGTAGATGCTCCAGTGCCGGGATCACGTCCAGGTGGGCGGGGAGGATGGCGAGCCGGGTGACCACCTCTGTCGCGGTCGCCTCATCGAGGTCGACACCATGTCTCTCGGCCACCGTCAGTAATGCCTCAACGCCGATGACGCCAAAGGCGCGGTATTCGTCGAGCTGGTTGGCCACCACCGAGCCGTGCAGCATCCGGGCGAACCATTCGCCCATCGGGGTCGAGGTGCCAAAGACGTCCTCGAAGTCGATCTTCAGCGGTGACATGTCGAGAAGAGTCTCGTTGACATCAAAGACGAGGAGCTCAGGTCTCACTTGGTGGGCAAGGTCCGCACGATCGCGGCCAGTGCGTCATAGGTCCGCTCACCCATGTGCTTGTCGTCCTCGTCGAGCAAATTCGCCATCACCTTCAAGGTCCACTCCATCAATGAGCGGTTGTGCATCCCGGTGTGGGCCAGGGTTCGCATAACCGTTGGATGTCCGATCAGTTTCACGAAGATGCGGGCCATCTTGTAGTACAGCCCATACTCATCCTCGAGATACTGTGGGTATCGGCGCAAAAGGCTCAAATCTCCAGCGCCAAGTGCCTGGCCCACATGATCGGCCGCGATTCGCCCGGTCTCGTAGGCGTAGGAGATCCCCTCCCCGTTCCAGGGGTTGATCGCTCCGGCAGCGTCACCGATTGTCACCCAGTTGGCCCCGACCAACGGGCCTTTCGAGAAGGACATCGTCAGCTTCCCGCCGACCGGTTGGGTGAGTTTCGATTCCTCCGACAGTTCCCAATACCCGGGCGCGGTGGCCGCATAATCGGCCATCATCCTGGTGGTGTTCACGTGTTTCCAGCGGGTGAAAGTGGAGAGCAAGCCAACACCCACGTTCACCGTCCCGTCGCCCAACGGGAACACCCACCCGTACCCGGGCATGGTGGCTCCCGATGGGTCCCGCAGGTCGAGCTGGCTCTCCAGGTACGGATCCTTCGATCTCGGTGATGCGTAGTAACCCCGGGCGGCAAGACCCATCGGGTAATCCTTGCGCCGGGTTGTGCCGAGGTCACGCCCGAACCGGTTCATCGACCCGTCCGCTATGACGGTCACGTCCGGGACCACCACCTCGCTGTGCCCGTTGTGCTGGAGGGTGACACTGGTGAGCAGACCCTCATCGATCACGGGGGTGGCCGAGGTCTTCTCCAGCACGCGGACCCCCTGTTTCTCGGCGAGTGTGGCCACCTGGGCATCGAGGTCCCGGCGTCTGATGACTCCGCCCCAGTTGGGGAAGCGAGAATGCTCCGGCCAGGGCATCTCGAGCATCAGATCGTCACCGGCATAGGAGCGCAGACCGGTGATCCTGTGGAACTCCTGGACCTCGAAGTCAAAACCCATGTCCTCCATCTGAAGGACGGCCCGTGGTGTCACACCGTCACCGCACGTCTTGTCCCTCGGGTACTCCTTCTTCTCGACGAGCGTTACCTCATGCCCGGCCCGCGCCAACCAGAAGGCGGCGGCCGAGCCGGCCGGGCCCCCACCCACAACCAAAACGGAAGGAGACGACATTCACCGGGAGGTTAGATACCGACAACCGGTACCCCGGCGCCCACAACGGACTCCGCGGGGAATCCGTCGGTTGCGGGCAGGTTTAACGTGAAGACGTGTCCGAAGTCCCCAAGGCAACTGTCGTTCGGCTCCCACGCTATCTGCGGCTGCTGGAGGACCTCGATTCTTCCCGCGATGTAGTCAGCTCCGAGGAGCTCGCGGTGGCGGCGGGCGCCAATGCCGCCAATGTCCGTCGTGACCTGTCGCACCTCGACTTCCACGGCGTCAGAGGCATCGGTTACTCGGTCGACGAGCTCAAGGCCCGTATCCGTCAGGAGTTGGGCATAGCCAACCGGCGTCGGGTGGCCATCATCGGCGCCGGCAACCTGGGCCGGGCCCTCGCCAATTACGGCGGATTGAGTCGGAGGGGGTTCGACGTCGTGGCCCTCTATGACACCGACTCGAAGAAAGTCGGCTCCAAGGTGGGCAATGTGATCGTCCAACATCTCGACGAGCTCGCCACCGACTGCAACGCGGAGACCTTCGAGATGGCCATCCTGGCCGTGCCGGGCGTCGCCGCCCAACAGGTCGCCGAGAGCCTCGTCGAGCACGGGATCCATTCGATACTCAATTTCGCCCCGGTCAGGGTCAGAGTGCCCGAGTCTGTCTCGGTGCGTCAGGTCGACCTCTCGATGGAGCTACAGGTGTTGAGCTACTACGGGAGCCGGCTGTAGTCGTTGTCCCCCGCGAAGCGGGGGGACCGACGCCAACGACCAAACGGAGTGCGTCGAGGGGGGTTGTCCCCCTGCGAAGCGGGGGGACCGACGCCAACGACCAAACGGAGTGCGTCGAGGGGGGTTGTCCCCCTGCGAAGCGGGGGGACCGACGCCAACGACCAAAGGGAGTGCGTCGAGGGGGGCTTCTTACGCCGAGGCTTTCTCCTGTAGCTCTTCGTACTGGTTGAGCGCCACCAGGAAGGCCAAGAACACAACCACCGAAACCAGCAGGTAGGTGATCGGGATGACCCGTATCTCGAACGCGTTGAGACCCTCGATGTCATCCGGCTTGGGGCCGCGGGGGGCGTAGATGACGAACAGCATCGAGGTGATGGTCATCCATCCGAACACCGCGGCGCCGGTTACGAGGAAGCCGAGACGCTTGCCGAGATTGGTGAGGTTGAACAGGTAGATCGACCCGTAGAACAACAAGACCGAGGCCAGGGTGAGAATGATCCCTGTCACGAACAGGTTGGCCGACAGCAGCGACCTGAAGAACTCACGGAAGAACATCGGTAACACCCCCTCCGTCGAGGTTGCCGGATCTGAGATAACGAGCGAGCAGTGCAATATCGTCGGCGCTCAGGCTGGGACCGAAAGCCGGCATCCGACCCGATCCGAACCCGTTGAGACCGTATGGGATCTGTGCCTCCGAGCCTCTGATGATGAACTGGATCAGCAGGTCGTCGGCCGGGTTCTCGGTAGCTTCGCCGAACTGGACCAGAGGGCGCCCGTCCCACAACGCGGGACCGAACCCGCCGGAACCGGCCTCCTGGGTGAACGGGACGCCGGCGCTGTACCCGGCGGTGTGACAGCGGGCACAGGTTGAGTTGAACAACCCGACGGCACGTTCGGCCTCCTCGACCGACGATCCCATCGCCTCGGCCACACCCTCGATGTCGATGGCATATGCCTTGGCTTCGAGAGCGTTTATCAGGAAGTCGAGACCTTCCCTCTCGTTTGTCAGAAGCGCATCCTGGTTGCCGGCGGTGACGGTGATCGTGGTCACCAGGGACTCGAGGTTTCCGACAAACCGGCCGGCGGTCGTCGCATCCGGCTCACCACCCACCGACGCCGGGTTGGTCGGGTCCAGTGCGATCAGAGTCACTTGGGGCGGCGTCGTCGCCTCGATCACGGCTGCCACCTGATTCGATATCGCCGCTTCGGCTCCGGTGGAGACACCGTCACCATCGGAGTCGGACCCCTCTTCGACGGCGGCAGTCGCCTCGCCGGCCCCACCTGCCTCTTCCAAGGCCGCGACCAGGGCTTCGGCATCGGCCAGGTCGCCCACGGACCCGGGAACATCCGCCCCGGCGTCGTCAGCTGCGGCGCGGATCTCCTCGAGAGCGGCAAGCGCCCCGGGGCTCAGCCCCACATCCGGGTCGACCTGACCCTGTTCGAGGGCGGTCTCGATGGCGGCGAGGTGGATGCTCACGATCGGATCGGTGTCGACAGCAGCCTCGAGTGCGGCGATCACCTGCTCGACGAGGTCGGCGTCAGGGGTGGCAGGGTCGAGAGCGACCGACTCCAGGATCGAAAACGCGTCAACGGCCTGCTGTGAGATAGCGGAGAGCTCGCTCTCGGCGGCGTCGGAGATCCCGTCGGCGTCGGTGTCGAGCCCGCTCCCGGCGTCGTCCAGCACCCGCCGGGCCCGTTCGGCAAGGGGGACCACGATTCTTGCGTCGTCGGGCGCCGCCATGATCTGGGCGACCACCTGACGCTGGTTCAGGATCTCGGCCTCGACCCTGGCGTCGGCATCGACCAGGGTTACCAGCGCGCTTTCGATGCCAGGCTCGATGTCGGCCAGATTCTGGGGCTGGCTGACCTGGATGGTGCGCAGATAGTTGACCACGTCGACCACCTGCTCGTCATTGAGCGGCCCGCCGCCGGGCAGACCCCAGGGCGGCATCGGAGTGTTGCCACGCCCATAGGTGACCCAGAAATTCACCTCGTCCTCGTCGTACCTGAAGAAGATGTCGTTGAGTGACGGCGCCACCCAACTCACCGTCACCCCGGATCTCTTCTCGACATAGTTGGCGACACCACCCGAGCCGTCAGGCCCATGGCAGCCAAAGCAGGCGAACTCCGCGACGATGTGCTCTCCCCGGGTGATCGAGGCTTGAGAGAACTCCTCCACGAAGCCCTCCTGACGGGCGGGCTCACCGAGGAAGTAGAGCGGCAGCGAGATGGCGAGGAACGCCGAGAAGACGATGGCCGCCTTCTGGCCGTTCTCCAGTCTGCGGGTCTCGATCACCTCGTCGGTGAATCCCGGCTTGACGTTGGGAGCGATCTCCTCCCCGCCCCGGTTGCGGATTGCCGAGACGAACAGGATGCCGAGCCAGGCAATGCCGGCAACGACGGCCAGGACAGTGATGATGTTGGCGGTCATTACTCGGCCGCGGCGACCGCGCCGATACAGCTAGGTCCCTGTGGGTACTCAACGGACAGTTCGGGGGCCCGGGGAGACTGGATGATCGATCCGGTCTTGATCACGAAGTTGTTGCCTCGAATCTCGACCTCGAAGCGGTCGAGGTTTCTCGGAGCAGGCCCACCGAAGTACTCGCCGATCACGTTGTACTTCGAGCCGTGACAGGGGCATTCGAAACCTTGTGAGGGCGCACACCAGGGGACCCGACAACCGAGATGGACACATCGCTGAAAAAGGGCCATCAGGCCCTCGGCGGCCACGTTCAAACCCTCGAACTGCTCGGAGAGATTGGCGGGGGCAGGCACCAGATAGGCCCGGGCCTCGGGAATGAACACCGGGAGCACCGCCCCGTCCGAGGTGAAGACTTGAGTCCTCAGATCGCTCACCAGCCCGGCGTCGATGTCCGCGCCGAAGCCACCACTCAGCTTGGGCCAGAAGAAACCGAGATAGAAGACCCCCTGCAGGGCGAGAAAGGAGCCGAAGCTGGCAGCGATAGCCCGGTTGTTGAACTGACGTCGGGTGATGCCCCCTTCTTCGGGGGACACTTCCACTATGCGCTGGGCCTCGACGATGTGCACGCCGACCAACTCTTCCTGATCGGCGGGGCCACCAGCCGTTTCTTCATCCTGGGAATCGTCCGGACTCGGCCCTTCTGCCTCTTCGGCCTCTTCCGCCGGGACGGGTGGCAGGACCGAGATAGCGGAACGGTCGGCGGCCCTGGTCTCGGGCGATACCCCGGCCAAAGGGTCCGGCTTCTCCACGGTCTGGGAGCGGCGGTAGGCGACGGCAAAGGCACCCGCCGCCCCGAGGATGGCTACGACGGCGACACTGATCAGAGCGATGGAGGTCAGGGTCATTCGAAATGCACCCAGTCCCTGAGATCGTCGAAGAACACACCGTCCTTCCACGGGTAGGAGAAGTTGAAGCCACGTCCGCGGAACAGGACACCAATGATGGTCAGCGTGGCCGCCCCGGCCAGGAACACCGAGTAGAGGGCGATGGCGAACTTGCGGTCACTGGGACGGTTCGAAGGGTTCTTGTCGACATAAGGAATCAAGATGAAGCCGATGATCCCGGTGACCGTCGGGACCATGACCCCGGCGATCTGCGGGTCGAAGTAGGACAACAGCTCCTGGAGACCGAGGAAGTACCAGGGTGCCTTGGACGGGTTCGGGGTTGCGTTGAAGTTCGCCGGGTCGAGCAGAGGGGAGTGGATGATCACCGACAGGATCACGAGGAACGCGGTGATGGCGAGCAGCGCCCCGAACTCCATCAGCATCAGATGGGGCCAGGTGTTGACCTTGTCGGTGGGCTCGGCCTTGACAGTCTGGATCGCTCTGGCCTTGACCACGGTGAGCAGACGCTGGGTGCGGACACCTTCGGGCACCCCCTTGGGGGGGACCACCGGGCGCGCCGTCACCACCGAGGCCGCCTTTCCGTTGCCCGCTCCGTTCCCGGACGGCGCCGGCTTCTCTTCGACCGCCGTCGACACCGCGGCCGGCACGGGCACTTGCTCCACCGGAGGCTCGGCGACGGGCTCTTCCACTTCTGCATCCTGAGGAGCCTCGGTGGGTGGCGCCGGGGCGACATCGGCGTCGCCGTTGACCTCGACTTCCGTCGCGGCCTCCGTCTCCGGCTGGGGCGTAGCCTCCTCGACCGGCTCGGGTTCTTCGTCGACCGACTCGACAGCTTCCTCTATCTCCTGCGATCGCTCCGCAGCGGCGTCGACCGCGGATTCGGCCTCGCCTTCCGGAGGCGACTCCGGCTCGGCATCGAGCGGAAGTGGCGGTGGCGCCTCTCCCTTCATCTCTGCCAGCACCTGCTCGACCGGCAGCCCCAAAGCCTTGGCCTTGGCCTCTGCCGATCTTCTCAGGAGACTTTCGGGGATTTTGGTCACAGGTACTCCTTAGAGCGGTCCGGAGATTCCGCCGTCCTTGCGCACTCTCCAGAAGTGGACGGCAAGGAAGAGGACGAGGATGAAGGGGAAGGCGAGCACATGGAGCACGTAGAAGCGAAGCAGGGTGGCTGCGGACACCTCAACTCCGGCGAGCAGGGCGAACTTGACCTGGGCCCCGACCACCGGGACGAAGCCGGCCATGTTGGTCCCCACCGTCACCGCCCACAGCGCAAGCTGGTCCCAGGGGAGGAGATAACCGGAGAAGGAAAGAAGCAGGGTCAGGAACAACAGGATCACGCCGACCACCCAGTTGAACTCGCGCGGCGGCTTGTACGCGCCGTGGTAGAAGACCCGGCTCATGTGAAGAAAGACCGATAGCACCATGAGATGGGCACCCCACCGATGCATGTTCCGCACCAGTGAGCCGAACGCCACATTGGTCGACAACGCCTCGATGTCGGGGTAGGCGGTCTCCGCCGCCGGGGTGTAATAGAACATGAGGAAAATGCCGGTGATGGTGAGCAGGATGAACAGGAAGAAGGTGAGACCACCGAGACACAGGGTGTAGGAGAGCTTCACCCCATGCCGTTTCACCTTCACCGGGTGAAGGTGATAGAGGACGTTGTTCATCACCACGTATGACCGGTTTCTCGGGCTGTCCGAGTAGCCCTTCTTGAAAGGCGAACCGGGGCGCAGGACCGACTCGGCGAACTGGGAGCCCCAGACCTTGTCGTTGACCTCTTTGATCTTGTCCTTTAGACCGGTTCTACCGTTGCCGTTAGCCAATCCGCCTCCTACCAGCGCATCCCGTAGGCGTAACCATTCTTGAAGTCCCGCTGCCCGGTGTCGAGATCCCAGGGTCGGCGATCGAGACCCAACTCGGCCGCCTGGGCGGCGAGAGACCCCTCGAACTTACCGAGGGTGATGACATTGGTCGGGCAGCGGTCGATGCAAAGCGCACATCGTGTGCACTCGTCCTCGTCGACCACGAAGAAACCCAGATTCTGCGGGTCGTCACCGGGGTGATCGACGTTGACCCCTTCAGTGATCGCATCCAGGGATAGGAAATGGATGCATTTCCAGGGGCAGATGTCGACACAGCCCTCGCAGATGATGCATTCGGACTGGTCGATGTGGAGAAACTGCTTTGGTCGGAGCTTGTCGACGAAGTAGTCGTTCTCGACCATCGCGAGCTGGTAGTCGTCGCGATAGGGAGGTGTCTCGTCGACGACACCCTTGGGCATCATCCACCTCCTTTGACCAATGGCCGGCCGTACGGTGACACAGGCTCAGGTTTCACAGCCGAGGCCGGAGCCCCCTGCTTCATCTTCTGGAGCTGGAGGGAGAAAACCGTGGCCGCGACGAGCATCACCACGTGATAGCCCATCGAGATGGAGTCCTTCACGACCTCCCAGCTGATCTCGACCACGTTCCCGAGAACCAGCCACGACGGGATGACGAGAGCGACACGTTGCGAGGACCAGTTGAGGTCGGTCTGAGCGAAGTTGAGCCACTCGGAGGGAACCATGCCGAAGATCAACACCAGCTCGACCCAGGTCACGGTTGCGGCGAATACCGCCCGGGCCCAGGTCATCTTCTGATTCAAGACGAAAACGAACAGGGCGCCGACCACGAGCATCTGAGCGGCGGCGAATGCGATCAGATAGCCAAGTCCCTTCCACAACGACCCACGTGGCATCCAGTTGAACTGGTCGAGAACCACCGGGACCTCCACACCGTCGACGACGGTGGTTTCGGAAAAGCTCCCATAGTGGATCACGAGAACGGCAACCACCAGGGTGAGCACGCCCAAGGCAAGCAGACCCCATCCAATGTTCTTGCGTCTTGTGTCGCTCAGTTCTGCCAGGCGGTACATCTCGTCCCAGGGCGCGGTCGGCTAGCTGTTGGCGTCGTTTCTACCACAACCCGGGTCCGGGCATAGAAACCTGGGAACCGCCCGGTGAGTGTCTCCGGTGAGGACGGAACGATTCCTGGAAGTAGTTATGCTCCCGCCGTCCCTCTTTGCACCGAGGAATCCTTTGGCCGCAACCCAGACAGCAGACATCCGAGCCTTCCTCGGCGCCGGCGCCGACGAAGATCGGGTCGCCGCCGCTCACTTCCTCGTAGGCGCCACGTTCTTGGTGCTGGCAGGAGGTCTTCAGCTCCTGGCCTTGTTCTCTCTACGGTTTGACGGCCTCTCCCCGCTCAGCTTCGGACGGCTCGAGTCGATGGCCAACCTCACCGTCATGTTCGGTTTTCTGGTTGTGTCCATGACCGGCGGCATCTACTACGTCCTCCCCCGACTCACCGGGGCTCGTCTCTGGCGAAAGGAATTGGCGCTGACCGGGCTGCTGCTCACTGCAGGCCTGGTGGTGGTGGGTCTGTTGTCGGTGGTGCTCGGTTTCGGCGGCGGACGTCAGCCTCTCGGTCTCCCCTGGTGGCTGCACCCCCCGATGATCGCCGTCCTCGCCATACCTTTCGCAGTCACCATGATGACCATCAGACACCGGGAGGAGAAACGGAGCTTCGTCACTCTCTGGTTCGTCATCGGCGGTGTGACCTGGCTGCCGCTCCTCTACCTCACCTACCTCGCCGGCGATCTCCCCTTCATCACCGCTCTCGGAGTGAACTACTCCGACCTCTTCTTCTCGGCGGGCTTCGTGACCCTCTGGGTGTACACCGTCGGGTCTGGCCTCTTCTATTACACGGTGGTTAAGGAGCTCGACATCCCCCTCGCCTCCCGACAGCTCGCCGCGGTGGGATTCTGGTCGCTGGGCTTCGCCGCGGCGTGGTGGGGAGTCGCCCAGATGGTCTTTGGCCCCGGCCCAGGTTGGGTGAGTGGAGTGGCAGCGTCGCTCGGGCTCGCCTTCCCGATCGGGGCCCTGGCCAATGCCTCCAACGTCTCGATGACATTGCAGGGCAATTGGGAAGAACTGACCAAGAAGCCAGGCCTGTCGTCGGGGGTGATCGGCCTGTTCCTGGGTGTGGCCGTGGCGACCCTGGCCAGCTTCGCCTCATTCCCTTCCATCGGGTCGGTGGCCGCCCTAACCGCCTATTGGGAGGCAATCGAGTACGCCGCTCTCTTCGGTGTGGGTGTCCTCCTCACTGCCGGTGTCACCTTCGAGGCCCTCCCCCGGGTCTCGGGTCTCGAAATCCGCACCCTGGACCGCCCCCGCTCGTTCAACCGTTTGACCGTGATCGGTGTCGGGGGCGTGATGGTCAGTCTTCTCGCTGCCGGGTTGGTCAGCGGCTATTCGTGGATCGCGGGATCGAACAGCGCCGCCTATGTCGATGCCGGCGAGGGATGGGCCGCGGGTGCGGGAGCGGCCGACGTGCTGCTGCTGTTCGCCGTCGGCTTTGGCATCGTCGCCTTCCTCGGTCAGTTGGCATACGCGGCCACGGTGTTCGGGACGATCTTCAACGGTCGCCCGGTGCCTCAGGAGGTTCTGGTCTACGGCGACGACGTGGAGGCGAGCCCCGATGAGTGACCTCTCCGCAGCCGCTGCCGCGGCACTCGGGATCCCTGAGGCGATCGTCATGCGTTCGGCGGCGGCGCGTGCCACCGAGACCGGAATGACCGTCGACGACGTGCTTCAGGCCTGGGCCGGTGGTGAGGCTGCTCCGGCCGGCACTGCGCCCTCGGCGATTGAAGCCCCCCTCCCCGACTCCAGCGATACTCCCCCCGACGCTCCGGCGGAGGTAGAGGCAGAAGCCCCAACCCCCACCGCTCCGCCCGAAACGGAGACAGGGATGCCCCTCCCCGCGGCGATGCCGGCCATCACCGTTTCGGGGAAACCGCCGGTCCTGGTGGGAAAGACGGACAACCCGCTGGCGGTATTGATCGGGGCGGTGGCGTTATTCACTGCCGTCTTGCTGGTCGGTTTGGTCGGCCCGGCGCTGCCTACGGAGAGCCCCGGTGCCCGGTCCAGCGAGTTGCCTTTGACCGCGAGCGCGGAGCGCGGCCACCAGGTGTTCCTGTCGACCGGCTGTGCCGCATGTCACACCCAGTTGGTTCGACCCGTAGTCGCGGACGTGGGTCTGGGAGCGGTGACGCTCAATGACTCCAATCAGGTTCTGGGGACGCGACGATTCGGTCCCGATCTCTCCAACGTCGGGACGAGGCTGAACGGCAGCCAGATCGAGGCGACCGTCATAGGAGGCGCAGGTCATCCAGGGCTCCGCCTTTCCCGCGCCGACCTCGACGATCTCGTCGCCTATCTCACCGAGTCGAAGACCGCGGTCGGGACAGGCGAAGGGGATGCTGCGCCATGAGCGACCTCAGCGCCGCCGCCGCCGCCCTCGGTGTGCCCGAGGCCATCGTCCAACGATCGGCTGCGGCCCGGGCGGCCGACACCGGTATGACTGTCGACGAAGTGCTCGCCGCCTGGGCCGGTGGTGAGGCCGCACCGGGAGGAACCCCCGCCCCCGCCGAGGAGACCGCTGCCCCGGCACCCTCGGAAGAGCAAGCGGACGAAACATCCGCGCCCGACGAAGCCCCGCCAGCCGAGCGAGAAACCGACGAACCCCCGTCGCCGGTCCCCGCCGCCGAGCAACCGGCCCAACGAGCTGCCGCCGTCACCAGGTCTCCGGTTCCCGCCGAGGTCACTCCCGCAGAAGCGGCCAACCTTCCCGAAGTGATCACCGTGCCCACCGCAGGAATCAGGGAACGGATGAGCATGTCGATTCCCGGCTGGCTGGCCGCAGTGATGCTGATCATCCCGGCCTTTGCCCTGCTCGCCCTGGGCGGGTCGGCGACCGGCGTGTGTGGCGAAGCGACCGAGCTGGGCACCAACGTGATCACCGGTGAGATCGTCAACTGCGACGGCACCGAATTCACAGGATCCGGGGCCGACGGCGGCGGCGCTGACTTCATCGCCCAGGGACAGGCCTTGTACAACGCTGCCCCGGGCAACTGCCAGGTTTGTCATGCGCCCAACGGCCAGGGCAGCGGTGCCATCCCCGCCCTCACCGGGGTTGTGACCACTTTCGGCGCCTGTGAGAACCACATCGAGTGGGTGACCCTGGGATCGACGGGCCTCCGCGCCGCCGGGCAAACCACATATGGAGACACCAGCAAACCGATAAACGATGGGATGCCGGCGTTCGGGAGCGGTCTCAGCGCCGAGCAAATCGCCTCGGTGGCCGCCTTCGAGAGGGTGCGCTTCGGTGGAGCCGACCCTGAGCAGACCCTGACCGACTGCGGCTTGGCCCCGGCAGAGGGCGAAGAGGGGGCAGAGGGCGAAGACGGGGCACCCGATGAGGAGCCGGCCGAGGGGGAAGAGACCCCCTCCACCACTGTGAGTGGCGGCGAGGCCGGTGGTGCCGGCTCCGGCTGACCCTCAGCCCCGGTCGAGCCGGGCCGCGACCCGTCGCAAACCGCTACGAATCAATCGTCGGTCCATGACCCCTTCTGCCACCACCACGCCGTTGGGGGCGCGCAGCACCGGAACTCTCATACCGAATTCCTCAACCAGGGCATCATCGGTGTCGATGTCGATCTCGCGCACCTCGCCACCCCGCCTCATCACTTCCGTGTTCACCAGAGCCCGTGCATCGTCACAGAGATGACATCCGGACCGGGTCAAAAACTCGAACACAAATCCCTCAAGCAACCACTCAGAGTGACCGATAGTGACAAGGCATGCAGGAAGGAGAGTCAACCGTTCCCCTCATACCATGGTCACGTTCGTCCAGGTGTGAACGGATAGCCTCCCAGCCCGCCCCACGGTAACGGAACTTTCCTTCATGTATATATGAGGCCCCCGCTTCTTGCGGGGGCCTCGTCGTTTGCGGATACCATGCCCGGGTATTGCGTCCCGCCACCGCCATCGTCCTCGTCGTCCTCCTCGTGCTCATCGCCGCGGCCGGCATTTTCCAGCTGGTGGCGATCATCTCCTCGTCAGGGTGATCGCCGCCCCCGAGGACAGGTTCAAGTCCTCGACGGCGGACCCCTCCCGGACCGCGACCGCGATCAGGCCGGCAGAGTCGATGTGAAGCAGTAACGCTCCCACCGCGACGTCGGAGTAGGCGCTGACCCAGGGAATGGCATGCTGGGCACCCCCTACCTCGACCGTCACCATCGACCCGGGATCCAGACCCACCGCGGCAAGGTCGTCGGGGCCAATGTTGGTCTGTACGTTCCCATAGCCGTCCACCCACCAGGCTTCGCCGGTGACCCGAGCTCCCTGAGTCTCGGGGAGCGGAAGCAGCAAGGGCTGCACCGAATGTGAGCCCAGCACCGGGCCCAGCTCTTCGATCGATGCCTCCCCCGACGCCAGCAGGGCAGCGGCAGGGGCGAACACGTCCCGTCCTCCAAAGGTCTGGCCGGGGGAAGGGATCATGGCTTCCGGGTTCTCGATGGAGACCATGATCGAAGCCCCACCCATCATCGCAACCGCAGGCGAGAGCACACCGTTGTCAGGCCCGACGAAGTAGCCCCACTCGGTCTTGACGGCAAGCGCTTGGCGATCGGACCCGACGCCGGGGTCTACTACGACAAGTGCGACTCCTTCTGGGAGGTATTGGATAGCCCGGGTCAAAGACAGCGCCGCGGCTCGGACATCGCCCCGTGGGGTCCCGTGCCCCACGTCGATCACCCGTGAGTCGGGTGCCAGACGGGCCAGGACACCATGGATCACGCCGACAAACTCGTCGGCAAGACCGAAGTCGGAGAGGAAGCTGATGGGAAGGGTCATGGGGCGGTGTCCTACATGCTGAGGAGCGGGACGCTAGCGACGCTTACGATGAGGGCGTCGCCACCACCTATATTGCCTCGATGACCGAGACCAGCCACGACGCGATCGCTCGAGAGGTCTCGAGAGCCAAGCTTGCAATGCTGATGGGAAGCGTCGACACCGGCAAGACCACCCTCGCCCTTTTGGCGGCCCGGCTCGCCATAGGGTCCGGCCGCACAGTGGCCCTGGTCGATGCCGACGTCGGCAACTCCACGGTGGGACCACCGGCCTGCGTCGGTTTGAAGGTGCTGCGAACGGTCGACGACATCGACGAAGTCTCGTACCCGGACCGGCTTCACTTCGTCGGGACGATCACGCCGGCGCGCCTGGTCCTGCAACAAGTGGTGGCCACCGCGGCCATGGTCGACCAGGCGCGTCGTCTCGCCGATCTGGTGATCCTCGACACTACGGCCGTGGTCTCCGGCGTGGCCGGCGAGACCCTCAAGTATCACAAGGCCGAACTGTGCCGACCCGACAAAGTGGTGGCTCTGCAACGTGGCGGGGAGATGGAACCTGTGGTCGGCATGCTCCGGCGATTCCTTGGTCTCGAGGTGACTGTTGCCCCCACCGATCCCAACCTGATACCCCTGTCTCCCGACGCTCGCGCCCAGAAGCGAAAGGAGTCCTTCACCCGCGCCCTGGCCCCACCCCTGGAGCGGTGGAAGGTGCGGCCGACCGTGTTTGCCCCAACCCTGCCGATGGGGCTCAACCTCGGGCGTCTCGACGACGTGCTGGTGGGTGTCCAGGACGAGGGCGGGGGGTGTCTGGGTCTTGGGATCCTCAGCAACGAGGACGACGGGCTGAGGGTGATGACCAACACCGGCGAGGGGATGAAGGGTCTGCGACTTGGCTCGATGCGTCTCGACCCGGACACGATGAATTCCACCGTGATCAGTCTGCGCGAGGTGATGTTCGGGATCTAGTGCCCTGCCCCCGCCGGCCGATTCAAGAGACAGGCCGACATTGCCGATACCCACCGTATGCAGGGGAAAAGGCGTTGGCTCACACTTTCACTGGTCGCGTCCCTGGCCCTCTTCGTGGTCGGGACCACCGCTGGTGCCGATTCCGGAACCGAAGGCGAGTTCCT
The DNA here is from genome assembly GCA_036396655.1 of Acidimicrobiia bacterium. Classification (GTDB taxonomy): domain Bacteria; phylum Actinomycetota; class Acidimicrobiia; order Spongiisociales; family ZC4RG35; genus JARDZU01. The sequence goes on from DASWKK010000138.1 coordinate 15,098, forward strand.
CTCCAAGATCAACGCCACCCGAGCCGCCAATGGCCTCGGATCGCTAAAGGTCGACGGCGGCCTCCAGTCTCACGCTCGAGCCCACACCCAGGACATGATCGATGCCGGAGAGATCTTTCATTCCAGCTCAGGCGAGCTGAGCTCGGCCGGCGGCAAGGGTTGGGACAAGATCGGAGAGAACGTCGGACGTGGCCAGAGCACGACTTCACTGCATGAGGCCTTTATGAAGTCATCCGGGCACAAGGACAACATCCTCGGCGATTACAACTACGTCGGGATCGGAACCGGAAGCAGTGACGGCTATCTCTATGTGACGGTCGTCTTCATGAAGAAGGGCACCGCTTCCAGCCCGACCACGACCACTGCTCCACCCACCACGACCACTGCTCCAGCCACCACGACCACCGCACCGGCCGACACCCCCGCCGACGTCCCAGCCCCCGTGGAGAGCTCGGGCAAGACATCACCGGCAGCGGCGCCCACCACGACATCGCCGACGACGACAACGACGGTCGCCCCCACCACCACCACATCGCTGATCGTGCCCCCCGACAAGCCGGTCACTGCCGGCCAGTCCTGCGTCGAGGCCAATCGCTACTTCCAGCTCTGTCACGACTGACCGAGTCCCATCGGGCGACAGCAAACGCCCGAGTGACCCTCCAGAGTCTCCTCCGCACTTCCCCGAACGGACGGTTCTCTGATTTGCCTCTCGGGCGTTCGCTCAGGCGAATCTACGGATTAACCGACCGCGATTCAATGTCTCCAAGTGTGACTTTGCCTATCGCCAAACAACACCAACCATCATCGTCGGAGACGCCATTGGCACGTTGGTGGCGGTTACCAACAGGAAACGGGGTTATCCACAGGAATTGTCCACATGGATGTGTTCACAAGTTTCTAACCGGAATTTTCGCGACCCTCCACCAGCGCGCGGAGCATCGGTCGGAAACTCACCTCGACCGTGTCGTAGATCTCACCAAGAGCCAGGTCCAACTCCAGATCGGTCACCGAAGCCTGGTCGAGCCTTCCCCGGAGCACCAGACCACCCTCGTGATCAAGAGCGAAGAAGACACGCCAGGCGCGCATGTTCCTCTTCAGGGCCTGCCCGTAGAGAGCGACGGTGCCCTCTGATGCCGGCATCAGATATGCCTCATAGCTCAGGCTCCGTTCCCCAACGGAGAACCAGACGGTGGTCGCATCCCTGGTCTCCTGACCCATCCTGACGGCCCACCGGCCTTCCACCTCCTCGGCATACTCGACGCTCGAGTCGGGATCTTCGAGCCACGTATCGATCCGCCTCTCCAGGATCTCTCTCACGACCAGGTGAGCTCGACCAACGGCTCGAGCTCACCCACCGGCCGGCCCCCACCGAAGACCGGGGGCCGGGCGATGGCGAGGAGCCGGGCGGCGGTGTGAGGTGGAAGCTCGCCGAGAGCAAGCAGGGTGCTGACCATCGCCGAGTCGGCGACCTCCTGGGTTCCGTCCCAAGACTTGACCGCCAGGCCGAGACGATTGTCGAGTGCCACCCCGATGCAGCCCCCCGCGCCGCGTTTGGCGACGGCGTTCAATGCGGTAGCCACCTCGGCATCCCCGTGCCCGGTGCCGGAAACCAGCGCCGGGTAGCGGTGCATGGCGCTGAACACCTCCTCGAGGGCGGGAAGGGTCGCCAGCCGGGCAAAGAGTAGGGCCATGACCCTGGTGGTGGTGCGCAGGACTGGCGCACCACAGCCGTCGATCCCGACCGGTGTGACCGGGTATTCCCCCAGGTCGGTGACGAACCGGGTAACCCGGGTCTGAAGTGGATGATCGGGGGCGAGATAGCTCTCGATGGGCCCGGCCCCCGCCGAGCACGCTCTCAGCCAGGCGGCGTGCTTCCCCGAGCAGTTGTGCCAGATTTTCTGCGGCTGGTTTCGACCCATGGCTTGGTGACGTCGGGTCGCACTCTCCGACAGCGGCCAGATGGCCGGGCAGCGAAGAGCGGACGAGTCCAGTCCAGAGGCAGCAAGCATCGACTCGACGACGGCCACGTGGACCGGTTCGCCGTCGTGAGAGGCGGCCGCCAAAGCGAGCTCTACCGGCTGAAGGGCGGCCCCCTCCTGTTGGGAGATGGCGGCCTGGAACGGCTTGGCCGCAGACCTGAGAAAGAAGGGTCGATCTATCTCGCCTGAACTTGCGATCAGGTCACCATCGGCGGAGACGACCGCCACGGCTCCTTGGTGATATGTCTCGACAAGACCCGAGCGGGTCCTTGCTGCCAACAAGGTCAGCCGGCGACCTGGGGCTCGCCCTGCTGGCTCCGGTAACGGGTGATGATCTCGTTCTGAAGGGCGTCGATCACCGAATGGAGCTGCCGGCGTTGCACCGAGAGCTGGCTCTCGACCTCCTGCAACCGCTCGATCGCTTCGCCCAACTCTTCGACTTCGAGATCGGGCAGTTGGGTGAGGACCCCGTCGTCCATGATCTTGTCGATGAGTCGACGGCCGGTGGTGGTCGGCAGCGGCGGCATGGTCTCGATGTGACGGAGGGTCGGCTCGTCGCCGATGACCATCCCCGTGGCCAGGATCTCGGGCAGGGCTTCGATCAAGGTGCGCTTCTCTTCGCCGCTGCGCCGGCGAAGCTCGAAGTTGAGCAGATCCATACGGCCGTGGAGAAGCCGGCGATAGTACGAGATCTGTGTCTCCACGTCTTCGGCGGTCTCACGTCGCTTACGTAACTCGTCGATGGCGAGCCCGGTGAGATCCTCGAGATACTCGGGCTCGAGGACCATGTCTATGCGGCGTCGTTGCTCGGTCACCAGATCAAGGTTACCTGCAGGCGGAGGCCACGGTCGGGTACGGGTTCACCGCGCTCGAGCCGCGCCCCCCTGGGTGGATCTCGAAGTGGAGATGTGGCGAGCCACCTCTGGCGTTCCCCGAGTCGCCGTTGAAACCGATGGTCGTGCCCTGACTCACGCTTGCGCCCGACGAAACGTTGAAACCGGACAGGTGGGCGTAATAGAAGGCGATCCCGTTGTTGCCAATGAGCCAGATGGTCTTGCCACCCAGACCGCTGCTCCCGAGCAGGACCTTGCCCGCAGTGACGGCGTACATCGGCTCGTTCCAGGCGGCGAACATGTCCGTCCCCTTGTGCCGGCGACCACCCGACCTGGGATAGCCCCAGGAGTCGATGAACGAGGTTCGACCCGGAGTGAAGGGGCAGATGAACGAGCCAACCTGCACCGAGCCACTGGCCCGTTGCTTGGCCCGAGCAGCCAACTCGGCTTGCTCGGCGTCGTACTTGGCAGCCAGATCCTTGCATCTGCCGGAGAGCTTGGCGTAGGCAGCCTGCTCGGCCTCCATCGCTGCCTCCTGGGAGTCCTTGGCGTCGAGTTTCTGATCTTCGACCACCTCCAGCTCGATCCGGGTGTCGTCGAGCTCACCCTGGAATCGATTCAGCTCGCTGCGCGCCGCGATCAGTTCGGAGATCGATTGCTGGCCACCGGTGGTGGCGGAGCTGAGGAACTCCGACGTGGTCATGTACTCGTCCACCGAGGACGCGGAGAGGATGATGCCGGGAGTGGAGAGCCCTCCCCTCATGTACAACTCAACCGCTTGCTCTTCGATCTGGGCCTGAATCAAGTCCAATTCCTCGGAGTGGCTGGTGACCGAGCCGGCGACAGACTCTTGCTTGCGGACGACCCTGTCGACCTCCACCACCGCGCCCTCGTATTCCTCGGCGGCCTGTTGGAAGGCGCCTTGGGCGGCCCGATACTCTTCGAGCGCGGCGCGCGAGTCGGCACAGGCTTCGTCGACTTGTTTCTTGGTGACAGCGTCGCTGGGCAGAGCGAACATCGGAGCCAGCAGGCCGATCAAGACGAGGAGCATCACGACGCGAAACCGCGTCCTCTTGGCAGCCATTGCCAAAAGCGTAACCATCGACAGTGGCTTGCCGTAGTCCACTCGGCCGATTCGACCCGACAGTGGTTACAGTCGCCGGCCACGGCGATGGGGCTCGCCATAAGCGCCTGACCGGCTGATGGCTCCTGTACACGACTTGAGGACCTGTGATGCCGTCAAGGCCAAGCATCGGGCGCAACCAACCGGAATCGCGTCGCCACCGGCTCCCCAACCCGACCAATCTGTTGGCAGTGATGGCCGGTGGGCTCGTGGGTTCCGCCCTTCGCGCCGGCATCGGAGCCTTGTGGCCGGCAACGCAAGGGGACTTCCCGGTCGGGAGCCTCGTGGTCAACCTGAGCGGGTCGTTCCTGTTGGGTTGGTATCTGGTGCGCCGCGAGTCGGCTGTTACCGCCCCATGGTCGATGCCGTTCTGGGCGTTCGGGTTGCTCGGGTCGTTCACCACGTTCTCCGCCTTCACCATGGAGGTGACCCGGCTTCTCGCCGACGGAAAAGGCATGGCCGCGACCGGTTACATCGGAGCCTCGACGGTCGGTGGGCTGATCGCGGCCCTGTTGGGTCAGCGTATCGCAACGGTGATCCGATGACCCTCCTGGTGACGATGGCGACCGGAGCTGTCGGCGCCTATTGCCGCTATATGGTCTCCGGCGCGATCCAAGCCCGATCCCGGTCCGGCTTCCCCTACGGCACTCTGACTGTCAATCTCAGTGGGGCCTTGCTGATCGGGCTCGTCGCCGGGGCGTCCGATCTCGAATCGACGCTGTCACTGGCCGCGATCGGTTTCCTCGGTGGCTTCACCACCTACTCGACCTGGATGATCGAAACGATCCGACTCGGCATGCCACAACTGAGACTGAGAGCCGTCGTCAACCTGATGGCCACCTTGATCCTCGGCATCGGTCTGACCGTGGCGGGCTATAGCTTGACCACCTGAAGGAGGGCAATCATGGAAAACAACTCCGACAACCGACTTCTCCGAGTCTTCATCGGCGAGTCGGACAGTATTGACGGTCGGCCGTTGTATCAGGCAATCGTTGAGACCTTGCGTGGGGAAGGGCTGGCGGGAGCGACGGTCCTTCGGGGCATCGAAGGCTTCGGCAAGTCGAGCCGTCTCCACACCTCCCATATCCTCCGTCTCTCCGAGGACCTGCCCATCGTCATCGAGTGCGTCGACACGGTAGAGCGAATCGAAGGGGTGCTTCCTCGTCTCGACGAGATGATCGGAGACGGGCTGGTCACAGTGGAGAAGGTCGACGTACGGGTCTACCGGGCCAACGGCGAATAAGGACGAAGTCTCAGAAGATCAGGAGAAGCAGGGGGTAATAGATGGCGGCCCCGAGCACCACCCCGTCGAGTGAGATCAGAGCTCCCGGTGGACGCTCCGTCAGTGCTACCCGGCCTCTCCTCAACATCGAGGAGAAACCACGGCCAGAGACCAGGGCCACGGCCACCCCCAGCCCCACCAGAAGGTAGGAGACCACGTCGAGGTCCCAGAGTGCCGCCGCGCCGACTGCGGCCAGAATGGCAGCGATCGCGGTCACCGAAAAGGCGTCGAGCAGCGGCAGCGCGGGTAGACGCTCGACAAGAGATCCCAGCAGCACGCCGGCGAGCATCGCCACCAGGAACACGTCGGCAGCACTCCCATCCGGGGAGTGGGCTGATCGGGCGAGGATGAGCGAAGCCGCTCCCATCCCGGCGAAGAGGGAGACCAAGACCGTGGGGCCGAATACATCGGGTTGCCGGTACTGGGGGAAGGCAACCGCCCAGCCCAACCCAACCGCCACCGCCAACACCAAGGAAAGGGCGTACCCGGCACCGCCCATCACATGGGCTGCCATCGCCGACCCTGCCGCGGTCACCACGACTGCGAGGGAGGCAAACGGTCTCGCCCGCAAACGGAAGCTCGTACCCAGGTCAACAGCCCAAACACCCGCGATCGCAACCAGCGCTCCGGCCCAGATCTCCTGACCCTGGGTGTTGGCCACTATGGCCACCACCGCAATGGCGATGGGGAGAAACCCAACCAAATCCACGGCTGAGATCGTCGTGGCCGGCTGGCTGCCACCCGACACCGGGGGGATCAGGACCACCTCGTCGCTGTCGGTGACACTGTCATCCATCGATGCCGCCTCACCATTGATCCACACCCGCGAGGTCTCCAGGCCCCGTCGGAACTCCGGGCCGAATTTTTCGGCGGCCGCTTCGATCACCCCGCCAACAGTGTCCGAGGCCACCTCGACCCTCGAGGTGCCGGCGATCTCACGCAGGTTTGCAAATAGGCGGAGCTTGGCCATAGAGAGAGGGTAAAGCGTACCGAAGCAGCTTCGCGGCTCTCTGCCATGTCGCCTACGCTCGGACCATGAGCGACAGGGTGCTGGTTGCCGTCGATGTCCCGCTGCTCGGTGACGAGCGCCACAAGAACTGGGCCAAGGTCGTGGAGTCGGTAGATAGCGCCAAGGCTTCAGGATGGGCGTTCGAGGGGCCATTCGTGGCCACCGGGGGCATCCAGGACGTGCCCATCGGCGCGGTGCTCCTGGTGTACGGCGAGCGCGGCTCGCGCGCCAACCCTCAGATCACTGCCCGGGTCTACCAGGTCAACGGCGACTCGACGATCAGCCTCGAGGCTGAAGCCAAGGGAAAGGCGTGGGCCAGGACCTTGCGCGATCCGGTGGAGCGTTGCCTCGGAAGGGAATCGGCCCTTCCCGACTTGTCGTATCTCAGCGACGAACTGCTCGCAGACGAGTTGCGAGCCCGAGGATGGAGGGTGGACCGACAATGAGGGCAATCGTCATTCCCGAGCTTGGCGGCCCCGAGCAGTTGGTTCTCAGCGACCTGCCCGATCCGGTGCCCGGACCTGACGACCTGCTCGTCGACGTTGAGGCCGCCGGGCTCAACTTCATCGACGTCTACCACCGCTCCGGGCTCTACGACCTCACCCCACCTTTTACCCCGGGTGTGGAAGGCGCCGGCACGGTGGTTGGAGCCGGGGCGAATGTGTCAGAGTTCGACGTGGGGGACAAGGTCGGGTGGACCAATGTCATCGGTTCGTACGCCGAGAAGCACGTGGTGCCGGCCGACCGCGCCATTCCGATCCCCACAGGGGTCGACGCTGCGACGGTGGCCGCGGTCTTGCTTCAGGGTTTGACTGCCCACTACCTGGCAACCGACACCTTCCGGCTCGCACCGGGTGACAAGTGCCTGATCCACGCCGGGGCCGGCGGTGTAGGGCTCCTCCTCACTCAAGTCGCAAAGCTGCGCGGAGCCGAGGTCTACACCACGGTCGGCACCACCGAGAAAGCCGAGCTGAGCCGGCAGGCAGGCTCCGATCATGTAGTCGTCTACACCGAGACGAACTTCAGGGAGGCGATCGAGTCGATCGCCGGTCCCCACGCCCTCGACGTGGTCTACGACGGCGTCGGTGCCGCCACCTTCGTGGACAGCCTCGATCTATTGCGTCCCAGGGGCCTGATGGTCACCTTCGGCAACGCCTCGGGGCCGGCGCCCGACATCTCACCGCTGGTCCTGGCCCAGAAAGGCTCACTGTTCCTGACCCGACCCACCATGGCCCATTATCTGCAAACCAGGGAGGAACTCCTCTCACGTTGCGTCGACCTGTTCACCTGGATTCGGGAGGGAGACCTCGAAGTCCGGATCGACGCCGAGTTCCCTCTGGCCGAAGCGGCCGCCGCCCATCGCGCCCTCGAGGGTCGGCAAACGGCCGGCAAGGTCCTGATTCGGCCTTGACCGACCGGCTGCGTATCCGAAGCGCCATCGCGTGGGCTTGCGGACCGGCGGCGATCAGGGTCATATCTCGGGCAGCGTGGCGATTGACCGTCGAAGGCGGTGAGGGGTTTCCCGAGCCCCCTTTCGTGATAGCCGCCAATCACCATTCATTCCTCGACCCCCCACTGGTCGGTGCAGTCTTCGGCAAGCGTGCCCGGTTCATCGCCCTGGTCGACCTCGCCGGGCATCATCGTCTTCTCGACTGGGCTTTGGATTGGTTCGAGGTCATCCCGGTGAGCCGCGGAAAGGTGCCGCTCGGGGCGATGCGAAAGTCGTTGTCTCATCTCGGTGGTGGCGGTGTCATGGCAGTCTTTCCCGAAGGCACACGGGTTGGGCGCTTTGGAGAGGGCGAACTCCGGCCGGGAGCTGCCTGGCTGGCCGTGCGGGCCGGTGTGCCGCTGGTAGCCGTCGCCGTGACCGGCACCGATCGGGTGCTGGGTCTCGACAACCGGTTACGCCGGGGGAGGGTCAAGGTGATCGTCGGGCCCACCCTCCACCAGCGAGGCTCGGGACGTGAAGCCGTGAACGATCTGATGAGCCGCTGGCAAGATTGGGTCGCTTCGGTGGTTTGACCGACCTTGCGCGAATAGTGAGCCATCGGCGACAGCGAGACAGGGCGCACAACAACAGGGATCAAACGTGAAGGACCTCGAGATCATCACCGAGCAGCCGCTCAACGCCGAGGTCCGGCTCTCCTCGCTCGACGGAAGCCATCTGCTCCAGGACAGGCTCTACATGCGCAACAGCTTTGACATGCCCGAGCCAAGCCGGATCTCAGGGGAGGTAGAAGTGGTGCTCCCCGGCAGGGAGCCGACCAAACTGACAGCTGGGGAATTGTCGGACCTCGACCAGGTCACACTGGACATGGTCCTCGAATGCGCCGGCAACGGGCGGTCGCTGGCAAGACCCGTCCCGCCGGGGCTCGCCTGGCATCTCGGCGGGGTTTCCCCGATCCGGGTCACGGGGGTGAGACTTCGCGACCTGCTCCAGGACATACCCAGCGAAGTGGTCGACCTGGTCTTCACCGGCGGCGACCAGGGAGAGGTCCGACCCGAAGGGGTGGTCAACTATCAGTTCTCCATCGGCAGGGAGTTGGCGGGCTCCGCTACCCCGATGCTGGTCACCGGGATAGCTGCCGAGCCACTCGGCCATGAGCACGGCGGTCCGGTGAGACTGGTCGTGCCCGGTCACTATGCGATGAAGTCGGTGAAGTGGCTCACCCGGATCGAAGGGGTCACCGAGCCCTTCGCCGGTCACTTCGTCAATCGCTACCGCTACCTGGGAGACAACGAGTTCGAAGACGGGGAACCGGTGGGGCCGATTCAGGTCAGGTCGGTGATTTCCCGGCCTGAGGATGGATCGCGAGTGGCGAGGGTCCCCCCGATCACGGTCGTCGGATCGGCCTGGTCGGGACAGGGGGCGATCACCCTCGTCGAGGTCTCAGTCGACGACGGAGAGACATGGGCCAAGGCCGACCTGGTCCGGGGCGAGACCGACCTCGCAGTCACCGGTTGGCGCCACAATCTCACACTGGACCGGGGCCGGCACACCGTCCTGGCCCGGGCCAGTGACGCCACGGGCGCCACTCAACCGCTCGAACCACGCTGGAACCGGCTCGGATACGCCAACAACATGGTGCACCGGGTGAGCTTCGAGGTGGGGTGAAGCTCAGATGAAGATGGTTTGCGCCCCCTCGGAGAGCTCGATGAAGTCGCCGGCACTGATGATTCCCTCTACCCGTTCGTAGAGGTCCGACTCTTCGAGGTGCATCATGTCGGCCGACATTCGGCATGCCCACAGGTGACCACCGGAATCGGAGATCATCTCGAGGAACTCGGGCACGTCGGGCACATCGATTCCCTCCATCTGCTTCTTCATCATGTGGGTGGCGAATGCAGTCATCCCGGGGAGACCCATGAGCATCTGTGGCATGTGCGTCGCCGGGTTGCCCACCGGTGTGAACTTGAGATGACCCATCGTCTCCTTGTTGATCATGTCGAATCCCCAGAAGGTGAAGAACAGATGAGTCTCGATCCCTTCACCCAAGGCTGCGTTGGCCAGCACCAGACCCGGATAAGCCATGTCGAGCGATCCCTTGGAGCAGATGATGGCCAGCTTGCGGCCGGTCGACTCCTCTTCGAACACCGGTATCGGTGCGACCATCGTGGTTGTCATTCTGAATACCTCCTCAGACGCAGCCTGCCGGCTTGGGCAGCCCTGCGATATAGGCCATCTTCTTGGCGGGTTTCTTGGGGAACAGCTGGAACAGGTCTTTGGTGGGGATCTGTCCGATAGTGGTCACCCGACGCAGCGTCGGCGTCTCCCCTTGCATCTTGAAGTCCTCCCTGAGGAAGCGGATCGCCTTCCAGTGGGGATCGGTGAGCTCCACCCCGATGTTGGTGGCGAGGGTCTGTGCCAGTTCCTCGCTCCACTCGTCGTATTCGGTCAAGAAACCTTCCTCATCGACGTGGACCTCACGGTCGGCTATGACGGCGAGACTCATTTCACACTCTCCTTTTCCTTGGGCAACGGTGTTCCAACATCTCTCTTTCCTGCCATCGACATCGCCGTCGGCACGGGCAGCCGTCGGCCGGGCAGCAACATGTTCCAGTAGATCCAGCGGAACATGAGCTTGCCCCAGTGGTTCATCCGGGTCTCCTCGAGGAGACTCAGAGGCCCGAACCGGGGCACCGGGTACTTGCCGGGGAGCGGCTGGACGTCGTAGTTGAAGTCGATGAGCAGCGCCTTGCCGTCACCCGACTCAACGAAGCAGTTGGCGTGGCCATCGAACTCGGATGTCATCTTCTCCCCGCGTATGTGACGGAGGAAGTTGTCGGTGAACACCTCGACGGCAAAATGGGCGACCGAGCCTGCCTTTGACGTTGGCAGGTCAGCGGCGTCACCGAGTGCGAACACGTTGTCCCATTTCGGGGAGAGGAACGTGTGATTGTCCACCGGGACGTAATTCAGCTCGTTGCCCATCCCACTCCGAGCCACGAAGTCGGCGCCCATGTTGAGCGGCACCGTGACCAGGAGGTCGAAGGGGATCTCACGCTCATCGTAGGAGACGATCGTCTTTGTCTCGTTGTCAACGCGTTCGATGTAGAAGTCGGGTTCCACTGCGATGTGCCGCGATTCGAGCAGGTCCCCAAGCAGCTGCGACGCGACCGGCTTGGTGAACGCTCCGTCGAGCGGGGTGACGTAGGTGATGTCGACCCGGTCCCGGATGTTCTTGTCCGTGAAGAACGCATCGGCAAGGAACGTGAACTCCAGTGGGGCAACCGGGCACTTGATGGGCATCTCGGTGATGTGAACCACCAGACGGCCTCCGTCCCAGGATCGCAGCTTCTCTCCCAGTGCGGTTGCCCCTTCGAGGGTGTAGAAGTCGAAGACGCTCTTGTGCCACTCCTCCCCATCCATCCCCGGTGTCTGATCGGGCCGAGGGCTGGTCCCGGTGGCAATCACCAGGTAGTCGTACGACAGCTCTCTCGCGTCGGCGAGCCGAACGGTGTTCTGATCGGGCAATACGAGGTCGATCTCGCCGAGCACCATCTCCACCCCGTCGGACAGGTACTTCTTTCTCGGCTTGACGTTCTCACCGGGGGTCGAGGTGCCGAATGGCACAAATATGTACCCGGGCTGATAGTGGTGTGCGTGATCCTGATCGACCACCGTGATCGTCCACTCGTCGCTCGCCAGAGCACGTCGCAGTTTGTTGGCCACCATGGTCCCGGCGGTGCCCGCGCCCAATACCAGCAAACGCTTCATGAAAGCTCTCCTCGTCACCGGGCAGACGCTGCTTGTCTGCCTCTCGGTTCAGCATCGGTGCCGGCCGCCGCGATGAACAGGGACCAAAGACCACATGCTCTGGGACCCGGCGATAGTGAAGGGGGTCAGGGCACCGTCGCGGCAATGGCAGTGGCAACATCGCGTGGAGAGTCGAGGTGAGCTTTCCAGGCCTCGGCCAGGACGTCGACCTCGGTGGCGGGGAGAGCCTCCAGCACCCGATCAACCGACTCCCGAGGCACCTCACCCTGTTGGCTCCACAGGTAGTGAACTGGAACAGTGATGTCTCCCAACTTCGATGGCACCAATGAGGCGGCCGGCGTCCGACGGAATGCCCTGACCGAGTCGGCGGTGCCAACGATGGTCTCCGCCATCTCCCGCGCCGCCACCTGGTTCCGTGTCGGGCACCATCCCCCTTCGGCACAGTTTGGTGCCCATCGGTCGAATGAGAACGACCCGGCGGTCTCAAAAGCGAAGGTCGCCGCCGGTCCTAACCACGGAAGCTTTTCGGCGAACTCGACCCAGCCGTCGGGTTTGTAGAAGTCGACGTCGACCAACACGACTGCAGCCACCAGGTCGGGGCGGATCACTGCAATCTCGGCTGCCACTTCCCCTCCGAGACCGATGCCGGCGATGACCGCCGGCTCGGCGAAGGCCTGGTCGATGATGTCGCCGACCTCGACCGCCATCGAGGCCACGGTGTGACGCGTGCCCTCGATCGGGATCCGCTCGCTGAGCCCGAAACCAGGCAGGTCGACGCGCATCACGGCGAACTTCTCGTCGAGTGTCGAGACCACACCGTCCCAGATGACGTTTCCGGCGATATCGACGTCGTGGAGCAGGACCAGTGGCACCGTTCCGTCTCCCTCACGCACCACGTTGATCGACGTGCCGTTGGGCGAGACCATCGGCTCCAGTTCCAGCTCCTCGAGAGCGGTGTCTTCGATCAGCTCCATCCGCTGCTGGGTGACCGCAGTCCACACTGTCACTCCAGCTCCGAGCACGAGGACGACCAGCACCAACATGCGAAGCGCAACCCGGCTCGGTGCCTCTTCCCGGGGGGGAGGTCTCAGCCCTGACATTCAAATCACCACCTAGTGCCCTGTCGATGTCTCGGCCTATGGGCACCGAGGTTTAGCTGAAGTTCCATCCGGAGACCGGCCTCAGCCCGATCGCTTGCTAACGGTATCGACTATCAGCTCCACCGAAGGTAACGCCATGTCCTCCAGGGCTTCGGCCGCTGGGAGCGGGATGTGGGGAGTGGTGATTCGCACCACCGGGCCGTCGAGGTCCCAGAAGACCTCATCGACCACGATGGAGGCGACCTCGGCGCCCCAGCCACAGAGCCGGGGGTTCTCCTCAACCGTGTACAGCCTGCCGGTCTTGGTGACCGAATCGAGGATGGTCTTGGTGTCGAGGGGAACCAGGGACCGAACGTCGATCACCTCCGCGGAGATTCCCTGGTCTGCCAGCTTGTTCGCAGCTTCCAGGGCACGCGGGACCATCAGGGCGAGGGCGACAATGGTGCAATCCGTTCCTTCACGGACCACCCTGGCCACCCCGAGCTCGTCGACCACTTCGCCGTCGGGTACTTCTCCCTTGACCGCGAGAAGCGACTTGTGCTCGAAGAACACAACAGGGTCGGGGTCCCGGATCGCCGCAGCCATCAACCCGACCACATCGACCGGGGTGGAAGGGGCAACCACCTTGAGACCGGGGATCATCATCACCCAGTTCTCGACGCTCTGGGAGTGTTGGGCCCCGAACCGGGAACCACCACCGTTGGCGGTGCGGACCACCACCGGCACGCTCACCTGGCCGCCGGTCATATAGCGCGACTTCGCCATCTCGTTGGCGAGGAGGTCAAAGCATACGGCGATGAAGTCTGAGAACATGATCTCGGCGATCACCGGCACCCCGGTCATCGCCGCGCCCATCGCCGCTCCCAGGATGGCCTGTTCCGATATCGGCGTGTCCCGGATCCGGCTGGGGCCGAATTCGTCGAGCAGGCCCACGGTCGTCTTGAAGACACCACCAGCGGTTGCGATGTCCTCACCGAGCATCACCAGGTTGGGATCGCGTCGCATCTCTTGAGCGATGCCATGGGCGACCGCGGACCGATATGTCAGTTCCGCCATGCCGACCCTCCATCAGCCCATACGTCCGTCATCAGGTGCTCGGCGCCAGGCTCACGACCGCCCTTGGCAAACTCGGTTGCTTCGTCGACTCGTCGGGCGACGTCTTGTTGGATCGAGCTCAGATCACCCTCCGGCACACCCAATCGGAGCAACCGCTCGTGGTACATCGGAATCGGATCGCGCGCCTTCCACGCCTCGACCTCGGCCGGTGGCCGGTATTTGGCGGGATCGGCGCGACTGTGTCCCTGTTCTCGATAGGTCTGGGCTTCGACCAGGGCCGGCCCCCCGCCGTGTCTGGCACGCTCGACGACGGTTTTGGCCACCTGGTAGACCGCATCGGCATCGTTACCGTCGACGATGATGCTCTCGAGACCGTAGGCACCGGCGCGGTCGGCCGCAGGGTTGGCCACCGCGGTGATGAGGTCGATCGGCGTGTACTCCATATACAGGTTGTTCTCGCAAACGAACACCACCGGAAGGGCCCAGACGACGGCAAGGTTGAGCGCCTCGTGGAAGGCGCCGATGTTGGTGGTCCCATCGCCGAAGAAGCAGACCGCCACCTGACCACTGCCCCGCATCTGAGCCGACCAGGCAGCGCCGTTGGCGATGGTCAGATGGGCGCCGATGATGGCGTAGGAGCCCATCATCCCGTGCTCCACCGAAGTCAGGTGCATCGACCCGCCTTTGCCCTTCAGGATCCCGTTCTCCCTCCCCAGCAACTCGGCGAGAACCGGTCCGGGCTCGGCACCGCGGGCCAATGTGTGGGCGTGGCCTCGATAGGTGGCGAAGCTGTAGTCGCCGAAGCGCATCGCCTGGCCGAAACCGGTGGCCACGGCCTCCATGCCGAGTGACAGATGCGAAGTCCCTTTGACCAGGTTCTGCATGAAGAGGTCGTATGCCCGCTTCTCGAACTGACGCAGCAATTGCTGGGTCTCGTAGATCTCGAGACGCTGCTCGATCGGGATGTCCAGGCGATCGTTGTCGCGGTTCTCAGGGGCCGGTAAACGCGGCTCTCTCACGGCGTAGTCATAGAGGCCCTGATCTGTCTGGCTGCTGTTCATTTGAGAATCTCAGCTCGTCGCATGGGGACAAGCTAATGGCCTCGATCCCTTCATCCGTCGCCACCGGCAGACTTTGCAGACGATCGCCGTTTATCTTGCTCTGCGACCCCGAACCGAGATGAAGGCAAGGTTATGAACAGGTACCTGATCCCGGTGCAGGGTGAGCGCCTCCCCCGGCGTGTGGCGCACCTGGTGGTGGGTCTGGTGCTGTTCGGGGTCGGAATCGGGCTGATGCTGCAATCGAGACTCGGGGTGCCTCCTTGGGATGTCCTCCACCAGGGCCTCTCCCGAGGGTTCGGCCTGACCGTGGGTGTCTGGTCGATCATCGTGTCGGTCCTGGTCCTGGTGCTTTGGCTGCCGTTGCGCGAACGCTACGGGTTGGGCACGCTGCTCAACGCGGTGATCATCGGCCTGGTGCTCGACCTGACCGCGATTGTCGTGCCCGAGGCGACCACCACCCCGACGGCCTGGGTGATGCTGTTAGGCGGCATCACCCTGATCGGCGCCGCCTCTGGCCTCTATATCGGGGCCAACCTGGGGCCCGGGCCGCGCGACGGGTTGATGACGGGCATCGCCAAGAGAGGGCCGTCGATCAGACTCACCCGAGCCCTCATCGAGATCTCCGTGCTTACCATCGGTTGGCTCTTGGGTGGCACGTTCGGGATCGGGACAATCGTCTTCGCACTGGCCATCGGCCCTCTGGTCCAGTTCTTCCTGCCCCGGCTGATCATCTCGCCAGAAGTCCACGTCGACCCTGGCAACACCCGGCACGATGAGGCTCAGCGGCTAGACGTCGGGTAGAAGGTCCAAACACTGGCGAGAGCCAGCCCGGCGAGCACGCCGAGCCGAACCAGATCGGGACCGGACCCGTGCCAAACGGCAATCCCCACCAGCCACGGGAGCCCCACGACCCAGACCACCATCTTCGCCAGCAGAGGTAACCCATCGACGAATGCCCATACCTGGGTCAGTGCACTCGGCGCGGCTGCCGCCGCCACCGCAAATGCCACCCAGATCATCACCACGACACCCACCGATATCCAACTGAACATCGAGAACCCGTCGGCTTTGGTCCCGGGACGGGTTGCATATGCCATACCCAGCCCACCCGTGTTCATACGATCCGCATAACCCACGTCCGCCTCCCAGCAGTCTCTGTCATTAGACGACCAGGGTCGAAGGACCGCTAGAGGAAGAAGTCAGATACTACCCGGCCTCGCACGGCGACTATCGAGACATACCGGTCAGTTTTTACCCCCACGGGGCATGATCGCGTGAGGAAACCCCAGGCGTTGGCGCAGCTGTCGCAGGCAAGTACCGTGCCGCGCGTGGCGCTGAACCTGGAGGTTGGCGGGGAGAACCAGCCCCGCTCGGGGACGGGTCACGACCCGCGCGACCAGCGACTCCGGGTCTTCGTCTCTTCCACTCTCGGTGAGCTCGCCCCGGAGCGTGACGCCGCCAAGTCGGCGATCAGGACACTGCGTCTCGAGCCGGCAGGAGTCGACCTGGGCGCCCAACCGGGTGAGCGCGCCGCGCCCCTCGAGGCGTCCGACATCTTTGTCGGCATCTACTGGCAGTCCTATGGATTCGCGTCTGAGGGGTCCACGGTCTCCCCGCTGGAGGAAGAGTACGACCGAGGTCGTGGCTTGCCCCGGCTGGTGTATGTCAAGGACCCGGCCTCCGCCCGCGACCCGAGACTTGCCGGGTTCTTGGACCGGTTGATCGAAGAGGGGGTGACGACTCGCAGTTTCGAGTCACCGGGCGATCTGGCCGAGATGCTGGTCGACGACCTGGCGTCCCTGATGTCAGATCGATTCGTAACTGGCGAGGCAGATCCCACCTCGCTCCCGACGGGCACCCTCACCTTCATGTTCGGAGACATCGCAGGGTCGACCCGGCTTGTGGAGCAACTCGGGGGCGGCTACGCCGAGGTGTTGTCCGGATATCACGAGATCATCGACCACGCCACCGCGGCACACGGCGGGACCGTGGTCGACATCGAGGGCGAGCGAATCATGACGGTATTCAGTGATGCCTTCGAGGGTGTTAGGGCTGCGGTCAAGATCCAGACCGACATCGCCGCCTGGTCCTGGCCACAGTCGGTGCCGGTACGCGCCAGGATCGGTCTGCACACCGGCACCGCACGCATCGGGTCGGGAGGGTACGTCGGGCTCGACGTCCATCGTGCCTCGCGTGTTGCCTCGTCCGCTCATGGTGGGCAGATCGTGGTCTCCTCGACCGTCCGGGAGTTGGCGGACGAGTCGATCGTCGACGCCGGCTGGCAGGTGAAGGAGCTCGGTTCCTTCGCCCTAAAGGGCCTGTCGCGAGCCGAGCGGCTGTACCAGATCGAAGCACCCGGTCTCAGGAAGGACTTTCCCTCGCCGCGTGCCCGATCCACCGTCCAGATCCGTCTCCCCTCGCCGACGAGCGGTCTTGTAGGGCGTGACCGTGAGCTGAAAGAGGTGGTCGACATGTTGAGTCGACCCCAGGTGCGGCTCGTCACCCTCACCGGGCCTGGTGGCATCGGCAAGACCCGTCTCGCTGTCGCGGTGGCCGAAGAGCAGTCTCCGGCGTTCCCCGACGGGGTCTATTTCGTGAACCTGGCGCCCCTCACCGACGCTTCCCAGGTGATGCTTGCCGTCGGTGAAGCAGCAGGCATCCCGATCGAAGGAGAGGCAATCGATGCCTTGAGCAGCGAATTCCGCGATCAGCAGGTGCTCCTGGTCCTGGACAACTTCGAGCACGTCGTGGACGGCGGTACCAGCGTAGGCGCCCTTCTCGGAAGGTGCCCCGGGCTCAAGATCCTCGTCACCAGTCGTGTCCCCGTCCGTATCTCGAGTGAATACGAGTACACCCTCGACCCGCTCGGTCTGCCGGCGACCGGCTCGAACCGGCCCGAAGCGGTCTCGGCTTCGGATGCGGTCCGTCTCTTTGTCGACCGGGCACTCACCGTGATCCCTGGCTTTTCCTTGGACGAAGCCAACGCTTCACCCGTGGCCTCCATCGTTCGTATGGTCGACGGTCTCCCTCTCGCCATCGAGCTGGCTGCCGCCCGGCTTCGCATGCTCAGCCCGAGAGCACTCTGTGATCGTCTCACCAGCTCGCTCGATGCGCTCGGGGCAGGCGCCGCCGACGTGCCTCGTCGTCAGCGGACACTGGATGCCGCCATCGACTGGAGCTATCAGTTGCTGACCCGTGAAGAACGGACTCTCTTCGCCCGGCTTTGTGTCTTCAGCGGCGGGTTCACTGTGGAGTCAGCCCAAGAGGTGGCGGTGGAGAGCGGCGATGCCGTTGACCAACTGATGGCCCTGGTGGAGAACAGCCTGGTCCTCCCTGCCCACGGAGGAGAGGGGCGTCTCCGCATGTTGGCCCCGATCCGTGAGTTCGGGCTTCGCAGACTCCACGAATCGGGCGAATACGAGATGGTGAAGGACCGTCACGCCAACTACTTCTTGCAGACCGCGGAGGCATCGGTCCACGACCTGCGCGGCGTGAAGCAGTCAGAGGTGGCGGCTCGATTGGCCGCTGATTGGAACAACATCGACGTTGCCGCCGACTGGCTCGTCTCACGGGGTGATGAAGCCGGAATCGTCCGGTTGACCTACGGGATGTGGGTCTTCCTTTGGATTGGCAACCACTTGGCGGACGGATGGCGGTGGTTGGATGCGATTGCGACGCCGGAGAACCTCGACCCTGCACTCAGCGGCAGATATTGGTGGCTGCGTGGCGGCATCGCTTATGAGACCGGCAGCTACGAGCAAGCCGAGGAGGCGATCGACCGGGCATTGACCAGGCTCGAGGAAAACGGTGACATCGACTGTCACAATTGGGCCGACTTTCTCTCCACCCTTCTCATCCCCGCCTTTGGTGGCGACCCAGAGCTGACCAGGGACCGACTCGAGGTCTCCTTGTCCCGATTCCGTGGCTTCGGTGATCGCTGGGGTGAGGGCTATGCCCTGGTCGCTCTGGGGATCCTCGCCGGCTCGACGGGCGACATAGCGGCCGCGGAGGCATATCAGCTGGAGACGCGAGCCCTTGGATTCGCCCTGGGCAACGGTGCGCTGATCGGGCTCGCCGAGGCGCAGCTGGGATTCACCTATGTCTCCGCCGGGCGGTTGCCCGAGGCGCGGGAAGCCCTGCGCCGGGGATTCGACGTGTTCCGGAGCATGAACTATCGAGAAGGGCTCTGTTACGCGCTGGAAGCAGCTGCATCGCTGTCCTTCGCTGAAAGTCGGGCCGACCTGGGGATGATCGCCCTTGGCGCGGCCGAGGAGGTACGGGCACGGATCGGCCTGCATCCCTGGCCTTTGGTCATGTGGCTGTTCGACAGCCTGTCGGCCATGGCCGATTCCATCGACGATCACACGTTGCAGGGAGCCCGTGACGACGCGCGTCAGATGAATCCGTTCGACGCCGCCGCCCTGGTGCTCGACGCGGCGCCAGTCCCCGCCTGATCCGACCGAATCCTGGCCAACGATGACTTTCGCCTCTGGTCGCCCAGTGGTGCCGAAGGCATGGTCGGCCTTAGAAGGAGGTTGCGTATGACGCAGCTAGAAACGGGCCTACCTGCCGTCGAAGACCGTGCCCACCAGGCACGGTTGCGCCGGAGCACCGAAGATCGCATGATCGCCGGTGTCTGTGGCGGGTTGGGCCGCTATTTCAACACGGATCCTGTGTGGTTCAGGTTGGGTTTTGTGGTCGTCACCGTGGCGGGTGGCGCCGGCATCCTGATCTACCTGATCTCGTGGCTCATCATCCCGGCAGCCGGCCCGGGAGAGAGCCTGGAAGGGCCTGCAACGGACATTGGGGCCCAAGGCCCCCTGGTGGCCGGAGTCGCCCTCGTCGGCATCGGGTTGATCCTCTTGGTCAACACGATCGTGCCGTGGTTCGACCGGGTGATGTGGCCCATGGCTGTCATCGCCGGCGGTGTCGGACTGCTCTACTTGGGGAGTCGCCGTGAGCACAACTGACACACTCGAGAGACCAGCGGCCGAAACGGTCCCAGCGCCGAGGCGCCGGCCTTACGGGGCCGTCGTGACCGGGGCCATCCTGGTGGTCCTCGGCGGACTCTGGCTGTTCGATGCCATCGACGTGATCGACGTGCGGGCCGCGCTCATTCTGCCCGCTGTGCTTGCGGTGATCGGCCTCGCGTTGATCATCGGCGCGTTTGACGGGCCCCACGGGGGTCTTGTGGTGGCGGGGGTCTTCGTGACCATTGCTGCCCTTGCGCTCGCGGCGGCACCGCCCGACGCGTTCCATGGAGGGATCGGAGAGCGGAACATCCTGGTCACCGACCAAGACGACCTCGCTTCGCGTTACGACGTCGGTGTCGGGGAGCTCAGCCTCGATCTGAGGGACCTGGCGATGACGGAGTCGGCGGAGATAGACGCCACGGTCGGAGCCGGGGAGTTGAGGATCCTCCTGCCGCCGGATGTGCCGGTGGACATCGATGCCTCGGCCGGCGCCGGCCAGGTCGACCTGTTTGGCGAAACGGCGGACGGCCTCTCGGTCAACCGCACCTACACCAGTGACGGATTCGAATCCGCCACGGTGAGGCTGACACTCGACCTCGATGTGGCAGCCGGAAACATCACGGTGGAAAGATGAGACTTCACAAAGGCACCCTGCTCGCAGGAATCATCTACCTCGGCATAGGAATCGCCTTCATGCTGGAGGCGATGGAAGTGTGGACGCTTCGAATCGGGGATCTTCGGTTCGTGGCACCGCTGGCGCTGGTGGTAGTCGGATTCGCAGTCGTGATCGGCTCGCTGGGACGGGCGGATCGCCAGACCTGAGCGGATAGTCAGAAGACCTCATCCTGCGGGGCGGGGTCTTCTGCCGCTCGTCTTTATTGGAGGCCTGCGGCTTTATTGGAGCCCTACGGCGGCACTACCGTTGTCACTCGTGGAAAGACCCGACTGGTTCCTCGCCGACCAATACCCCTTTGAGAGCCATTGGCAGGAGATCGACTCCACCGTGGTCCACTACCTCGACGAGGGCGAGGGACCGACGCTTCTGATGCTTCACGGCAATCCGACCTGGTCCTTCCTCTATCGAAGGATGGTCCCTTATCTCTCCGACCGGTTTCGCTGCATCGCAATCGACTACCCGGGCTTCGGGTTGTCCCGGGCAGCCGAAGGCTACGGGTACACCCCCGCCGAGCACGCCACCATCCTCGGCGGGTTCATCGACGCCTTGGACCTGAGAGACTTCACTCCGGTGATGCAGGATTGGGGAGGTCCAATCGGTCTCGCTGCCGCCCTGGAGCGTCAGGATCGGGTCAAGGCGATGATCATCGGCAACACCTGGGCCTGGCCCCGCACCGACAACGCCACCCAGCGCTTCTCGGCAGCCCTCGGCGAGGGAAGGACCGGTGAGTTCCTGGTCGACCGGGCCAACGTCTTCGTGAATGTGTTCGTGCGTCGCGCCATGCGTAGGCGGAGCCCCACAGGGCGAGAGATGGCCATGTGGCGGGGTCCCTTCCCCGATCAGGAGTCGCGTCTCCCGGTCCGGGTGTTCCCCCGTGAACTGACCGGTTCGGCCGAGTTCCTAAAATCGATCGAAGAGCGGCTTGGGCAGATCGCGGACAAGCCAACGCTCTTGTTCTGGGCCGACCAGGACCCGGCGTTCCGAGGCACGGAGAAGAGGCGGTGGGAGTCGATCCTCTCCAACCGCACCACCTACGAGCTTCGTCATGCCGGTCACTACTGGCAGGACGACGCAGGGCCCGAGGCCGCGCTCATGATCCGCTACTGGTGGGACCAGACGGGGCTGTAGAGAGGCGTGAGCCTGGGCGCCGTCGAGATCGTGATCATCGTCGTCGCTGTCCTGCTCGGCTTCTTCGCCAAGGGCGTCACCGGGATCGGCGCCCCGTTGCTCATCGTCCCAGTGATGGCCGGCTTCACCGGGCTCGAGTTCGCAGTGACCGTGGTCGCAATCCCGACCCTGGTGGCCAACACCTGGCTTCTGTGGCAGACCCGTGGTTCGGTTCGAGAGGTTGCCTGGTTCCTCTGGCCCTTGCTGGTGGCGGGAGCGGTGGGGACAGTGATCGGTGCCTGGATCCTGATCAATCTCGACGAGCGGGTGATGTCCATCGTGCTCGCGTTCATCGTGATCAGCTACATCGTCTGGTCGCTGACCAAGGAGGATTTCCAACTAAGCGACAGATGGGCGCGCCGACTCTCGGCCCCGGTCGGGTTGCTAGGCGGGATTCTCCAAGGAGGCACCGGCGCCTCGGGACCGGTCATCGCCACCTACGTCCATTCGCTCAACGTGCAACGGACGGCGTTCGTCCTCGCGGTGACAGTGCCGTTCCAGGTGTTGGGCCTGGTGCAATTCGCATCTCTCGCCGCCTTCGGGGGGTACAACCGGGAGCGGTTGATCGCGGGAGCGATCGCCACCATCCCGGCTCTGGTCGCCTTAGGACCGGCGATGCGGGTTGGGGACAGCCTGTCGCATGGCACGTTTCGCAAGGTGGTGCTCGTCATCCTCGCCCTGGCCTCGATCCGGCTGATCTGGTCGGCATTGTGAGCCAATCACGGGACCCCGCCCCGGAAACACTTCCTGGTTTGCCCCACAGCATGACGGGTAAGAGACCTGCAATTCAAGAAAGGAGGCAAGCGTGAACGCCGCTCTGTTGATTCTGATACTGGCCCTGCTACTGGGTGGAGTCGGACTGTTCGTCGAGGCGCTCCGATGGGTTCTCATCATCGCCGTAGTGCTTCTGCTCATCAGTGCCTTCACCGGGTACCGCGGTCGAAGAGTCGTCTAGTACCCCGTCATCCGGGCCGGTTCATCGCAACCGGCCCGGGTGATCGCGAAATCTCTTCTGCCTTCCCTGCACCTCTGCCGAGGTCCCCGACCTAGGGTGCTCCTCACTTCCCCGAGCGCTGATCGAGGCGTTCACTTCTCCGGCCGACAGTGGTGTTTTTCGCGCTCTCGGCAGGTCTTCGGCCGTCGAATACCATAATGCTTGACCAATGACACGTATGTAATTACAGTGCTGATGTCTCTACAAGATGTCGTGGCTGCTGTCGCCGCAACCACCATATCTAGTGGTAGGGCTTGGTAATACGGACATCGCTCCCCTGGTGGCCAACCGGAGCGAGCCCAGTGCGAGGAGGCACATTTCATGAGCAAAGGCCTGCGGATCACCCGTCGCTTCACCGAGGCCGGCACGGACGCCTACAACAAGATCGAGTGGTCTCGTCGCGATTCTCGGATCACCAACCCGGACGGCTCGACCGTCTTCGAGATGACCGACGCCGAGATCCCGGCGGGGTGGAGCCAGGTCGCCGCAGACATCATGGTGTCCAAGTATTTCCGCAAGGCAGGTGTCCCCGAGTTCGACGACGAGGGGAACCAAATTCTCGACGAGTCGGGCCAGCCGGTTCTCGGCCCGGAGCGCTCGGCCAAGCAGGTGTTCAACCGTCTCGCCGGCACCTGGCGTCACTGGGGTGAGAAGGAGGGCTACTTCGCCACGACCGACGACGCTGACGCTTTCGAAGACGAGCTCAAGTACATGCTGGCTAACCAGATGGCTGCTCCCAACTCCCCGCAATGGTTCAACACCGGTCTCAACTGGGCCTACGGGCTGACCGGCCCCGCCCAGGGCTTCTGGTACGTCGACGGCGAGGACGAAGAGCTCAAGGCCTCACCCGACTCCTACAGCCGTCCCGCACCCCACGCGTGTTTCATACTCGGGGTGAGGGACGACCTGGTGAACCCTGGCGGGATCATGGACCTCTGGGTTCGGGAGGCTCGCATCTTCAAGTTCGGCTCCGGCGCCGGGTCCAACTTCAGCCAAATCCGGGGCGAGAATGAGCGTCTCTCCGGTGGAGGCAAGTCCTCGGGCGTGATGTCGTTCCTCAAGATCGGCGACCGGGCCGCCGGCGCCATCAAGTCCGGAGGCACCACGCGACGAGCCGCCAAGATGGTCATCCTCGACGTCGACCATCCCGACATCGAGAGGTTCATCGACTGGAAGAAGGTCGAGGAGGACAAGGCGCGGGTCCTGATCAACCACGGTGGCCTCCCCGCCGACTTCAACGGTGACGCCTACGCAACAGTCTCAGGGCAGAACTCGAACAACTCGGTCCGGATTACCAACGACTTCGTCCAGAGCGTGCTTGAAGACGTCGACTGGGACTTGATCAACCGCACCGACGGCTCCGTGCGCAAGACGGTCAAGGCCCGTGACCTGTGGAACCAGATCGCCGAGGCAGCCTGGGCTTGCGCCGATCCCGGTCTCCAGTTCGACACCACCGTCAACGAATGGCACACCAGCCCGGCCGGGGGACGGATCCGGGCATCTAACCCGTGCAGCGAATACATGTTCCTCGACGACACCGCCTGCAACCTCGCATCGATCAACCTGGTCAAGTTCCACGACGACGAAGCCGGGGTCTTCGACGTCGAGGCCTACCAGCATGCGATCCGGCTCTGGACCATCGTCCTCGAGATCTCGGTGGCGATGGCTCACTTCCCCTCACCGGAGATCGCACAGGGGTCGTACGACTACCGCACCCTGGGCTTGGGGTACGCCAACCTCGGATCGTTGCTGATGCGACAGGGAATCGCCTACGACTCCGACCAGGGTCGGGCCATAAGCGGGGCGCTCACCGCGATCCTCACCGGGTACTCCTACGCAACCTCGGCGGAGATGGCCGGGGTGGTGGGACCATTCCCGAGGTTCGCCGAGAACCGGGAGTCGATGCTGCGGGTGATCCGTAACCATCGTCGTGCCGCCTACGGCGAGACCGACTACGAAGGCGTCAGCCACAAGGTGATGGTGATCGATCCAGACGTCTGCCCGCTGAACATGCTCGCCGCGGCGAGAAACTCGTGGGACCTGGCGTTGGAGCAGGGAGAGAAGCACGGTTACCGCAACGGCCAGGCGAGCGTCATCGCCCCGACAGGCTGCCTCGTTGGAGGCTCGCTGATCCCGACCGAGCGTGGCCTGGTCCGGCTCCGCTCCCTCGGTGACCCGAACGGGCGCGAATGGCAGGACCTCGGGATCGACGTCGCCACCGACGAAGGCACCCGGAAAGCGACCAAGTTCTACATCAACGGAGTGGAGCCGGTGGTGACGGTTGAGACGGCCCGTGGCTACCGCATCCAGGGAACCCCGACCCACCGTGTGAAGGTCGTCGCGTCCGACGGCAACTGGGCCTGGAAGCGGTTTGGCGAGATCGCCGCTGACGACCTGGTGCCGCTCCAGCTCGGGCAACTGATCGGCGAGCCGCAGGTCGTGCAGCTCCCGCCGCTCGGCGAGATGCACTGGAACGGCGACTTCTCGACGCGTGTCCCGCGCACTCTCACACCCCAGCTGGCCGAGTTTGTCGGCTACTTCATGGGTGACGGATCGCTCCACGCCAAAGGAATCCGCCTCGCCGTGGCTGCGGAAGATTTCGACGTGGTCGAGCGTCTCTCCCATCTCGGCAAGGAGCTATTCGGGTTAGAGGCTCATCTCTCCGAGCAGACTGGGCACACCGAGGTCGCGTTCCACTCGGTCCCGCTGACGCTGTGGTGGGAGGCGTCTGGGTTCGCCAAGCACTCGCCGAACGAAGGGCACTCCGGGAAAGGGTGGCATCCGCACATTCCAGATGCCGTGCTCCACAGCAACGATCCCGAGGTTTACTCGGCGTTCCTCAGGGGCCTCTTCGAGGCCGACGGGACCGTGATGCGTGGATACCCGAGCTGGTCGACGACCTCTGTCGAGTTCTCCCACGAGGTGCAGACGCTTCTGCTCGCCCTCGGCATCCCCGCCACCCGCAAATTCGACACGACCGGGTGGGGCAACTCACCGCTGGCAGTGCTTCGGGTGCTCAACCTGTCCTACGGCCGCTTGTGGAACGAGCGAGTCGGATTCATGAGCGGTCGCAAACAGAGCGCGATGAGGACGTCCGAGGTCCGTCAGGCGGCCCGCATGGATTACGTGCCGGTGACACGACAGATGATCGATCGGCTGGCCCCGGGGAACGACCATCTCCGCAAGACGATGCTGCTCTCGATGAGCCGGCTCGGTCTGGTGTCGCGTCGTTCGGCGAGGGAGCTGTTTGACCGCACCGGTGACGTCGAACTCGGTCGTCTCCTCGGCTACTTCTACGACCGAGTCGCCTCGGCCGAACTTGGGGACGAGGAGATGACCTACGACCTTTCGGTTCCGGACAACGTCACCTACGTGGCCAATGGTTTCGTGTCGCACAACACCATCGGCCTCTTGATGGATTGTGATACCACCGGGGTCGAGCCCGACTTCGCCCTGGTCAAGTTCAAGAAGCTGGCCGGAGGCGGGTACTTCAAGATCGCCAACCAGTCGGTGACGCCCGCCCTGAAGCACCTGCGCTACTACCCGGACCAGATCAAGGACATCATCGAGTACATCGTGGGCACCAGCTCACTCGATGGTGCGCCTCACATCAACCGGGAGACCCTGGCCGCCAAGGGGTTCACCGACGACGACCTGGACAAAGTGGAGAAGGCGCTGCCCTCGATCTTCGAGCTACGGCACGCATTCAACGTGTTCACCTTCGGTGAGGAGACTCTGCAGCGGCTCGGGTATGGCGTGGACGAGTACACCGGGTGGGAGTTCAACCTGCTCAAGGCGCTCGGGTTCAGCGCGAAGGAGATCAACGAGGCCAACGATCACATATGTGGCCGCCAGACCATTGAGGGTGCGCCCCATATCAAGGACGAGCATCTCTCCGTCTTCGACACCGCCAACAAGAACGGCAAGTACGGGAAGCGGTTCATCCATCACTACGGGCACATCAAGATGATGGCCGCGGCCCAACCGTTCATCTCCGGGGCGATCAGTAAGACGATCAACATGCCCCACGAGATCACCGTCGAGGACATCGAAGAGTCCTACCGGATGTCGTGGGAGTGGGGTCTCAAGGCAATGGCCCTCTACCGGGACGGCTCCAAGGCCGCCCAGCCGCTCAACTCGACCTCGGACGAGGGTGAGGAGAGCGAAGACGAGGCGCCTGCGATCACCGCCGCTGTCGAAGCGGAGAAGGCGATCCACTGGGGCAACCTGCCGGCGGGGATCTCCCCGACCCAGGCCTACCGCCAGGGCATGAAGCCGCCCCGCTTCCTGTTGCCGGCTCGTCGGGCCGGGTACAACCAGGAGGCGCGGATCGGTGGCCACAAGGTGTTCCTGCGCACCGGCGAGTACGAGGACGGCACCCTGGGCGAGATCTTCATCGACCTGGCCAAGGAAGGGGCGACCCTCAAGGGCATTCTCTCCTGTTTCGCCATCGCTGTGTCCAAGGGGCTCCAGTATGGGGTGCCGTTGGAGGAGTACGTCGACACCTTCACCTTCCAGACCTTCGAGCCGAGAGGCATGGTCGAAGGCCATCAAAACATCAAGATGGCCAACTCGATTGTCGACTACGTGTTCCGGGCCCTGGGCGTGGAGTATCTCGAACGCGACGAGCTGGCCCAGGTGCCACCCAACCGTGACATGGAGCTGCCTGAGCCGCCCAACGGTCTCGCCATCGAGGCCGGAGTCCAGCTCGACCTCACCGACGCAGTCGCCGAGACCGACGTGGACGCGCTCAAGGCGGCCGCCGCCTTCGTCGACGCCCCGAATGGGCGCAGCGATGTCCCACTGCGCAGCGGGGGGACCGACGCCAGCGAGCGGAGCGAGCGCGTCGAGGGGGGTGTCGCCATCGAGGAGAAGGCGACCGTGGTCGCCGGCAGCGCCGCTCTAGTCGACTCGGCCCTGAAGGAGAACATGGGCGACGCCCCGGTGTGCTCCAACTGCGGCCACATGACGATCAGGAACGGGTCGTGCTACGTCTGCCTCACCTGCGGGGACACCACCGGTTGTAGCTGAGGAGAACTACCACAACTCGGAACTGACAACGTCGCATTCTGGGTCCCTACCATCGCAGCCTGAAGGCGGAGACTTTCAGATGAACTCGACGCTCGGCCGAACCATGAGGGGCGCTGTGGTAGGGGTAGCCGGGGGCCTGGTCGCCGGGTTGCCGGGTGAGTTCCTGGTCCAGATCGTAAGGTGGCTGTTCCCCACCGATGTGTGGATCGTAGGTTTCGCACTGATCTGGGCCGTTCCACTCGGAATAGCGACCGGAGCTATCTGCGGCTGGCGACAGTGGCTCATGAATTCGTACCGTAGAGCCGCTGTCGCTGGCATTCCCGGACTGGTCGTCGGCATCCTTGTGGCGTTGCTGCAGTTCGATGCCGCTTAGCTCCCTGGAACACGTTGGGAAGAATGCGACAGCGGCACTGTCCCCGAAAAACCTTCACCTACATGCGATCTGGGCGCTTTCGTCGCATACGCCTGTCAGTCACAGTTCTCGAGACGGCTCGGATTTCGATTCATATGATGCCGGCTCGATTCGAGAGGAGCACCAATGGACATCGTCGATCAGCATTTCGCCGCCGAGAACGCCCATGACGTTCCTGGCACGCTGGCCACCTACACCGACGACATCGTGTGGGACGACGTCACCCACCCCCTCAGCCCGGTGCGCGGCAAGGAGGCGGTGGGAGCGGTCTACACAGACATCATCGCCGCCATCCCCGACGTCAACTTCGTGTCTACCCGTCGCTTCACCTCCGAGGATGGCCAGTGGGTGGTCGACGAGTCCGATGTCACCGGCCATGTGGAGGGCGAGTGGGCCGGGATCGCCGGGGAGGGCGCGCCGGTCGAGATCAGGATCCTTCACCTGTTCCAAATCCGCGACGGTCTGATCGCCTACGAGAACACCTGGTTCGACTCGGCGGCAGTCGCACGCCAGGTCGAGGCGTGGAAGGCATCGAGGGGCTGACCCCGGAACTTCTCGCCTACCGTGGGATTTCATCAGTCAGGGAGCATCAGCATGAACTCACGACCCCTCGGGACCAGAAGCGGGATCGAAGTGTCCGAGGTCGGCCTCGGTCTGTGGGCGGTGCCAGGCAGCGAATGGGGGCCGGGCGAGGATCGCGCCAGCCTCGACGCTATCGAAGCTGCTCTCGACGCAGGTGTGACGTTCTTCGACACCGCCGATATCTATGGGGGAGGGCACTCAGAAGAGCTCCTGGGACAGGCGATGGGCGGTCGGCGAGACCGGTTTGTGGTGGCGACCAAGATCGGCTGGGTCAATTTCGACCACGAGGCGCGCCGCAGCCAATACGACACGGTCGACAAGCTGATCGCCGGTGTGGAGGAGTCGCTACGCCGGCTCGGGACCGACCGGGTCGAGGCGATCCAATGCCACATCGGCTACCTCGAGCCCAACACCGCGGTCTTCATCGAAGGATTTCGCAAGCTGAAAGAGCAAGGCAAGGTTGGGGCTTGGGGGGTGAGCACCAGCGACTACTCGCTCCTGGAGCGATTCAACGTCGACGGTGACTGCGACCTGCTCCAGATCGACTACAGCATCCTCAACCGGACCGCGGAGGCCGACATCCTCCCCTACTGCCCGGCCAACGGGATCGGGGTCATCGTCCGCGGCCCGCTGGCCATGGGTTTGCTCGCTGACAAATACAGCGCCTCCGACACTTTCCCCGAAGGCGACTTCAGAAGGGCGTGGATCGAAGACCCGGCGCAGAACGAGCAGTTCCTCGAGGACCTCGGCGTGGTGGAACGGCTGCGCGCGGTGGTGCCCGCGGGTCAGAGCATGTCACAGTTCGCTCTTCGCTTCGTGCGAAGCCACCCCGCATTGAGCACAGTCATCCCTGGAGCCCGCGATCGGGCTCAGTCGGAGGCGAACTCCTCGGCTGCCGTCCTGCCCCTGCTCACCAGCGAGGAGCGAGAGGCAGTCGACCGGCTGGTGCCCCCCGGTGGCGGCCGCAAGATCTGGCCGGCATGAGCAACCCACGCTCGGCTTAGACTCGGAGCCAATGCCCCGTCTCGACGCCATCGGTGTGATCGTCTCGGACATGAACCGGGCGATCGACTTCTACCGCCGCGTAGGACTGGTGTTCCCGGCCGACGCCGTCGATGAAGTTCATGCCGAAGCGGTCGGCCCCGGTGGGCTCCGGGTGATGCTCGACACCGAGGCCAGCGTCATGTCCTTCTCGGATTGGCAACCGCCGACGGGAGGAAGCCCTCGCACTGCTCTCGCCTTCCTTTGCGACAATGCGGCCGAGGTGGATCGGCTCTTTCAGGAGCTGGTGACGGCAGGAGGCAACGGCCACCTGCCACCTTTCGACGTGCCTTGGGGTCAGCGCTACGCCACGATCCACGACCCCGACGGTAACGCGGTAGACCTGTTCGCTCCGCTCTGACAGCCAAACGGCGTCGCTCAGGTCTTGCGACGGTTCGCCTCCACCACGTAGCCCATATCCTCAGATCCAAAGCCCTGTGCGATCAGATCTTCCATCAACTCCAGCGTCCGCTCCAGCTGACCCGACGAAGCACCGGCTCTTCGTGCTTGCTCCAGGGCCAGGACCAGGTCTTTGCGGGCAAGATCGACGGTGAAGGTGACCGGGGCCTGTTCAGGATGGAGATACTGCTCCCGGCGATAGGTGAGCATCGGCGCGCCGGCCGCTCCCGCCGCCAGAACATCGAGAGTTGTCTCGGGCGACACTCCCGAGCCCTCGGCCAGGGCCACCGCTTCGGCCACCGCCTGGTTGAGACCGTAGAGCACAGAGTTGACCGCGAGCTTGAGGACCGCGGCCGAGCCCGTGGGCCCGACGTGAACCGGGTTACCCACCGACTGGAGGATGGGCTCTACCCGTTCGTAGACCTCAGGCGATGCGCCGACCATCACCAGGAGCGATGCGGCTTCAGCCGCCGCCGTCGCCCCCGAAACCGGAGCATCCACCATGGTTCCCCCGGTCGCCTCGACCATCGCCCTGACCTTTTCGAAGCTCGCCGGGCCGGAGGTGCCCATGTCGACGGCCATGGTTCCCGCGCTCACTCCCTCGGCCAGACCACCCGCCATCTCGTAGACCCTTTCCAAGGCATCGCCGTCGGCCAGCATCGTGATGACGAAGTCACTCGTGGCCGCCAGTGCGGACAGGCTGTCGGCGACCGATCCTCCATTCTCGCCAACCCACTCCTCGGCGACCGAGATAGTTCGATTCCACACCTGAACCTGGTGCTCGGCGGCGAGGTTGCGTGCGATTCGCGAGCCCATTCGACCGAGGCCCACGAACCCGATCCGGGCCGGCGAGGCGTTCACGAGCAACGCGTCTCGACGATGTCCGGGGAGGGGCCTACTAGATCCGCTCGGTCTCGGTGTTGTTGCTGCAGTGGTGTCATTGGTTTCCCGCATAGTGTGTACCACACCTCCGGCGGCGAGGGGACCTTTTGGGGTTGGCTCCGTCGTACTGGTGAGGGGAGGCGATCCTGAGAGCTGTCATGTATCACGGGCCGGGCGACGTCCGGTTGGAGAACGCCGTCGAGCCGAAGCCAGGCTCGGGTGAGCTGCTGGTGCAGGTGGCCACCGTCGGGATCTGTGGTTCCGATCTCGGCGAGTACGTACATCAACCCCTCTTCTTCCCGATCGAAGCCAGACACCCCCACAGTGGTCACCTCGGCCCGACCATCCCCGGCCACGAGTTCTCGGGCTGGGTGATTGGCGTGGGTTCGGGAGTTGACGGCTTCGTCGAGGGCGACCTGGTGGCGGTCGGGGCAGGCGTCGCCTGCGGCGCCTGCCCCCCGTGTCGTCTGGGCAGGACGAACATGTGTCAGTCGTACTGGACAGTTGGCCTTCACTCCCATGGTGGGCTTGCCGAGTTGGTGACCGTGCCTGCCTCTTGCACCCTCAACGTCACCAACTCGTCGCTGACACCCGACCTGGCGGCTCTCACCCAGCCGATGTCGATCGCAGTTCACGCCGCCAGCCGGGGTCGGGTAGCAGAGGGGGATGTCGTCACTGTGCTTGGCACCGGCGGCATCGGCACATTCATCACCTACGCCTCCGTCCGCTCAGGTGCCACAGTTACCGCAGTCGATCTGGATCCGGAACGGCTCGCCGTCGCTGCGCGGCTCGGAGCCGCGCAGACCCTGAACGCCTCTGACCCCGGATTCGAGGAGGCGCTCGCCGATCTCGAGAGACCAAATGTGGTCTTCGAGTGCACCGCCCGACCCGAGTCTCTGGTTCGAGGCCTGGGCCTCACGGCCGACAATGGCCGGCTGGTGGTGGTCGGGCATCAACCCGAGCCATTGTCTGTCGACTTCAAGCTGGTCTCGATGGGTGAGCTCGAAGTCATCGGGACCATGGCCCACGCATTCGGCTCGGACTTTCCCCGCGCCGTGGAGATGATCGCCGCCGCTCCCGAAGCCTGGACGGAGGTGGCCCCAACGGTGTACCCGCTGGACGAGATCGTGGTGACCGCACTCGAGCCGATGTCTCGCGGGCTGTCGCCCCAGATCAAGGTTCTGTTCGACCCGTCCCTGGAGGCCCGGCGTCCACTGCAGGTCGGCCGCGCTGATCGGGGGTCGGCTCAGCCGTTCCCGTCATAGGCGTGGGTGGTGTGGATGTTGCCGCTGGAGTCGAGCAGGAACACGGTGTCCCCGTCGTTGTTCCAGATGGCGGCGCCGACGCTGCACCAATGAAGGAAGGTTCCGAAGTCCTGGCCACAACCCGAGTGAATGGTCACCGACTCGCCGGGAGCCAGGGCAAACCCGGAGGGGAAAGCGAATCGATTCGAGGCAGACTCGTCCCTGATCGTCCAACCGGTCAGGTCGACCAGGGTGTCTCCGTCGTTGCGGATCATGACCCATTCGTCGTTCAGGCTGTCGTTCTCGTTGCCTGGAGGGTCATACTCGATGCCGACGACATCGAGACTCGCTTCGGCCCGCGGACCGCAGGCGTCCGGCGCCCACAAGCCAAGCTGGGACTCCTGGGCCTCCAGCTGTGCCGCCTCGAGACGATCCGCCATGGCAGTGTCCGGTTGGTAACGACGGGAGATTCCCGCTCCCCGACGCACCATCTCCTCGTTGACCGACATCGCTCCTAGCCACAAGTAGCGCAGCAACCGCCCGTACTGATCCACGTCCGAGACGTCCACCGTCATCCCCACCGTGGCCCCAACGGGGGTCAGCGCCGCGAGCGCGGCCGCCGCTTCGCTCGCGAAGCACTCGTTCGACTCGGGAGTGTTGATCCCGATCAGCCGCACAGTGCCGATGGTCCCCTCCCGATGGATCACATCGATGGTGTCGCCGTCGGTGATGGAGGCCACCGCGACCGTTTCCGCCCCATCCGGGAACGGGCCTTCGGGATCGCCGGAGGCATTGGAAACCGGTAGCGCCAGCAGCGGGTCTGACACTTCTGTCGCGACCGTGGTGACGACCACATTGGTCGTGGTGGTGCTTGGGAAGGAGGTTGTCGTTGAAGTCGCGGCCACGGTCGTCCGGGTCAAAGTGGTTTCAGACGCCGTCCCCAGGAGATCCTGCTCCGACGGCGCTCCACCGGGAGCGATGGCAACGAGTCCCACCAAGAGCGCCCCCGAGATCCAACCCGGCGAAACCGGACGCGGCGGCCGGGCCGACTCGGGTTGAGAGCCTTCGACCTTCACCGCGGATCTGTAGTCCCGCCATGCGGCCCTGCGGCCCTTCCACGCCCGCCATGCCTCGGGTGACCAAAATCTCACCCAATCCGGAGCTTTCATGACAGACAGCTCACCACCCGTTTTGGTGCGGAGAGCTTGACCTGGGGGTTCACGTTTCCGCGCCAGAAGTGGATATCGGTTGGACTGCCGTACGCTTTTCTGCCAATGCCCGCGTTGAAGCGAGACATGGCAGGGGGGCATCGATGTCAGGAGTGAGAGTCATGGAGCGAATACGCCCGGCCATAGTTGTCATGCTGTTGCTCGCGGTGGCGGCGTGCAACGACGGTACGGCCAACGAGGGGGAAGCAACAACCGTGGCCACCGTCCCGACCACGACCACCACCGAATCCGAGGCTGCCACGTCGACCTCCACTTCGACCACCGTCCCTTCGACCACTACTTCCACCGAGCCCACAACGACCACGACGGTAGAGCCGCTCCCATTCCCACCTGCGCGTCAGAACCTGACCCACGGCGGTGACACGTGGGTGGTCATCCTGGCTGCGTCAGAAGTGTTCGACGACCCGGTGTTCGACACCGCAGTTGGCAACGCCGACGCGGCGGGATATCAGACAGGGCCTACCGACTGTGATTTCGGGGCAGCCGAGGTCCTGGGGCTGCCCGACGACCGGCAGTACTACACGGTCAGTGTCTATCTCTCCAACCAGGCCGACGCCGAGGCGGCGCTCGACGCATTCGAAGCCCAAGGGGTGGGCGGGACGGTTGGCGTGGTCCAGACCTTCTGCCTCGACTGACTTCGGCCCGGCTTCGCGGGTCGGGCACTCACGGGCGTGAGCCAGGTTCGTGCAGCCGGTGGACCGCCGTCACCAGCCCCTGCTCCACCCGCTCATCCACCTTGGGGCCTACCGAGTCGAGCACACTGGCCATGGCACCGTTCTCAACGAGCATGGTCGCCTCCCAGAGCCTCACCCCGGTGTCAAATGCCCGAGCGGCCAGATGACGCGCCAAAAGCGTCCCCACCCCCATGTTCTGCCAGGGATCGGCGGCAACCAGGGCGACCTCGGCCGTATCGGGACGATCCGGGTAACGAATCGACTCGGCCACCGCCTCCAGGCTGGAGCCGAATCGGTTGGTGGCCACCGCGCCTTCCACCAGGGCATCCACCTGGTCGGCTGCGATCAAACGAGCCACCCATTGGCCATGGAGGCTCCTACCCGGGAGGAGGAAACGCCTGAAAGCGGATTCCGTCGAGAGCTGGTGCGCCAGGGAAGCAAGGAGCCTGCCGTCCCTGACCCCAACCGGGCGCAGCTCGAGCGAGGAGCCGTCCGGGAACCGGAGAATGCGGACCTGGCCGGCCTCGGTCGCGGCAGCATCAATCATGCGATCGCCTCCCACCGGGTGGACACGATGTGTGGGGCGGCCACCCGGGCAAAGAGCTCGAGACGGCTCACTTCGGTCGGCAGGAAACGAGGTCGTTGACCGACAACGGCGAGCGTGGCCGGCCGGCCGCCGGGAGCGGGGATCCTGACCACGGCGCCTCCAACGCCGCTCTGTTCTGGTCCGGTGGCGTGGCCCCGGGCGGCGCGCATCGCCGCGGTGATCGTCTTGATCGCACCGGGATCACCAGACCACGAGATCGTCTCCGGGTCGAACTGCAGAGCTGCTGTGCGAAGAAGTTCCCATCTCATGGCTGCCAACTCGGGATTGGGCGGCTGGGGTTCCATCAAGACGAATGCCGAGTTGGTTTGGGTGAGGGCTTCGGTCGCCTGCGCGAATCGCTCGAGGGCGCTGTACACGTCCGGGCACTCGGCCATCGCTTCCAGAGTCCGCAGCACTTCAACCGCCCAGTCCCTGATCACCCACGAGGTCGGCAGCCCGAGGACGGTCAGACCGACTTTCCCGAGGTCTCTGACCACAGCGTCGAGCTGCTCGGGGCGGGACGCGGTCATCTCGATGTCGTCCCACACATCGGCCCGATCCCATGACACGATCTCGAGCCGAACGATGTTGACACCTGCCTCCGCGACGATGCCCGAAAGCCGGTGGAGGCTCCCGGGCCTGTCGGCAAGTCTCACCCGGATCGATCGGCGATGTGCTCCCGAAGCGAGATCCATGCCGACAACGTATGACGCCCGTGTTTCAGATCGGTTTCGTCACGGTCAACACTTGAGTCGCGCTCAACCTCGGAGCCGAGCCGACTCCAGCTCATTCCAACGAGGAAGCAGCGAACGGCACCGCAAAACGCAGGCACCAGACGAGGACCGTGCGGTGCACCTCGGGATCGAAGTCAACCGGGAGCTCGTAGTTCTGTCCACCGACTGTGCCCTTGAGCAACCCGAGGTCGATGTACTCCGACGGTGAGCCTCCCTCGTACGAGGTCGAGGGGAGCAGCCAAACGTAGAGATCGGGACCGTTCTGGATGTTGGTGTCCTCCTCGAACCGGAGCACGTACCGGCCGTCCTGTTCGTAAACGGTGGCCGTGCCCTCGGCCGAATGATCGATTCCGACGAACTGGCCGGTCGATGTTGCCACCGGCTCTTCATCCGCAGACGGCTCGACGTCCGACGTAGTCGGGTCGGCAACTGTGGTGGACGTGGGGTCGACGAGACTCGTCGTCGACCCCCCGCCGGACGCGTCGCCCGCCGTCGTCACCGGGAATGCTTCAGCCAGCGACTCGTCGGATCGCACCTCCGTGAACAGGGTGTCCGGTCGGAACAGCAGGAAGCCGACGACCGCCACCACCACCGCGCCACCGACAATGACCCAGCGTCGAGTGCTCATCATCCCTCGGGCGGGGTGAGCACGGCATCGATCACGTGGATGACCCCATTGGAAGCGGCAATGTCATAGCGAATGATATTGGCATCTCCAACCATCACATTGTCGCCGTCAACGGTCACCTCCAGGGGCCCGCCGCTCAAAGTGGTGAACGTTTGGCCGTCCATCCCCATCACCATCTCCGAGTCCTCCATCATCGTCACCACGTGCTGGCCGAGAATCGATTGGAGCATCTCCGCGCCGGCGAATGCCTCCTCCTGGCTCATCCCTGCCCCATCGAGATAGGCAGCGAAGGCTTCGTCGGTGGGTATGAACAAGGTGAACGGCCCTTCACCGTGAAAGTCCTCCATGATCCCGGCGGCCTCGGTGGCGGCGAGGAATGTGTCCAGGTCGCCCTCGCCTTCGGCTACGGCGAGAACATCCTCGTCCACCATCTCCTCCTCGTCCATCATCTCCTCGGTGGTCGAGGTCTCGGCTGCTGGAGGTGCAGTGGTGGTAGTGGCCGCTTCCCCGCCACAGGCGGCGAGGATCAAACCGAACACCATCAGCAGGGTGGCGAATCGCGGGGTCGACTTGTACATGGCTTCTCCTTGTGGGCGAACCAGGCCAACGTACGAGTGCCGATCGTGAAAGAGGCCGTTGTTCACCACCTCTTAAGAGTTTGTTCCGGGTTCGGTAACAGACATTCCGAAACATGAAACTTCGCTAAACCCCCAGGGTGGCCCCTGTCGCAGCAATCGAGGCCGGCATAGCATCACGGACGTGGAAACTCCCCTCCCTGACCGTGGGCAGCGCATCCTCCTCGTCGACGACGAGCCGAGGATTCGTGAGGTGGTGGCCAACTACCTGCGGCGGGATGGGTATCTGGTGCAAACCGCGGTCGACGGCGCCAGCGCCCGACGTGAGCTCGCCGAGTTCGCCCCGGATCTGGTGGTACTCGACCTGATGCTCCCCTCGGTATCGGGTTTCGAGGTCCTGGCCGAGATCCGCCGCAATGGCGACCTCCCGGTGATCGTGCTCACCGCTCGGTCCGAGGAGACCGATCGTGTTGCCGGGCTGGAGCTGGGCGCCGACGACTACGTGGTCAAGCCTTTCTCCCCTCGGGAGCTGGTAGCCCGGGTTCGCACGGTGTTGCGTCGTTCCACACCAAAGCCGGCATCGGGGCCGATCGAGTTCGACGGGGTCGAAGTGGATGCAAGTCGCAGGGTGGCGTCGGTCGACGGGGATCCAGTTGAGCTGACCGCCAAGGAGTTCGACTTGCTCGCCTTTCTCGTCGGACATGCACGACAAGTGTTCAGCCGCAACGAGCTCCTGGAACGAGTGTGGGGTTCGTCCGCCGAATGGCAGGACCCGGCCACGGTCACGGTGCACATTCGTCGAATTCGCCAGAAGATCGAACCCGATCCTCAAAACCCGACCCGGGTGCAGACGGTCTGGGGAGTCGGGTACAGGTTCGGCTCATGAAAGCCACCGTCTGGGCTCTGGTCCTGGTGCTGGCCGCAGGCCTGCTCGTCGCCGAGCTGGCGATGGAAGTCACCGCCCCCGATCGACGTCGTCTTTACCTGGTGTTCGGGGCGATGTCGGTCGCCACCTTCCTCGCTGCCATCGTCTCCCTCCGGGTCGCAGGGCGTCTCAGCTCGCTGAGAACGAGTCTGATCGTCGTCGCCTTTGCCGCCGTCGCCGTTACCGGGACCGCGGTCGCGGTGGCCGCGCTGACCATGTTCATCGAGCCTCACGACCTGACCCTGGTCCTGGTGACGATCGTGCTCGGGGTCGGTCTGGGCGGAGTGGTGGCAGGGGCGGTGGCACGACCGCTCACCGACGATCTGGACGCCATTTCCCGGACCGCCGAAAAGGTCGGCGGGGGCGATCTCACGGTTCGCACCGGGGTGGTGCGCACCGACGAACTGGGACAGGCAGCGGCCGCGCTCGATCACATGATCGACAGGCTCGAGACCTCGGAGGACGAGCGCCGCATCATCCTCTCCGCAATCGGTCACGACCTGCGCACACCCCTCGGCTCGATGCAGGCCGCGGTCGAGGCTCTGCAGGACGGGGTGGCACCTGACCCTCCCGCCTATCTGCGGGGCCTCTCCCACGACCTGGAGTACATGCGTCATCTCGTCGACGACCTGTTCCTCATCGCCCGTATCGACACCGGGAGACTGGAGCTTCTCTACACAGGGGTCGATCTGGCCGAACTGGCCGACGAGGCAGTCGAGGCGGTGACTCCGGCGGCGGCGAGAAGGGCTGTTCGGCTCAAGGTGGACTCACCCGGCCATGTCGGTGTCATCGGTGATCCTTCCGCCTTGGGCCGGGTCTTCCGCAACCTGCTCGCTAATGCGGTACGGCACAGCCCCGAGATGGGAGAGGTGACGGTCACCCTGATCAAGAACGAGTCGTACGCCGAAACCACCGTGGTCGACCAGGGATCTGGATTCCCCGACGACGTCCGGCAGCGAGCCTTCGATCGATTTGTCAGGGCAGACGACTCGCGCAATCGGCAGTCGGGAGGCACCGGGCTCGGTCTGGCCATCGCAAAAGGCATCGTCGAGGCTCACGGTGGCACCATTGCCATCGAAGACGGCGACGGAGGACGGGTCCGCTTCTCGATTCCGCTGACGCGAGCCTGACAACCGACGGACCACTGGCTCAGCCGCCCCAAAACACCGACGGGTTGAGGATCCCACCAGGGTCGAAGGTGTGCTTGATCCGCCGATTGATCGCCAGTACCGCGGGGTCGGTGGAACGTCTCCACCAGACGGCTTTGGCCACCCCGATCCCGTGCTCGCTGGCGATGGCGCCCCCCAATTCGATCACGACTCCAAGCACTCGGTCCTCCACCTCGACCGCGTCCGATCCTCCGACGACATTGACGTGGAAGTTGCCTTCCGCCAGATGCCCATAGAGATAGACATCGTCTTCCAGCCCGAGCCGCTCGACCCTGGTCACGAACTCGTCGAGCCGACCGAGCGGAATGGCCACGTCGATCTTGGTAGGAACCCCCTGCTGGTTGATTGTCTCGGTGATCGTCTCCCGGTACGACCACAGCTTGCGATCAACCACTGCCATCGCGGTGTCAGGGACCGCCGGAAGTGCCGCTGACTCGATCAGCACATAGAACGGTGCGGCTGTTGGGAAGGGGCTGGAAAGGGCGCGATGTTCGATCACCAGATCGAGACAGGCTTGCGAGAAGAACTCGACCGCAGAGACACCGGGAGTCAGGTACTGCAGTCCGTCAGCCAGTTGCTCGACGGCGATCAAAGTGACCTTCTGCTCTCCGCTCTGAGCCGACAGGAGACGTAGCCGGGCCGCGGTTATCACACCCAGGGATCCCTCGCTGCCCACCATCAGCCGGAGCGAGTCCGGCCCCATGCTCTCCTTCACCACGTTGCCAAGATGGTTGGCAAGCGACCCGTCGGCCATCACCACCTCCAGGCCGAGCACCTGTCGCCGGGTGTCCCCGTTGACGACCACATTCATGCCACCGGCATTGGTGGCGATGGTGCCTCCGACGGTTGCCGAGTCGCGGGAGGCGAGGTCGACTCCGTAGGTCAATCCCGCCTGGCGAGCGTGTTCCCGGAGGGCGGCAAGAGTCACACCGGCGCCGACGGTGACCTCCCTACCCCGCTGGTCGACTGCCCCGAGCCGGTCGAGACGTCGCAGCGAGAGGACGACCTCACCATGGTGGGGAATCGAACCTCCGACCAAACCCGTGTTGCCTCCCTGGGGGACCACGGGCACGCCGCGCTGGTGGCAGATGGAAACCACACGCTGTACCTCTTCAACCGACCCCGGTCGTACTACGGCCGCAGTGTGACCGGTCCAGCGTCCGGTCCAATCTCGAACATATCCGGCGACGAGATCTGGGTCGACGAGCAAGTGGTTCGGCCCCACGACGTCAGCGAGAGCCTGATGGAGGTCATCGGGAGCGGTCATCAGTCGTCACATAGTCTGGCCCGAGAGCGTCGACCGAGTTGCAGCCGATGAGTGCCATGGTCCGTCTCATATCGGACGCCAGGAGATCGAGGACATGGTCGACGCCTGCTTCCCCGGCAGCGCCGAGCCCATAGAGATACGCCCGACCTGCCATGCAAGCCTTGGCCCCCAAAGCGAGAGCCTTGACGATGTCGCTGCCGCGTCGGACCCCACCGTCGCAGATGATCTCGATCCGCTCACCGACCGCATGGGCGACACCGGGCAGGAGTTCGAGAGGGGTGGGAGCGGAGTCGAGCTGTCGGCCGCCGTGGTTGGAGAGTGCGATGGCGTCGACTCCCTGGTCGGCAGCCAACACCGCGTCCTCTGTGGTTTGGATCCCCTTGAGCACGATTGGCCCCGTCCAGATGCTGCGAAGCCACTCGACGTCGCTCCAGGAAAGACCTGGGTCGAACTGGCGACTCACATACTCGGCAAGGGAGATTGCATCTTTTCCATCGCCCACCTCCTGGCCGGCCACGTTGGCGAACACGATCGGCTCGGACTTGAGGAACTGCCAGGTCCAACCTGGGTGAGCCAACCCGTCGAAGACCGTGGACAGTCCCAGCTTGGGAGGCAGGGTGAAACCACGCCGCACGTCTCTCTCCCGTTTCCCGAGGACCGCGGTGTCAACGGTGAGACAGAGCGCTTCGTATCCGGCTTCGGCTGCTCTCGCCACCAGGTCGGCCACCAACCCGCGGTCCCGCCAGACATAGACCTGGAACCACAACCTCGGAGACCCGGTGGCGGCCACCTCCTCGATCGACCGGGTGCCCAGGGTCGATAGGGCATAGGGAAGCCCGGCACGACCCGCGGCCCGGGCCACGGCGAGCTCGCCCGCCGGGTCGGCGATCCGGGTGAAACCGGTAGGGGCGAGGACCAGCGGCATCGATAGCGGTTTGCCGAGAAGGCTCGAAGTGATATCGACGTCACTCATCTCACGCAGGACCCGGGGCCGGAATCGGACCCGCCGAAAGGCTTCGACGTTCGACGACAAGGTGAGCTCGTCTTCGGCACCGCCGTCGATGTAGTCGAACACGCCAGCGGGCAGACGGCGTTTGGCCACGGCGCGAAGATCAGCGACCGAAACCCCCTTGCGAAGGCGGCGTCGCACCGGTCGGAGCTCGAGTCGGCGAAAGCGGAGCACGCCGAGCGAGCCAAACCAACTTCTGCTGCCTGTTCGCTTCGTCATGTCCTCACCTTCCGGGGGTCGGGGTCGGCTACTGGCCGTCTCGAAACCAACTACCTTCGAGCCCCAACCCGGCGCCCTCCCAATCGGCCAAACCCCCGGCGTAGCGTCGCACGTTCCGGTAGCCACGGTCGACGAGCTCGTGATAGAGGGTGATGCTGGCGTGACAGTCGACGTTGGTGCAATAGACCACGATCTCCTCGGAAGGTTCCAGAGACGAGAACACCTCCTCCCGCGTGTTGAAATGCTCTGACCCCGGTATGTGTTTGGCATCGAAAGCCCACTCATTGAGGGCCATCACCAACCTGAAGGCGTCACCGCGCTCCAGCTTGGAGACCAGCTCCTCCCGGTCGATGGTGGCCACCTCCGAGCTCATCGTCCGTCGTCCACGTCGGCTGGTCTGGCGATTCTCATTCCGAAACGAAGAGTCTTTCCGCGGCGAGAGTGCCTGCCTCGGCGTACTCGCGACAACGATTGGGGTAGGTCGACGTCATTCCGGCATCGTAACCGCCGTGCCCCGGGCGGCTC
This sequence comes from Acidimicrobiia bacterium, assembly GCA_036396655.1. Lineage (GTDB taxonomy): Bacteria > Actinomycetota > Acidimicrobiia > Spongiisociales > ZC4RG35 > JARDZU01. The sequence continues at coordinate 56,700 of DASWKK010000138.1, forward strand.
CGGGCGACGCCGGCATCGGATGCCGACAGCGACCAAGCGATGACCACTCCGGAATGACACCCTCCTCTCTCTCCAGACCGAGCGGCTCTCTAACGTGGCTTCGCTCATGGGCTGGAAACCAGGTCGGTCATGACCTTTCTCGCATCGATCCCGTCGCCGCCGGTGAACGGCTTCGACATCGGCCCGCTCCGGGTGACGTTCTACGGGATCGTGATCGCGATCGGTGTCTTTCTCGGCTGGCAGCTGACAGTTCGGCGCATCCAAGCCAAGGGGGAGGACCCCGCGGTCGCCGAGCGGGTCCTGATCTGGATGGTGGTGATCGGCTTCCTCGGAGCCCGGCTTGCCTACGTCTCCACCCATCTCTCCAACTTTGAAGGAGAGTGGTGGAAAGTCATCGCGATTTGGGAGGGCGGGCTCGCCCTATTCGGCGGGCTGACCGCCGGTGCGCTGACCGTGATCATTCTCAGCCGGCGCTGGGGAATGAGCTTGCCGACCCTCCTCGACTCTCTGGCACCGTCGGTCCCGCTCGCCCAAGCATTCGGACGATGGGGCAACTACTTCAACCAAGAGCTGTTCGGAACCCCGACCGACCTGCCTTGGGGTTTGGAGATCGCTCCCGAGCACCGGCCCGAGACCTATGCCGATGCCGCCACCTTCCATCCGACCTTCCTCTATGAGTCGCTGTGGAACTTCGCACTCGCCGCGGTGATCATCTTCCTAGACCACCGTCTTCCCTCCCTCCGGGGGAAGCTCATCGGGTTATATCTGGTCGGCTACGCGACGATGCGCTTTGGCCTCGAGTTGATCCGGACCGACACCACCTACCGCTTTTGGGGGTTGAGCCGCAACGCCTGGGTAGCCCTGGCGGTTATAGCGATCGGAGCAGGATTGCTCACCCGGACCGGTCACCGATCGCCCGCGATCGACCCACCGCCCCCGGCGGGGGCAGACTGAGAACACAGTAATTTCTCAAGAAACTGTTTGACAGACCCGATGAAGGGGAAGGAGAGTCTTTCCTTCGTCAGGACCTATGGTCGAGTCAATTCCAGTCCGCAAGCGCTTGGGGCGGCTGGCGCTGGTCGTCAGCATGGCCGCGTCTGCCCTGATCCTCCCGGCGGCGCCGGTTGAAGCCGCTGAGATCGGGGCCTATGAGGTCTGCCTTCTCGACGCCGTCAACGCTTCCCGTAGATCGGCCGGAGCCGCCCCGTTGACGATGGCTTCCGACCTGGTTCGGCCGGTTCGGGCCCACTCCGAGTGGATGAGATACAACGGGTTCGAGCACATGAGCAGTTCGGCGAGGAATCAGATCCTGCCGCAGGGTTGGTCCACCTGGGGCGAGAACATCGCCATGAGGGGCAACGAGAATGATCCCTGTTCCCTGGTTCACGACATGTTCATGAACTCCCCGGGTCACCGAGCCAACATCCTCAACCCCGCCTTCAAGTTTGTCGCACTCGGTGCTTACAGCGACAACTCGGGTACCTGGGTGACACAGTTGTTCTTCACCGCCAGCGGATACACCCCCGGTTTGAACGGACGATTCTGGGATGACGACAGCTCCGTCTTCGAAGGAGCGATCGAAAGCCTCGCCGCCAGGGGTATCACCGGTGGGTGTAACCCACCGACCAATGACAGGTTCTGTCCGGATGACCGTGTCACGCGGGGGATGATGGCCGCCTTCCTCGTGCGGGCCCTCAACATCAACAACAACGGCGGAGGAATCGATTTCGCCGACGACAATGGCTCCATCTTCGAGGGAGCGATCGAGAAACTGGCGGCCGCCGGTATCACCCAAGGGTGCAACCCCCCGGCCAACACCAAGTTCTGCCCCGATCAATTCGTGACCAGGGGGATGATGGCCGCCTTCCTGGTCCGGGGCCTCAACCTCACCAATAGCGGCGGCGGAATCGACTTCGCCGACGACAACGGCTCTATCTTCGAGGACTCCATCGAGAAGCTGGCGGCCGCCGGTATCACCCAAGGGTGCAACCCTCCGGCCAACACCAGGTTCTGCCCTGACGACCATGTGACCAGGGGGATGATGGCCGCCTTCCTGATCCGGGGTCTCGACCGTTAGCAAACGGGGCCTCCGCCCACCCGCAGAATGCAACGCAACAGCCGGGCCTGATCTGCCGGATCCCCCCGAACTGCTCAACCCGGTGGGATCAAGACCGGGCCGCGCCGGTTAGCCCACCAGCGAAGGAACACCGCCACCCCCAAGAAGACCAGCACGATCGCCACCGAGTAGAGAATGATTCCCCTGTAGCCGGCGTCGCCACGAGGATCGAGAAACGGATACGGATACCAGTCCACGATCGGCCCCCGGATCAAGGTCACGGTGAGGTAGACCGCCGGGAAAGCCAACCAGGTCGGTAACGAACTGGCCCTCAATGCCCGCTCCGGAGGAAACAGCAGCCAGTCGTTCAGCAAGGCCACCGGGCCCAGGGAGTGGAGGACGAAGTTGACCCAGGGATCGATCAGCCCCACATCAGCCTCGATCGGGGCCAGCAGGACCGCATAGATCATCCCGGTGATGGTCATGTAGAGGGTCACCGCTCCCCGGAGCATTCCGTTGGACCTCATCCACCCGGGCCAGAGAGCTTGCCCTGCCATCAACGCCACGGCCATGATGTTGGACAGGATGGTGAAGAAGAAGAGGAAGTTGCCGGGGGCGTAGGCAACCAGCAGGGCACCCAGGATCGACAACGCCACCACGCCTCTCACCACCCTGGCGACGGCACCCCGGCCAAGGATCGGCGCGTTGTTGTCACGAGCTTCCACCACCATTACCTCCGTCCGAATGCGTCGCTGCATTCTGGCAAAGACACCGACCGCTCAGTCGGCTCCTCGAGCCCAGCCCACCAATACGGCGAGGGCCGAGCCCCAGAACAGGATGATCCCGCTCGCCAAACCCGACACACCGGTGACAACTCCAACGACTACGGCGATGAACGTGGTGGCCACCACCACTGCCATCACCGGGCCAAGCGGGTCTCGAGAATTGACCTCCTCGCCCTGCTCATCAACGGGTGCTCGCAGACGCTCAGGCTGGGAACTCGCCGATCCGGAGGCCAGCGCCGACACCGGCACTTTGACCTCCGGTCGATCTCGTCTGCCCAGTATCCCGAGTAGTCGCCGTTCCACCGTCTCGCGATAACGAAACCCCGCCCAAAGGGCGAGTGCGCCAACCGTGGTGGCCAGGACCCAAATCCAAGCCGGCGACCCCTCGAGACCGGCCATGGCGAACACTCCCATGGCGACGGCCGGGACCCGTCCCACCGTCGCAATCAACATGAAACGGCGAAACTTGATGCCCGATAGCCCGGCCAGGGCGCACAGGGCATCGTCGGGGAGCAGCGGGAGCAGGAACACCACCCAAATCAGTAGGCCGCCTCGTGCCGTCATCACGTTCTGATAGCGATGGATCAGGTCCTCGCCGACCAGTCGGACCGCCAGCGGCCGACCCCATCGTCGGGCAACCAGAAACACGACAGCTGACCCAAGCGCCATCCCGGCGAGGCTCAGCCCGAGTGCCGGCCAGGGACCAAAGGCCAAGGAGCCGACAGGAGGAAAGAGCGCCCCAGGGATAGGGGCAAGGATCACCTGCAATGTCTGGGCAAGGAAGAAGGCGACGGGACCCCATGCTCCGAGGCTCTCCACCCACTCTCGAAAGGCCTCGGGGGTGGTCATAGTCGACGAGACGCCCTGCCACCAACCCCCGATCTCGGGCCCGAAAGTGACGGTCACCCAGACGCCGGTCAGGGCCAGGACGAAAGCGACGATCCAACGCACAGGCCAACGGACAGCACGGCTCTCCGATTGGCGCAAGTCGACCTGATCCACCAGTCAATCCTCACCAGTCGGGACCGGACAGACAATCAGGGAGCACCCCCAATTTCCCCCGAGGCAGATCAGGGGTCTCGCGCGAAACAGGCCGTCCACTGGCATCGGGCGGCAACCCCCTGAGGCCGGACCTCAAACAGCGAGTGCGGCGTCTAGTGGGTGGGGGATCCGGTCGAGATCGACTGATCCGGTGAGCAGGCGTGCGTAGCGAAGCTTGCGTCGGGCGCCACTTCCCAGGAACCGCCGCATCTGTGCTTCGACCTTCTGGCCCCGCCAGGCGGGCTGGTTCTGCAACGAGCGGAACGAACCCAGGTCTCCTTGAGAGTCGAATATCACCTCGACTCTGGCAGCGCCCACAGCTCGGATCAGCTCGTCCTCCAGATCCTCGACGCAAACATGAAATCCCAGGCGCTCCATGTCGGCGCGCGTCTGGGGAAAGCCGACGCGGGCATCGGCGAGGCCACGCCGGAGGATGCCCTCCTCGCGGGCGTCGCATAGACCGGCGAGCCTCACGTCGGCTCCTTGGGGACCAAAACGAGTCAAGTAGCGCGCTAGCGCCTGGGCGCCACCGGTCGGCAAGATCACGGCACCTTCGGCGTCGAGGTCCCGACTGCGGCGTAGCGCGAGCGTCTCTAGCGCTATCTGGTCGCTGATCCCCTCGACGAGAATGATCGTCCGGGCATCTCCGGCCCTGGCCAGCGCCCGAGCCGTCGCTTGAGTCGCCGCATCTGGGCCATTCACATAGCCATCGAGCGCCTTTTCGGCGAGATTGCGGCGTCTCTCAATGTCCATCACACGTGATAACTAGCAGTCGCACGCCGTGTCTTGACGAAACCTTCGATGGCGCTCCAGCCGTATACGGCCACAACCCCGATCGAGATGCCTCTCGCCGCCTGATCCGCCACACCCGGAAAGCCAATGGCATCGAAAAAGGCCTGGTTGAGCAGGCTGCCGTCGAGAAGGAACCACAACCACCACCCGGCGAACGCGACGTCGAGAAGGGCGTTGATGGATGCCAAACCCACGGACCACCGGCCCACCCGGAACTTGACCAATTCGAAGCAGGCCGAGACGACCAGCAGGCCGAGGATCACCGGGATCGCCAGACCCCAGGCGTCGGGATCGAAGAAGGGAGCTGGCGTCACGCTCCGCTGGGCAAAGATGACCAGGACGACAAAGATCACAACGACCAGGGATCCGATGGTCTCGGCGTAGCCGATCTGTCGATCAGGAACGGCGGGCAGCCTGTCGGGTGTCCAAACCCTGTTGAATGGCTCGATGTCGGCCTTCGTCACCTCGTTTGATCTCTCAGCGACTGTGAAGCCGAGAGTCACCCAGAACATGACGTTCAACGCAGCCACGATCGCCGCCCCCAAACCGTCGAAGAAGGCCCCCAAAAGGGTGTCCCCGACCACGTAGCCGACGACCGCAACAGCAACCCCGGCAATCGGGGGGATGATCTTCAGCAATGTCTTCATCACCCGCAGCCACGGGAGATAGAACGTGGGGCCGATGAGCCACAGGGGACGATCGGCGTAGTCGGCCGCAAGACGATCGGGGTCACCAAGCTCAGTGAGCACCGTCACCTCGACGGCGTCAGGATCCTCGCCCTGCCCCACCCTGGCCTCCACCGCGTCTTCGATCGCTCCGCGAAGTTCGGTGTCCACATCGGCTCGCTTGTCGTCTGGGATCGACCGCAGCACCGCAGCCACGTAGCGCTCCTTCAGCCGGCTCATGTTGTCTCTCCTTTTTGAAAATGGTCGAGGGACCGGGTCATCGCCGCCCAATCGTCCAGGAGTAGGGCGGCAACCTCGCTTCCCATCTCGCTTGTGCGGTAGTACTTGCGTGGTCTGGGATCGTCTGTGACCCACTCGCTGGTGAGCAGGCCCTGACGCTCCAATCGTCGCAACAACGGGTAGAGGGTGTTGGCGTCGGTGGTCAGGCCAGCCGACTCCAGAGACTTGAGCAAGGCATACCCGTAGTCCGGCTGACGCAAGGCCAAGAGGCACAACAACACCACCGATCCACGTCGCAGCTCCTGGCGCATCGAGGACAAAAGGTCAGGGTCGATCATGTGCAACACACTTATACTGTGTATTACACACTATTGTCAATCGGACCCACCCGAAGACGCGACCGAACTACTCGAAGACGATGATTCGCCTGCCGGCCACGATGACTCGATGCTCGAGATGGGCCCTGACCGCCGATGCCAGCACACTCGGCAATGTGGGTGGACACCTGGCCACGATGCCCGGCCTGTCAGGGCAGGCGAGCAACAGGACGGCTGAATAGGTCATGGTTTCCTCGTGACATGCGGGCGGCCAGGTACACCGATGGCTACGGCCCGAGATCCGCCACCCAATCGACAACGAGGTCGCCGGAGACTCCCGCCGAGTAGATGTCGTCGTGGTTCGCCCCGGGGAGGACGATGACAGTCGTCCGGTGCCCGGCCTCTTCCAAAGCCGCGCCGAACTCGGTCGTGAAACTGGTGGGAACGATGGTGTCGTCCTCACCATGGACCAGAAGCACCGGCAGATCAGGGCGCAGGCCGGCCTTCAACAAGGCGTTTCCCGAGTCCCACAGGTCCGGGTCGGCGCTGTACGCCACCCCAAACAGCGACTCGGCGATTGCATCCCGGGCCACGTCATATGGCCCGGCAATCGCGACGAGGGCATCGGCCCTGGTGGTGGCTCCGGCGCAGTCGGGGGTGAAGTCCTCGGGAGCAAGAGCCGCCAATGCGGCCAGATGGGCACCGGAGGAGTGGCCAAGTAGGACAATCGATCCGAGCTCGATCCGGTTGGCCTCGGCGATGTCGGCGGCGAACCCGACCGCACATAGAACATCCTCAACAGGTGTCGGGTAGACCACTCCGTCCACGGCGGCTCTCACCGACACCGTCACGGCCATGATTCCGGCGTCGGCCAGGTGTCGGGCGAGACCGGCGAAACCGGAAGGATCAGCGGTGCGCCACGCTCCCCCCGGGATCATCACCACCAGCGGAATCGGAGCGGTTCCGTCAACCGGTATGAAAACGTTGCCCTCGAGCCCGGGAAGGTACCCCTCGGCGACCGACACGGTGGTTGATGTTCCGGCCGTGGCCGGGAGCGACGCCGGCGAAGGGGTGGGCGGCAACGACGTCGACGGTGGTTGGGGCGACGAACAGCCAGCGAGCAACGAGGCCAGGATCAGAGCGGCGAGGCGGATCGACCCACGCGCCGTCATCGCATCGGGCGCCGAACCGATTCGACCGGCTCGGTCGCCACGGTGAACAGGGGCCGGTAGAGGACGAAGGCGAGAGCCAACCCCAACAGGGCGAAGGTCCCGAATCCGATGGTGTTGGCCAACGAAGCCGAAGCGTCCTGGTTGATCTGCATCACGATTGCCATCCCCGCCACCGACGAGCCGAGCAGGGCGAACCAACCCACTACCCCATACTTGGCCCTCTGCGCCCATACCCGATGTCGCGGTAGACCGATACCCACACCGATCATCGCCGGGACCATGATCCCCAAGTCCATCAGCTTGACCAGCCAGTAGACCCCGGGATCGGCCAGGTAGGCGTCGGAGAGCTCTCCACCCCACAGCTCGATGAGATGAGGAACATGCAGCCCGAAGAGAAGGAAGACGGCTGCAGCGAGCAGAATCGACCCCAGTGTCCGGTCGAACCGGGACGAGGTGCGGGGTAGGCGATTGGTATCGATCGAGGTCCAGGCCGTGATTGCCATCAGACCCCCGGTCAGGAACAGCCCGAGATTCAGCAGGAAGAAATCCTCACTGTTGCCTGGGTAACGCACGAAATCCCCTCCCAGGGTGAGCTGGGTGTAGGTGTAGACGGCGTAGACGGCAGGGCCCATGGCGATCACCGGGGCAGCCCGATGACCGCGCAGAGCGAGGATCCCGGCGATGATGCTCAACGGAGCCACCAGGAACAGGGCGGCTGCATCACCACCGGTCAGCTGGTCTATCGCCCCTTGGGACGCGTGGTATTCGATCACCCCGAGCATCAAAGGCCCGAGCAAGGCGCTGGTGGCGACGCTCAGCCCGAGGATGATCATCCCCAAGCCGAACCAGCGTCGCTGATTTGATGAGGGCCTGCCAATGAGGTCGGGCTCCACCGCGCGGGTTTTGAGATATGTCATGAGACGAGTGTCGCCGAGAATCTGCAACCTGGATAGGGCAGATGGTCCTCTGGCGGTGGGTCAAACCGCCACATGGAAGCCACGGTGACCGGCGGTGATCAGATGGCTTCCCGATAGTGGCCGGTCACCCCGGCCCAGGCATTGCTGGTGCGGCTCCGTCTTTGGCTTCCGATCTCGTCGCCGAGCTTTTCAAAGCCGGTCTGGACGAGACGGACCCTGGAGCCGGTCTCGATCTCGGTGAAGGTCACGGTGATCTCGGTGGCTTCGCTCCGGTCGAAGAACAGATGCCATAGATAATCGACCCGAAACGGCGGCTCCCACACCACCACCTCCCCCCAGTCGTGCTCGGAGCCGTCAGAACCGCGCTCGTTAATCCGACCGCCGGGAAAGGGCTCGAATACGACTGTCAGATCAGGGTCCTGGGTCACCGTATGCGATCGCGGCCACCACATCGACGGCTTCGAGGTCCAGACATCGAAGGCGTGGCTCGGCGCAGCCTTAACGTCGAACTCGACGACGATCGGTTCCATTATCAGGAGTTTGGCGTGTTCTCGGCTGTGAGGCGGAAGCGGACGGCGACTTCACCCCAAACTTCCTCCATGTACCGCGCCAGGACGGCGACGCCCTGATCGTCGAGCCGATACAGCCGTCTGGTGCCTTCGGGCCGGTCGACCACGAGACCGGCCTCCTTCAGCAGACGGAGGTGACGGGAGACCGCAGGACGGCTGATCGGCAGGGCATCGGCGATCTCCTGCACGGACCGGTCTCCGCCTGCCAAACTTTCGACGATCGCTCGCCGATATGGGTCGCCCAAGGCGGCGAATGGGTCGATCTCGAGCGGTTGTGCCGACATGTATATCAGGTGCTCTCGGCCGCCCGCTTCAGACCGTCGGCGAACAACTCGAACGACCGGGCCATGCGGCCGGGTTCCAGCCCGGATAGGCCGGGGCATCGGTGAACAACTTCCATACCACCTCAGGTTTGGCATGTATCTCGCGGGTAACGGCATATCCGGTCATCGAATGACACCTTGGTTTCGGTGGTCGGCTTTGGCTCGTCGCACTAATGTAACAAAAAAGTTACCGACTGACTCTGGAGGGAGCCAACAAATGTCACCAGCGCCATTCCGTGGCACCGGCACGGAAAGTGACCCCTGGGTCTTGAACACACCGAGCCTCGGGTCCGAGATCTCGATGCACACCGACGAAGCCCACGACCCACCGATCCTGGTCTGCACGGTCGGCACGACTGTTCTCCATTACGACCTTCGGATCATCGAGGATCTGCACCAGATGCTCAAAGACCGCGGAGATTGGGTGCCGCTGGGTAATGCCGACGAGCAGAAGGTTGCAGCCGAGGGCACCGTCGAGGCATGGGCACGCTCGGACGACAACCCGGTTGGTGGCTGGTACGGATTGAAGAAGGGGCTACGGGGTCGAGTGGGCAACTACATCCCGCCGGTACTCGAAGCCCTCGGATTGGCCGAAGTCGAGCACAACGCCCGCAACAATCGGATGCGGGCCATCTGAGACCGGCTTCGACTACAGACGAGCCTCAGGGGTGCGGCCGCACTGTGACCTCCCCGGTCAGGTCGACAGCCGCGGCGAGAGTGTTGGTGATGGTCCCGAACTTGCGCACGTTGCGATGGAGCAGCTCGATGCGACGGGTCGGCTCGTTGCTGACGATCTCCAGGCGATAGTGCATCCGGGTCATCGCCGGCGGCACATCGCTCCGTTCCGCCTCCACCTCGACCCGGGCAAGCTCGTACTCGACGGTCAGCAACTCCGAGAAACGCTCGACGTTCTTGAGCAGGCAGACTGCGAGAGACGCGCAGAGAAGCTCGGCGGGCCCGGGCCTGGTCCGATCGGCGTAGCTTCCGGTGTCAGCCTTCACATAGGTCTCGTTGCAGCGAACCCTCGACTGACCACCGGGACGGCTGATGGCTTGAACGCGGTAGATGCTCGGGCCCGGCCCGGCTTCAACTGTCTCGGTCGCCACCTCCGACATGACTGGTGTCATGACATGAGCTTGGTCGACGACGGCGAGGCCCAACCAGGGCAATTGGTCACCTTCCCATGGGAAAATCACCGCGCTGGCGGGCTTCTCCTGCCTCTTCAGACCCGAGGCGCCGGGAACGACGAAATCAGGCCACGACCGGTGACCTGGAACAACTCCTCGGCCTCGGGTAGCTCATGCAGGTGGTATACGCCCAGACTCTCCAAATCGACCTCTGGAAGTAGCGACCCCGCCATCTCGTCACGGGTGGCCACTGTGATCAGGATCTGGCCACCGTGCCCGGCGTTGCAGACCCGGGCCGTCACGTGGACAGGCAACCCGACATAGCCAGTGTCGGTGAGGGCCGGGCTCCCGCTGTGCAGCCCGATCCTCACCTTCGCCGGAGACGAAGCGAGGCTCCGTTGGATCTCAACCGCAGCCTGGACCGCGTCGGCGGCGTCTGCGAATGCGGCGAAGAACTCGTCGGCCCGGCAGTCGACCTCATATCCGCCACCACGGCCAACTTCCCGGCGTATGGCGGATCGAACCTCCTCGAGAAGCGCGGGATATTGATCGCCGAGTGAATGCACCAGACGGGTGGAGCCTTCGATGTCGGTGAGCAGCAAAGTGACCGGTCCCGAGGGCATGTCCGGTTTGACCCCCGATCGGGCCTGGCGCAACTGCCTCGTGACGAAGCCAACCGGTGCGATCCCGTAGCTCGAGGCCGCCGTCAGCAGCTTGCGAAACGCCTTCTCCCGAGCCTCTTCGCTCTCGAACCTGACCTGGTTGAACCGGGACAAGGCGTTGCGGACATGAGCCTCGTCATTGATCGGCAACCGCCGATTGCCCTTCGAGTCGACATAGGCGAAATCGCGATCGGGCAGACTGGCCCGCTTCTTGGCGTCGAGCGTTGCCATCAGGACCCAGACGGTAGGCGGGTTGTGAGCTTTCGCGACCGGATCAGGTCGGTGAGGCTGCGGTCGGGATCGCAGCCGAGAGGAGAATCCGGGCCGAGTCGTCGACGATGTGGGGACGGGTGCCTTGGTTCTCACACAACGCCACATAGCGCGCCGAAAAGGCCGGTGGATCCTCGATTGAGATGAACCTCCCCTTGCTCAGAGCGACAATGGCGTGACATCCGACCAGCGCGAAGTCAAGTAGCTGGTTGGGGTAGGTGAGGTGTTGCAGTGGCTCGGTGGTGTTGCGCACCCGTATCAGGAACCTGATGACACCATGGGGCCCCGGCTGAGGGTCGGCTCTGAGCTCGACGACTCCGGTGACCGACTGCGAGATCAACTCGATGACCCGGGAGCCGCCATCGACGTCAGTGACCTCGCGGGTCACCGTCGTGCCGGGAAACCCGAAGTGATGGGTGTAAAGACCCTCGACCAACTCGGCGACCGGAGCCTCCACGTCGACCCTAATCGTCTCGGAGCTCTCGATCTCTCCCTGACCGGAGTCCGTCCCGGCCACCTCTACCCAGACCCCGTCATCGCGACGCTTCCTCGATATCACCCGTGTCATGTGCCTGAACCGCACCCGGGCACTCAGCGAAGCGAGCTCCGCCCGCTCGGCAAGCCATTCGGTTTGGGCGTAGTCCTGGCGGAACGGGTCGGTCGTGGCCGGCTCATAGGGAACGAGAGCTCCCCGCCAGATGTCGCCGGTCTTCATGCCTCGATCGACGATCGATTCCGCCTCGTCCAGGATCATCATCGGCCCCCGTGATCGGTCCGCTCACAAATGCCGCTTCGTCGGGTAGACCATATCCGACCACGAAGAGATCTTGACAGAATAATTCAACAGTTGTAGAAATCAACGCGCGTTGAAGAAGGGAGTCTCATGCTGGCGATGGTGATCAAGGAGGTTCGCCAGGTGCGTAGGGACCGACGCACGCTGGCCATGATGATCGTCATGCCGATCATGCTCCTGGTGGTCTTCGGCTACGCGGCCAGTTTCGATGTCACCACCATCAGGGCGGCCTTCCCCGACGGTGTCCCGGACGGGGCAAGTCTTCCCGAGGTGTTGAAGCCGGTGGACAGCACACGAACCGATCCGACCGAGATCCTCCGTCACGGCGACGCCGACGTGGTGGTGACCTCCGACGGTCGCGGGCTCGTCGCCACCATCGACGGCGCCCAGCTGTTCACCGCCAGGGCCGCGGTTCAGATCTTCACCTCTGCCGCGGCTCAAGGAGTGCCGGTCAGCACCAATGTCGTATTCAACCCCGAGCTCGACACCTCTGCCGTGCTGGTGCCGGGTCTAGCCGGTCTGGTTCTGCTCTTCGTCGGCTCCCTGGTCACCAGTCTCGGCGTGGTCCGGGAACGCCAGGCGGGAACCCTGGAACAACTGGCCGTGATGCCGCTGCAACCGCGCGACGTCTTCGTGGGCAAGATCGCCCCGTACTTCGTGGTGGCCGCAGTCGACATGGTGATCGTCCTCACCGTCGGCTGGTTTCTCTTCGACGTGCCGTTCGCTGGTTCGATCTGGCTGCTCGCCCTCGGAGCAGTGCTGTTCCTCTTCGTGACTCTGGGCGCCGGGGTCCTCATCTCCACTGTCTCCGAGAACCAGGGTCAGGCGATCCAGTTGGCCATCATGACGCTGCTCCCCCAAGTCCTCCTCTCCGGTCTCATCTTCCCCTTGGAGTCGATGGCCGCCGGTGTCCGCTGGATCGGTTATCTGCTCCCACTGACCTACTTCAACCAAATCGCCCGAGGGGTGATGCTCAGAGATGCGCCATTCGAGGCGATTGCGCTTCCCTTGGGCCTCATGACCGTGCTGGGTCTGGTGGTGTTCGGTCTGGCCGTGCTCAGGTTCCGGGCCGATCTAGTGCCGGCCCGGGTCGACGAGTCGCATCCGGCAACATGAGCTTCGGTCTTTCGGGAGTGACGGTCGAGCTCGGTGGAAGACCGGCAATCGAGCAAGTGGACCTCGAGGTTGAGCCGGGAGCGATCACGGCTGTCATCGGGGCTGACGGTGCTGGGAAGACCACCACCGCCCGCACCCTCGTCGGTCTGCTCTCCCCATCGGTGGGGACAGTGCGGCGGCCGGGAGCAGCTGACATCGGCTACCAGCCCGAAGCTGGCGGCACCTGGCGCGATCTCACCGTCTCGGAGAACCTGGCGTTCGTCGCTCGGGCCTACGGGATCACCCCAGGCTCGAACCGTTACCTCGAACTGCTGGAGATGACGGGGCTCGGCCCCGCCTCCGACCGGCTGTCCGGCAATCTGTCGGGAGGGATGCGTCAGAAGCTGGCGGTGGCCATGGCGATGCTCCCCCACCCTGAGCTCACCGTCCTCGACGAGCCGACAACCGGGCTCGACCCGATGAGCCGGGCGGAGGTGTGGCGTCTGCTGGCCCGAGCCGCAGGTGAGGGGACTGCGGTCATCGCCACCACCACCTATCTCAACGAAGCAGAAAGGGCATCTCATGTCGTGGTCCTGGACAACGGGAGAGTCCTGGCCTCGGGCACCGCGGCGTCGATACGCGCCTCGTTTCACGGTCTCCTCGGGGTCAGCAGGACCAGGCCCCCCGATGCTCCGGCCTGGCGGCGAGGGCGGCTGTGGCGGGTGTGGTCGCCGAACGGGTCTCTCCCCCCCGACACCCGTGAGATCGACCCCGATCTCGAAGACGTGGTCACCGCAGCAGCCCTGGCCCGACGGGCCGCATCATGAACGAGCGCTTCGCCGAAACGCAGGCGGTGAGCAAGCAATTCGTCGACAATCTCGCCGTCGACGGAGTGAGTGTCTCGATCTCGGCCGGTGAGATCGTGGGCATGGTCGGAGCCAACGGCGCCGGAAAGACCACCCTCATCAGGATGATGCTCGGGCTGATCCACCCTGATAAGGGGAGGGTGATGCTGTTCGGCGAGGCCCCGACCCAGGTCACCCGCCGCCGCATCGGCTACATGCCACAAAGCCTCGGTCTCTACGAGGACCTGACCGTCGCCCAGAACCTCGATTTCACCGCTCGAGTCTTCGGAGTCGACCCACCCCGCCTCGAAGGCGACCTCACTCTGATCGGCGCGCGGCTCGTCTCGGATCTCCCCCTCGGTCTGCGTCGTCGGGTGGGGTTCATCGCCGCCCTCTCCCACCAGCCCGATCTGCTCGTGCTCGACGAGCCCACATCGGGGGTCGGCCCCCTGGGAAGAGCCGACCTCTGGGAGACGATCCATGATGCGGCCGACTCCGGCGCCGGGATCCTGGTGACCACGCATCACATGGATGAGGCGGAGCAATGCGATCGTCTGGTCCTGCTCTCGGCAGGGAAGGCGGTGGCGGCGGGAACGGTCGATGAGATACTCGCTGGGCAGGTCACGGTCGAAGCGTCGCCGCCCGACCGGGCCACGGCTTTGGGTTTGCTCGAGACGGCAGGGTGGCCCGTCCTTCCCACCGGGGCTCATCTCCGGGTTCCCGGGATCCCCCTGGCCTCGGTGCGGTCGGTCCTCGGTGACAGCGTGAGCCTGGTCGAGAGCCGGTCGTCCCTGGAAGAGGCCTTCATGACCCTGGCCGGGAGCACCTGATGGCGCGTACCGGCCGCCGACCCGGTTCGGGGGACACCAGGGCCGACATTCTGGCCGCGGCCCGAGCCCAGTTCGGGGCCAAGGGCTATCACCAGGCAACGATTCGCGGGATCGCCGCCGCAGCCCGAGTCGACCCGGCGCTGGTGCACCACTACTTCGGGACCAAGGAAGACCTCTTTGCCGCCTCGATCGATCTTCCCCTTCGTCCCGCCGAGGTCGCTGAGGCACTGCTCGGCGAGGGTATGGAGTCGGCAGGGCAGAACATCACCCAGCTCTTCTTCACGGTTTGGGAGAACCCGGTCACCCGGGACCCGCTCATGGCGGTGTTGCGCGGAGCCCTTGGCACCGAACGAGGTGCGGCCGTGCTTCGTGAGTTCTTCGGCACTGCCCTATTGGGCCGGGTCGCCCATCAGATGAGGGGACCCGATGCCGAGCTGCGGGCCTCCCTCGCCGTGTCACAGTTGATCGGTGTCGCGGTGCTCAGATACGTGGTGCGGTTTCCCTCGCTTGCCTCGGTCCCGGCGGAGCGGCTTGTCGACACTCTCGCCCCCCGCATCCAGGCCTATTTCACCGACTGACGACGATGATGAAGGGCTCGGTCGGAGACCGAGCCCTTCTCCCGTCCTGAAAACGATCAAGCAGAGATCGCCTGACCCAGCACCGCCTGACCGAAGTAGACCAGGAAGGCGATGGCCACCACCCACATCAGAGGATGGACGTCGGCCATCTTGCCCTTGATCACTTTGATCAGGACATACATCACGAACCCGGCGCCGATTCCGACCGTGATGCTGAAGGTGAGGGGCATGAGGACGATGGTGAGCAGCGCTGGGAAGCCCTCCTCGATGTCATCGAAGTCGATCCCCTTGATCAACGAGCTCATCAGGAACCCGACCAGTATCAACACCGGTGCCGTCGCCTCGGCGGGGATCAACCCGGCGAGCGGGGAGAGGAAGATGGCCACCAGGAACAGCACCCCGACCACCACCGAAGTGAGCCCGGTCTTGCCCCCTTCGGCCACACCTGCCGCACTCTCGATGTAGCTGGTGTTGGAGCTGACACCGGCGGCTCCACCGACGGCGGCCCCGAGCGAGTCGACGAACAGGAGCCTGCCGACATCGGGGATCGAGCCATCCTCTTCGGCCAGATCCGCTTGTTCGACGATGGCTGTCGCAGTTCCCATGGTGTCGAAGAAGTCGGTCAGCATGAAGCTGAATATGGTCAGCGCTGCAGCGACGAACCCGAGTTGGGTGAACACGTTGCCCAGGTCGAAGTCACCCAGCGTGTCGAAGCTCGGAGTGGCGGTGAAGGTGT
This sequence comes from Acidimicrobiia bacterium, assembly GCA_036396655.1. Taxonomy (GTDB): domain Bacteria; phylum Actinomycetota; class Acidimicrobiia; order Spongiisociales; family ZC4RG35; genus JARDZU01. The sequence continues at coordinate 72,513 of DASWKK010000138.1, forward strand.
CCGGGAACTCGGTGAACCCGATGATCAGCCCAACGGCCGCGGTCGCCAGGATGCTGATCACCAGGGCACCAGGCACCTTGCGCACGTAGAGCACGACGGTGATCAGAAGCCCGACCAGAGTCAGCCAAGCCCCCATGGTGTTGGGGAAGATGAACTCGACGACCGGGGTCCCGGGGCCGACGAGCCCTCCACTCTCGAACCCGATGAACAGGATGAACAGCCCGATTCCGACCCCGATCGCCCGTTTCAGGCTCAGCGGGACGGCACTCATGATCGCCTCTCTCAGCCCGACCAGCACCAGTGCGGCCACGATTATGCCCTCGAGGACGATGACCCCCATCGCCCCGGCCGGGGTCAGCCCCTGGCCCAGGACGAGGCCGAACGCAACGGCCGCATTGATCCCGAGGCCCGCTGCCATCGCAATGGGGTAATTGGCCACCACCCCCATCAAGATGCTGAGCAGGCCCGCCACCAGTGCGGTGCCGGCGCCGACCGCGACCGGATCGAGGCCGGCCTCGCCGAGGATCAGAGGGTTGACGAAGATGATGTACGCCATCACCAGAAACGTGGTCACCCCAGCCCGTATCTCGGTGCCGACCGAAGTGCCACGTTCGGTCAGCTTGAAGAACGAATCGAGCCCGGACCCCTCAGGTCCGCTCGAAGTGGTCCGATCCACCGTGTCGGTCATGATCTCCTCCCAATTATTGGATACCGCCCGTCGGCATCAATCGGTCAGACCAAAAGTAGTGACATCGGGTTACACCGTGCCGGGCGAAGTGGGGACTTCCTCGATGTCTGCGACAGTTAGTGGCCCGCATGGCGTCAAACCAGGGCGCGCACCAACCAGTAGACGCCCATGCCCACCACGAGGGTCAGGATGTGGTTCTTGGTCTTGACAGCCACTGCGCCCCCGAGCACGAACGCCGAGACCTCTGGAACCCCAATCGCGACATTCCCTTGACCATCGGTGAGAAGGGAGACGATCAGAGCCGCCAACACCGACGGGGCCACGAACTGGAGCGCTATCAGCAATGGCTCAGGGATCCTCCGCCTGGCGAGCGCAACGATGAAGAGAGCGCGGGAGGAGTAGGTACCCATTCCGACCACCACGATGGCGAGGAACTCACCCATCCCGGACCCGTTCCGCCACCGTGCCGGCCACGATCCCGACCAAGGCCCCAACCAGCAGACCGGCCTTGTTGGGCAGGTCGGCAGCCAGATAGGCCGTTCCCGCCCCCACCAGGGCAGCTACCACCTTCGGCCAGCGATCGATCCCGAGAACGAGAAGACCGATGAACAGGATCGGCACCGCGAAACCGAGATTCCATTCCTCCGGGACGACCGGCCCGATCAGCAGCCCGAGGGCGGTGGTCATCTGCCACAGCGTCCAGAAGGTGAAGCCTGCGGCGAGGTAGTAAGTCCGAAACTCCTCGGGCTCGTCGCCCAGTCGAACCGTGGTCAGGGCGAACAGCTGGTCGATCAAGAAGTAAGGACCGATCCAACGAAACCAGGTTGGCTGTCTTTGAAAGGTGGGAGCGAGGGCGGCCGAGTACATGAGGTGACGGCTGTTCACCACCAGAGCCGCGCTCACGGCAGCCGCCACCGCGGCACCACCGCCGAGCAGTGAGACCACGGTGAGCTGTGCCGCCCCACCGAAGATCAAGGACGAGCCCGACCATCCGATCAGGTTTCCAATCCCCGATTCGGTGATGGCAAGACCCAGTACCAACCCAAAAGGGATGGCTGGGACGAACAGCGGCAGTGCGTCGATGACCCCCTGGCGGGCGACCGACCGGTCCACAGACATGCGGTCTCAGATTATTCGCTACGAACCGACGTCGATCTTGACCGCCTCCAGGGCGATCATCACCATCTCGTCGAAAGTCTGCTGACGCTCCTCGGCGGAAGTCGCCTCCCCGGTCCGAACGTGGTCGGACACGGTGGCGATGGTGAGGGCCCGGCCGCCCTTCTCCGCCGCCACGCCGTAGAGACCGGCGGCCTCCATCTCCACCGCGAGCACACCCATGGCCTCCATGCGATCGAACGCCTCCGAGTCGGGGTTGTAGAAGAGGTCCGCCGAGTGAACGTTGCCCACCTTGACCTCGATGCCCCTGGCCGCAGCCGAGTCCGCCGCCGCCCTGAGTAGCCGATAGTCAGCCGTCGCCGAGAAGTCATACCCGCCATAGCGCACGCGGTTGACCCCGGAATCGGTGCAGGCGCCGATCGCCAGGATCACATCCCGGATCTTCACCGAGGCGAGGATGCCGCCACAGGATCCGACCCGAATCAGGCGCTCCACCCCGTACTCGGTGATCAACTCGGTCACGTAGATCGACGCCGACGGGATGCCCATCCCGGTTCCCATCACCGAGATCGGAATCCCCTCATAGACCCCGGTGAACCCAAGCATATTGCGCACCTCGTTGACCTGCTTCACCTCGTCGAGGAAGTTGTCGGCGATGTGTTTGGCCCGCAGCGGGTCGCCTGGAAGCAGGATCGACGGGGCGAAGTCGCCCTTCTCGGCGGAGATGTGTGGCGTTGGCATCGACTGATGTGCTCCTGTGGTGTGGTGAACGACACCAACCTATTCGATGAGGGTTGCCTTTCTCCAACCGCGGACCGCATTGGTGACGGCAAGCTCGTCGGACCGGCGTAGGTCGTCGATGGTCAGGACCCGTTCGACCACCCCCCGCTGGGAGAGGGCGAGGTCCCTTGCGATCCCGGGCAAGAGCCCTGAGGACAGCGGCGGCGTGACCCACATTCCGTCGAGATGAGCCATCACGTTGGAACGATTGGTCTCCGTCACCTCGCCGTCGAGGTTGACCATGAGCGCCTCGGAGTCGTCCCCACTGTCCGGATAGCGGGAACGATCGGCGGTCTTGTGGAACCACAGGGGATTGGTGTGATCGACCCGGACATTCGAGATCGTCAGGGCCACCGGCTCGTCCCATACCGGCATCGGCTCCGAGTTGAGCTCAATGCCTCCGTCCCCCGACAGCACCAGACGTACCCTCATCTCTCCGGCCCCTTCCACGGCCGACAGCGCCTCGCCGACCAGTCCCAGGTCGAATTCGATCCCCCAATAGGCGGCCGAGCCGGCGAGACGCTCGATGTGGCGAGGGAGCAGGTCAATACCTTCGCCGGGCGCATATCTCATCGTCTCCACCAGATCCGGCCTCTCCTGGTGAGAGGTGACCACCAGGGCCTTCCACAGACATTCCTCGTACTCGGAGCCCGCCAACGAGTCGTAGGTGATCCCCCCTCCGACGTGATAGGTGAAACGACCGTCTTCGATCACCCCGGTTCGGATCGACACGGCGAACTCCGCCGATGTGCCGCCGGGCGCCACGTATCCGATGGCGCCGCAGTAGACGCCTCGCGCCGAGACTTCCAACTTCGAGATGATCCCCATCGTCGAGACCTTGGGGGCGCCGGTCACCGATCCGCAGGGAAAGACGGCGGAGAACAGATCGACCAGAGAGGTGCCGGGCTCGAGCTCGGCCTCGATCGTCGACGTGAGTTGCCAGATGGTGGGATGGCGCTCAGGTTGCAGCAGCTCCGGCACCTTCACAGTCCCGGTGCGGGCGACCCGGCCCAGGTCGTTTCGCACCATGTCGACGATCATCAGGTTGCCGGCCCTCTCCTTCTCCGAGAGGACCAGATGGTCCCTCAGTTGGAGATCCTCGACCGTGGACCGGCCCCGGGGGGCGGTTCCCTTCATCGGCATCGTCGTCACATCTTGATGGTCCCGGCGCAGGAACAGCTCAGGCGAGACCGAGATGATCTGTCTCGGCCCGAGATCGATCAAGGCGCCAAAGCTATGCGGCTGCGCTCGAAGCATGGTTGCGAACAAGGAGTCGGAATCCCCGGAGAGGATCGCCTCCATGGGGAATGTCAGGTTCACCTGGTAGGTGTCGCCGGCGATGATCGACCCACGGATCGACTCGACACATCTGGCGTGCTCGGCCTCGGTCATCCCCGCGTTCCAATCACCAAGCCGAGCTGCTGCCGGAGCCAAATCGACGCTGTCCGCCTGGTCGTACACACCGAACCTGACCAGGGGCATCCCACCCGAACGATCGCCAGCCGGGACCCTGAGCCGGGGGTCGAAGCCGGGGGCGGCGTCGTAGGACACAAAGCCGACGACCCATTTGCCTTGCCGTGAAGCCGCTTCGACCGCCTCGATCGCCGGTCGAACCTCGGCCGGTGTCATGGCGGTGATGATCCGCGCCGGATGGTCGAACCGTCGGGGACCAATCAGCCAGCGATCGCCGGCCAGAGTCACCGTATCGCTCACCAGGCGACGTTACCGGTAGCCGAGGGAGCCTTGGCCCACGACGGGAGAAGCACCCGACAGACCCCTAATCTCGGCGTCATGAGCGACACCTACGACTCGATAGTGAAACTTCGCGCCATCAGGGACTTCAAACCAGACCCGATCTCAGAAGACGACCTCGCTGCCATCCTCGAGGCGGCCCGGTGGACGGGGAGCTCGAAGAATCGTCAGGATTGGTCGTTCATCGTCATCACCGGGGAACGGCTCCAGGGTTTGGCCGAGCACGGTGACTTCACCGATCCGGTTCGATCATCGGCAGCGACGATCGTCCTGGTCCAGGAGAAGGGCGGGAACATGTTCGACATCGGGAGGGCGGCGCAGAACATCATGCTGGCGGCCCAGGCGATTGGCGTCGCTTCCTGCCCGATAACGCTGCATAGGTCGGCTGACGCCAGGGAGTTCCTCGGTGCCGCCGACGACACTGTCACCCGTTACGCTGTCGCCCTTGGCTATCCCGACGAAAACGCCGCGCCCCGTCGCTTTGGTGGTCGCAAACCGGTCGACGCAGTGGTGCGTTTCGACCGATACTGAATGAAAACCGGCGCAGCCGGGTAACTCGACCGAACCTGTCCCAAAGACCTATTAGCGTCGACCCCCTATGAGTGAACCCCTCGTCCAGGCACGGGGCCTGACCAAGAAGTTTGGCGATTTCGTTGCCGTCGACGCCGTCGACTTCGACATCGCCAAAGGTGAGGCCTTCGGCTTCCTTGGGCCCAACGGGGCGGGCAAGACCTCGACTATGAAGATGATCACCACGGTCAGCCCGATCACCGAGGGCAAGCTCACTGTGTTCGGGCTCGACCCCGCAGCTGATGGGCGGGCGATCAGACAACGATTGGGGGTGGTCCCCCAGGAGGACAACCTCGACCTCGAGCTCACCGTCGCCGAAAACCTCTACATCTACGGGCGATACCACGACATGAACCGGTCCGCGATCCGGGCCCGGACCGAGGAGCTGCTCGCCTTCGCCGAGCTTTCCGACCGGGCCAGGTCCAGGGTGGAACCTCTCTCGGGCGGGATGAAGCGACGGCTTACCATCGCTCGGGCCCTGATCAACGACCCCGATCTCGTCATCCTCGACGAGCCGACGACCGGGCTCGACCCACAGGCGCGTCACGTGCTCTGGGACCGCCTCTACCGACTGAAGCGACAAGGCGCCACACTCATCATCACCACTCACTACATGGACGAGGCGGAACAGCTCTGTGACCGGCTGGTGGTGATGGACGGGGGGAAGATCGTGGCCGAAGGGTCACCACGTCAGCTGATCGCCCAATATGCCCCACGCGAGGTGGTGGAGCTTCGCTTTGGCGAGGGTCAGGTCGACCTGGTGGCGAGCAAGCTGGACGGAGTTGCCAACCGAGCCGAGGTCCTGGCCGATCGGGTCATCCTCTACACCGACGACGCCGACGCCACCCAACACGCCCTCAACGAGCGGGAGATCCATGCCGAACAAGTGCTGGTCCGCCGGTCCACCCTCGAGGATGTGTTCCTCAAGCTGACCGGGCGGCGGTTGATCGACTGATGTCCACCCTGACCCGGCCGTTGCGAGTAGTGGAGAGCGAGCTGATCGCATACCGCCGGACCTGGCGAGGAACCGTCATCTCCAGCTTCGTCAATCCCGTCCTGTTCCTGGCCGCAATGGGGGTCGGGCTGGGGAGCCTGGTCGACGCCACCGACAACGGCTTGGCCATCCCCTACCTCGCCTTCGTCGCCACGGGATTGATGGCGGCGACGGCGATGCAAGCCGGAGCCGGTGACGGCTCCTGGCCGGTGATGGCCGGTGTGAAGTGGCGAAAGGAGTTCCACGGTGCCATCACCACTCCGATCGGCCCGGCCGACATCGTGGTCGGACGGTTCTATTGGGGAGTCATCCGTCTCACCTTCATGCTCGGGGTCTTCGCTGTCATCGCAGTGCTCTTCGGCGCACTCGAGATCGGCCCCGCCCTGCTCGCGGTGCCCCCGGCGGTGGTAACCGGGCTCGCCTTCCAAACCGTGATCACCGCCTTCACTGTCACCCGGGAAGACGAGACCAGCCTCTCCACGCTGTTCCGCTTCGGGGTCATCCCCCTGTTCCTGTTCTCAGGGACTTTCTTCCCGATCAGCCAGCTGCCCGACGTGCTTCAGTGGATCGCCTATGCCACTCCCCTGTTCCACGGCGTGGAGCTGGTCCGCAAGATCGCCCTCCCCGAGG
>DASWKK010000139.1:0-3761 GCA_036396655.1 Acidimicrobiia bacterium
ACGGAGGAGCGCGACGCCGAGGTGATCGAATTGACATTCGGCGCTCAATGCGAGTCCGAGCCGATCGGCGCCTGACATGGGATGGTCATATGTCACCGAGATCGAGGCGGGCACCCTGACATGTGTGCCCCTGACCGTGGATCGTTTCCCCGATATGGAGGCGGTGTTCGGCGAGCGGGGCGTGGCCCGGAGTTGTTTCTGCATGCACTGGCGACGACCCGACGGAGGATTCGGAGACAAACGGGACAATCGTGATCGGTTTGCCGACATCACGGCCAAGGGCCGGCCACCGGGTCTCCTCGGATACATCGCCAATGAGCCGAGGGGCTGGGTCCAGGTGGGCCCGCGCCACGACTTCCCGACCATTCAACGATCGCGGCTGCTCAAGCCGGTCGACGACATCGAGCCCTGGTCGATCAACTGCTTCGTGGTCCGCACCGGCCAGCGACGTCAGGGGATCGGCAAGGGCCTCTTGGCCGCGGCCATCGACTATGCGCGAAGTGAGGGCGCACAAGTCATCGAGGCCTACCCGGTCGACGGGGAGCGGGCGTCGGTGGTCGACTACTTCACCGGGACCATCGGGATGTTCGCCGAGCACGGGTTTGTCGAGATAATCCGGCGCAACGACACCAGACCGATCGTGCGACTGACGGTCTGACCCGACCGGCAGCCCCCTCACCGTCACGCATGGTGGTGTGCGGCTATGGACAGGCCGTTGCCAGGATGTGCTGGTTGAACGGGTCGTCGGTGAAGGTGCACCCGAAGTCGAGGGCGGCCACGGCAGCCGGGTTGGTGACGTCATCACCCGCCGGCTTCACTCCGAATTCCACCCAGGCCACCAGCTCGGCAAACCCGGTGACCAGCTCGGACGCCGTGAAATCGCAGTGCCCCACTCCCCGGATGGCCCTCTGCACGACGAGATCGGCCTTGCCGTTCGCAGCGGCCTCGGTGCCATAGATCACCTCGTTGTGGAAAGGCACGAACAGGTCACCGAGGTTGTGCAGGGTGAGCACCGGGACCGTGGGATCACCGGCGATGGGCGGCACCTGAGACAGGCCATTGGGACTGCGACCTTGTGGATCATGGGTCACTCGGACCACGTCGTCGTTGAACGTCTGCTCATCGGAGCTCAGGGCCGGGTCGGTGTCGAATTGGTACACGACGTCGCTGTTATCCACCACGCTGCCTGGAGATCGGGCAACGGAACCGTCCGTCGAGCCCAGGTCGAAGAGGAAGTTTCCTGGACCGGTGGCGAATGAGGGGAATGTGTTCCAGAAGAACCACGCCTCATCGAAGTTGGGCCGTTCCCCTCCCGACCGCAGCTCGGTCAGGTTCTTCAAGTTCAGCCCATCGGCGTTGAGGGCCACCGGCCATCCACCGGGTACCGCCTCGAGGCCGGCCTTGATCGCCGGCACGGTGGAGGTCGCATACACGACCGGGTCGACAGGGAACATTGACGAGCCGGTCCCGAGTTGTTGGGCGGCGACATTGAAGTCGAGGAAGTAGTCGAAGAGCTCGAAGTCGCCGAGAACACCGCATATCGGCATGGCACCGTCATAGAAGTTGCGGTATTGCTCGATCGACACCGCCGTTATGTGCCCGCCCATGGAGGCGCCGGTCAGGTACACCCGTTCGGGATCTCCGACTAGGTCACCGAATTCGGTGGCCAAAGCATGAGTGTCCTGCACGCCAACGGCTATGTCGTAGTCGTTGCGGCTATAGCTCGACGACGCCCAGGCGAAGCCGTTGGGTATCAGCCACTGCCGCAAGGGATGGTTGTCAACGGTCAGCTCGAGCCCGGTGCCGCGAAAGCCGTGCGCCCACATCACCAATGAGCCGTTCCAGTTCTCGGGGACTTCGACCCGGTAGCCGGCTCCGCTGTGCACCCCCCAGTGTGCGGTCGCCCCGGGCAGAGCCGTGAACGGCAGTTTGGTCTCGTCGACGAAGTATTTCGGCTGGGGCCCGTTGCCGTTACCCGGTGCAGCCCCGGCCGGGACCACCCCAAGTCCGAGGAGTGCCACACAAGCCAAGAGGATTGTGAGTTTCCGCATGTAGGTCACTGTTGCCCCCTATCTCGTTGGCGATGAAACCTACAGATCTGCCCGGCGGCGTGCGGTCGGCTTTGCGGGCGCGGCGGGTGCGCGGAGTATTCGCGACGTCTCGCCGACATCCCTGCCGGTTGTAGCTTCCGGCAGGACGTGTCCCGTGTCACCCGTTTGAGCGCTGTCCTCCGCAGAGCCAGGCTGATTCCGATCGTTGCGCTGCTCCAGGATTATCCCAAGACATGGCTGCGGCCCGACCTGATCGCCGGGCTAGTGCTGGCCACCATGCTGGTGCCCCAGGGCATGGCCTACGCCGAGTTGACCGGGCTGCCGGCAGTCACCGGCATCTACACGACCATTGCGGCGCTTGTCGCATATTCGACCTTCGGTCCCAACCGCCGGCTCATCCTCGGGCCCGACTCCTCGCTCGCTCCGGTCATCGCCGCCGTGATCCTCCCCCTCGCCTCGGGAGACGCATCGACCGCCGTCGTCCTTGCCTCCGCCATGAGCATCATCGCCGGCCTGGTGTGCATCGCGGCAGGGTATTTGCATCTCGGGGTGATCACCGAACTGCTTTCCAAGCCGATCAGGATCGGCTACCTGAATGGGATCGCGGTGCTCATCTTCGTGTCGCAGCTCCCCAAAGCGCTCGGCTTCTCGGTCGACGGTGACAGCACCGTCGAGGTACTCGTGGAGTCGTTCCGCCGAGTCCTCGATGGTGACACGGTCACGGCGGCGTTGGTCATCTCCCTGGGGAGCGTGGCTGTCATCGTTGGGCTGCGCACGGTGAGCAAGTCCATCCCGGGCGTGGTCGTCGCTGCAGTGGGATCGATCGGTGCGGTCTCGCTCCTCGATCTGGCCCAGCGCGGGGTGAGCACCGTCGGTGAGATCCCGGCAGGACTGCCGCCGCTGACTCTCCCCGGCATCGGGCTCGACGTGCTCCCGGCATTGATCGTTGGCGCGGTTGCGGTGGCGCTGGTCTCCTTCGCAGACACCGGTGCGCTGTCCACGGCCACCGCGTTGAAGTCGGGGGAACATGTCGACCCCAACGATGAGATCAAGGCCCTCGGAATCGCCAACCTCGTCTCAGGGGTGTTTCAGGGGTTTCCGACCAGTGCCAGCTCGTCGCGCACGGCCGTTGCCATCGCGGTTGGCGGTCGCTCGCAGCTCGCCGGGCTGATCGCCGCCGCCGGGGTCGTCCTCATCATCTTCGTGATCCCCGGTCTGGTATCCGAAATGCCGGCTCCGACGCTGGCAGCCATAGTCATCACCGCCTCTTTTACCCTGTTCGATTGGTCAGGCACGAGGTGGCTGCTTCGGGTAAGGAGATCCGAGTTCCTTCTCACATTGGGTGCTTTCCTCGGTGTTCTGCTTCTGGGAGTTCTCGAGGGAATAGGTGTGGCCATCCTCCTGTCGCTGGCAAATTTCGTTCGTAGGGCATGGCGCCCACACAGCACGGAACTGGGACGCGTCGAGGGACTGCCCGGCTATCACGACCGGGAGCGTCACCCCGAGGCCATCGTGGTGCCGGGTCTTCTCATCATCAGATACGACGCACCGATCTTCTTCGCCAATGCTCCCGACTTCGGGCGACGGCTACAGGAGCTGTTGAGGGGCGCGGGGCGCCCGATCGAGAGGGTGTTGGTGGTGGGAAACGCCATCACCGACATCGACAGCACGGGAGTAGAGATCCTCGGCGACGTCCTCGACGACCTCGAT
>DASWKK010000140.1:0-1626 GCA_036396655.1 Acidimicrobiia bacterium
TCATGCGAACGACATTGACCATCGATGATGACGTTCTGGAACGCGCGCGCGCCCTTGCCGCCAAGCTGCATACCCCATTCAGAACGGTGGTCAACGAGGCCCTTCGAGCGGGTCTCGCGCAGGTGGAAGAGCCTGCGAAACAGCGTCCCTACAAGACGCGGCCTCATGCCATGGGCCTCTATGAAGAAGGCCGGAATCTCGACAACATCTAGGAACTGCTGGCCCATGGCGAGGGGGACAGTTTCCGTTGATCCTCGTCGACGCAAACATTCTCCTGTACGCCGAAGATTCCCTCAGCCCCCATCATCAACTAGCCCGTTCCTGGTGGGACGAACAGCTCTCTGGGAGCGGGCCCGTTTGCCTGAGCTGGGTGGTGTTGGCCGCGTTCATTCGGATCGGGACCAATCCGCGGGTCTTCGCTCATCCCCTCTCTCTGGTTCAGGTACTGCGCCGGGTAGAGAGTTGGCTCGACCAACCCTGTACGAGAGTGGTGCAACCGACCGAGCGGCATTGGGTGGTTTTTCAGCAGATGCTGACGAGCGGTCAGGCCGTCGGTAACCTGGTGACGGACGCGCATCTCGCTGCCCTTTCCGTCGAGCATGGCTGCGAGTTGTTCTCCACCGACGCCGATTTTGCGCGCTTTCCGAAGTTGAAGTGGAAGAACCCCCTCGCCTGAGAGGGTCGGCGCTTCGCCCTCCAACTCGATGAAAAATAGGGGTCGGGTGCCGGATCGTGGCATTTCATAACTAACCTCGCGCTTCAAGACGTGACCCCTTGGCTACGTCCCCTTGGCTATGGTCCTCAACCCCGTCCAGATCCTCTCCATCGGCGGCGAGAACTACCGCAGGGGCCAGTCACTGGCCCAGCGGACAAAGCCTCAAGAGTCCCCCGACTCCGACCGGCTAAGGTCGTTCTCGCCGACCGGACAAAATAATTGACGTTCAACAGGATTGGATCTGGGGTGCGGACTCGGTCAAACGCGAAGACCCTCCTGCTGGATGTTCTGGCCGGGAGGGGTGCGCTGCTGCCGTTCCCACGCCGCTGGCGGCTTCCTTGACGCGTCGCATGGTGTGCACAGATTGTGTAGTTGCCATGAACCACGGCCTGTTGGCGGTTGCGGATACCCCCGGAGAGCTGGCGCACGCGAGCCCCCACGGCTCGGTGGACCGGCGGGATCCGGCGCTGTTCGACGCCTACTCGCAGGCGGTCGTGGGAGTGGTGGAGCGGGTCGGCCCTGCGGTGGTCGGCGTGCGCGCGACCCGCCACGACCACGGGAGGCAGTCGCCGCTCGGACAGGGCTCGGGCGTGATCATCACCCCCGACGGCTACACGCTGACCAACGAGCACGTCGCGGCACGAGCAGCGACCTTCGAGGTGACGCTACCGGATGGACAGTCGCTGAACGCCGATCTCGTGGGGACCGATCCGGCGACGGACCTGGCGCTGCTGCGCATGCGCGCCGGCTCTCTGCCCTACGCCGCGCTGGTGACGAACCGGCCGCGACCGGGACAACTCGTGGTCGCGATCGGCAACCCCCTCGGCTTCGAGTCCACGGTCTCGGCCGGGATCGTCAGCGCCACGGGTCGAGCGCTGCGCGGACGAGACGGGCGGCTGATCGAGAACATC
>DASWKK010000141.1:0-20454 GCA_036396655.1 Acidimicrobiia bacterium
CAGGTACCCCGAGGCGCCGGCTTTGACGGCAGCTAGCAGATCCTTGGCCGATTCGCTCGACGTCAGGAGCACCACCTTGGACTTGGGACTCGCTTTGACCATCGAGCCCACCACTTCGAGCCCCGACATCCCGGGCATCAATAAGTCGAGTATCACCAAGTCGGGTTGATGAATGCGGGTCATGTCGATGCCCTTCATGGCGTCGGCTGCCACCGCGCTCACCTCGAATCCCTCCTGGACAAAAGCTGCACGGAGGGCCTCGCGGAAGAGCTCGGCATCGTCAACGATCACTACAGAGGCCATCGGTATCTCCGGTCTCTCGTAACGACTCGCCGGTTTTTCATATATTCTCCCGGTCAAATTTGCGGACTAGACACCATATCGGTCGCATTTGCCGCGATCACGAGTGCTATTTGGTCGAATCCCAAGGAATTTGCCGCCGAGCGAACCGTGGCACCGGTGGTCACCACGTCGTCGACAAGAACAAACCGGCCGGGGATCGACCGAGTGTTGGTGAAGCGGGACGGGGGAAGGGAATGGTCGCCACCGGCCCTGCGTCGATTGTGGATCGGGGGGGCCAGCGCATCAACCAGCGGCACACCGAGGTTACGAGCCAGTCTCCGCCCCAGCTCGCGGGCCGGGTCGATCCCGTGAGAAATCTGGCGGGTCCACGCCCTCGGCACGGGCACGATGGGCAGAGGAGGGACCCGGGGAGCGACGATCTCCACCACCAGATCGGCGTATGCGGTCAGACCCCGGTACTTGAGCCCGTGTATCAAGTGACGGGCCGCGCCTACATGCTCGAAGGCAGCGACCAGACGGATCCCACCGTCGAGGATCCGCTCCGGAGCAGGTCTCAGGTCAGCTCGACAACGACGGCAGATGTGACCCGGGCAAGGCGAGAAACAAGACTGACAAAGCATCTCTGCCAACGCTAAGCGCCGGCTGTGACCGATTATCGGCGAACGGGAACTCGTGGCCCGAACTAGGTCCCCTCTTGCCAGCCGGAGAGATATGCCCTCTGGTCCTCGGTGAGGAACTCCAGACCACCCCCCATTTGCTCCAGTTTGATCCGGGCCACTTCGGCGTCGATCTCGTCGGGCAGGGTGTAGATGCGTGGCTCGAGCTTGCCGGCGTTCACCGCCAGATATTCGGCGGCCAGGGCCTGATTGGAGAAGGACATGTCCATCACGTCGGCGGGATGGCCCTCGGCCGCCCCGAGGTTGACCAGCCTTCCTTCGGCGGCCACAAGGATTCGACGCCCGTCGGGCAGCTCGAACTCGTCGAGATTGTCCCGAATCCCACGGTGGGCCACCGAAGCCGCCCTCAATGCCGCCAGATCGAGCTCGATGTCGAAGTGCCCGGCGTTCGCCAGGATCGCGCCGTCCTTCATGACGTCGAAGTGCTCCATGCGCAGAACGTGCTTGTTGCCGGTGACGGTGAGGAACACATCGCCGACCCGGGCCGCCTCGGAGGCGGTCATGACTCGATATCCATCCATGGCGGCGGCGAGAGCCCGCACCGGGTCGACCTCGACCACGATGACCTTCGCTCCCATCCCGTCGGCTCGGTTGGCCACACCACGACCGCAGTCGCCGTAGCCAACGATCACGAAGTTCTGCCCGGCAAGGAGGATATTGGTCGCCCGCAGGATGCCGTCGATGGCCGATTGGCCGGTGCCGTAGTGATTGTCAAAGAGGTGCTTGGTGGCAGAGTCGTTGACTGCCACCACCGGGACCCGAAGAGTGCCGTCGGCGGCCATGGCCTTGAGACGGATGACACCGGTGGTTGTCTCCTCGGTCGAACCGATCACCTCGATGTCACGCCGATCGGTATGCAGGATCGTTGCCAGGTCGGCGCCATCGTCCATCGTGATCGCCGGGGCATGATCCAGAACGGCGTGGATGTGCTTGTAATAGGTGTCGGCATCCTCACCGCGTATCGCAAACACCGGTATGCCCTCGGCGGTCAGCGCCGCCGCCACATCGTCCTGGGTCGAAAGAGGGTTGGAAGCGCACAGTATCGGCTCGGCGCCCCCGTCACGCAGCGCCAGCATCAGGTTGGCGGTCTCCGCCGTCACGTGCAGACATGCCGCAACCACGAGCCCCTCCAGCGGGCGTTCCTTGGCGAACCGCTCGCGCACGGTCGCCAGCACCTGCATCCGTCGTCCCGCCCATTCGACTCGCCGAGCGCCTGCTTCGGCGAGACCAGGGTTTGCAATGTCGTAGTTCATCTCATTCCTCAACTAGGAGTTTCTTCAGTTTCTCGATTGTCTCCACCGGCACCGGGTCGACACCCGCTTCCTCCGCCAGCATCCATGAGACGAGGTCGCCACCAGCAGTCAGCGACATCAGACGCGCCAGCTCGGAGTCACCCGCCGCGGGCACTTCGGCAAGCCAGGGCACGGCATACCCGGTCAGGGCCGAGGAGTGGTCGAGACGAGCCTTGATGCGCGGGTGATCCGCGCCGTCGGTCAGGGCGACTACCCCCAGCAGGTCGCTCGTGACGGCGGGCAATGTCTCCCATCCGACCACCTCGTTGTGGTCCAGCTCAGGCAGCAGCGACCACCAGGCCGGCATCTTGGCGTTCTCATTGATCTGGGTCTTCCAACGCTGGGCCGCCGTGCCACTGATCGGACCACCTCCGTAGATGATCGAGATGCGGCCAGCAAGCGACTTCGCCAGCATTGACGCCATCGCCCAGGGCTCGGAGCCTTCGGTGGTTGTCGAATCGACGATGTCGGCTGCCTCGTTCAGCGCCGGGGTCTGGTCCGGCAGCACCCCAAAGGCGACCAAAAGGCGCGAAATGGCGCCAACGAGGTAACCAATGGCGGCACGTGGTTGAATTCCCGCCGGCACCTCGATCGATGCCCACCCCGCCGCCGCTGACATCTCCGCGAGCCGGCCACCGGTGGTGATGGTGACGATCGACAATCCGGCCTCGCTGGCCGCGCTGACCAGACTGATCGTCTCCTCGGTATTGCCCGAATACGAAATGGCGACCACGGTCGGTCTCACTCGGGAAGCCCAACCGGGGAGGGGGCCGTAACCCTTGTGCACCGCAAGGCGGCCGGGGGACTGATGGGAGATCGCCGTTGCGTAGTCACCGGCGATTCCTGAGCCTCCCATCCCACCGATCAGGAGATCGGAGGATGGCTCCACATCCGGCACGTCGAGGTCCGTCGCCCAGCGAAGCTGGTCGCCAAGGGTGCGGATCATCTGCAACATGTCACTCATCCTCACCCCCTTCGGCCTCCTCGATCAACATGACCGGTATGCCGTCGCGGACCGGGTACCGGCGATCGCAGACGCTGCAGATCAAATACGAGCCCTCGACGTCTTCGGTCAGCTCTCCTTTGTCGGCCGGGCACACGAGGACGGCGGCCAGATCGGGGTCGATGAGACTCATTGCTGCTCCTCGATGAGTTCCTCTACTCGGCGGACGGTGTCCTCCACCGTTCCGGGATCGCGCGCTTCGACATTGAGCCTGAGCAGAGGCTCGGTGTTGGAGGCTCGCAGATTGAACCATGAATCGCCGAAGTCGATGCTGAGACCGTCGAGGCGGTCGAACTCAGCATCGGGAAAGGCGGCTTCGATGTGGTCGATCGATGCCTGAGGATCCCGAACTTCGTAATTGATCTCGCCGGAGGCGGCATACAACTCGACCTCACGTCGCAGGGCGGACAGAGGGCGGCCGTCTTCGGAGATGACCCTCATCAGTATCAGCATGGCCAACATTCCCGAGTCGGCCCGATAGTTGTCGAGGAAGTAGTAGTGACCGCTGTGCTCGCCTCCGAACACCGCCCCCGATTCGGCCATGACCTGTTTGATGTAGCTGTGACCGACCCTGGTTCTCACCGGAACGCCACCGGCCTCTCTCACCACTTCAGCCACGGCGCGCGACGTGATCAAGTTGTGGATGATGGTTGCTCCCGGGTGTCGCCGAAGCATCCACCGGGCGATGAGTGCAGTGACCGTGCTGCCGCTCAGTGGTGAGGCCTGGTCGTCGATGAAAAACGCCCGGTCGGCGTCGCCGTCGAACGCCACCCCCAGCTGGTGCCCGCCCGTGGACACCTTCTCGATCAGATCCTGGAGATTCTCCAGCTGTATCGGGTCGGCGGGGTGATTGGGGAAGGTGCCGTCAGGCTCCAGATAGAGCCCGTCCAGGGTCGCGGCGAGACGCTCGAAAACCCTGGTCACGGTGACACCGGCCATCCCGTTCCCGCCGTCGACAGCCACCCGAAGTGGCCCGATCGACGAGGAGTCGACAATCGACAGGAGATGGTCGACATAGTCGTCAACGGCGTCCACCTCGCGCACGATTCCTACCTTGGGCGCGATCTCGATGTCACCCCGCAGCACTATCTCCTTGATCTCGGCCAGCCCGGTGTCGACCCCGACAGGGGCGGCCCCGGCCCGACACAGCTTCAGGCCGTTGTACTCCGCCGGGTTGTGCGAGGCGGTGATGATGGCTCCAGGAACCGAGTATTTCCCGGTGTAGAAGTAGACGAGGTCGGTGGGCACTTCGCCCAGATCGATCACATCCGATCCTGCCTGGTTGATACCCTCGGCCAACCCGGCGAACAGCCCAGGTGACGATTCCCTGACGTCCCTTCCTACTGCCACTTCCTCAGCCTGGAACAGGGTGACGAATGCGTGTCCCGTTTTGCGGAACAACTCGGCATCCAACTCGCCGATGTCGGTGCGGCCTCGAATGTCATAAGCCTTGAAGACGGCATCGGGGTTCATCGGTGGCCGAGTCTAGGGGTGGGCCTATGTCTTGTTGATTCCTACACTCCCCCACTCCGATGACCCCCACCTTCTCCATCGTGGTGCCCGTCTTCAACGAGGCCGCATTCATCCCGACGGCGCTCCCGGCCCTGATCGACCAGATGGAGGGCCTGGCAACGCCATACCGGATCTTGATCGTCGAGAACGGGTCGACCGACGGGACCGCCCAGGCCGCGGTCGACGCCGGCGCCGGGTTTCCGGTCTCGGTCCTCTCGCTGGAAGAAGCCGACTACGGAGCGGCGATGAGACACGGCTTCCTCGAGGCGGACGGTGACTGGGTGGTCAACTTCGACATCGACTACTTCTCTGCCGAGTTCCTCGGTCGGGTGCTCCAGATGGAAGGAGTCGACCTGGTCATAGCGTCGAAGCGGGATCCAAGCTCTTTGGACCGGCGCCCCCCGATCCGCCGGATCGCCACCTTGGTGTTCAATCTCCTCCTCCGCATCATCCTCGACTCTCGAGTGTCAGACACCCACGGGATGAAAGCATTCCGGAACACATTGGTGTCGGATGTGGCGCCCTCGGTGGTCAGCCGCAAAGACCTCTTCGACACCGAGCTGGTGGTGCGGGCTGAACGCGCCGGCTACCGCATCGAGGAGGTGCCGGTTGTGGTGGAGGAGATGCGGGTGACGAGGTCCTCACTCGTCAAGCGGGTGCCGCGCACCATCATTGGCCTGCTGAGGATCCGACGCACCCTGAGAAACGAAGCTCTCGATGCGAAGACGGCGACGCCGACCACGGACAGTGACTCCGATTAGGGCGATCAGCCCAAGGAGGGTTGCGATCTTGCCCGCGCTCTCGGCCCAAGTGTCCCGGAACTCGAGCACGACAGACTCGCTCGTCGGGACGACGACCATCAGAGACGGGGTAGCCCGCCACGGCCCATCGGCGCCTACCGCCACCCAGTTGGGGAAGTAGGACACCTTGACCAGATGCGGGACCCCGATCGCGGTGGTGTTGAAGGAGATCCGGTGGTTGTCGACGACGATATCGCTGACCGCAGACTCCGGCGTGTCCAGCATCACGTCGGGCCGCTGGTCGACCGAGGTGATGCGCGGCCACTCCTCGGGGCCATCGGCAACCACCCACCGGTCGAGATTGTCGACGTCCTCGTACCATTCGAGAGCCATATCGAAGAAGCTCGGCAACTCCTCCCCATCGGATCCTGTCACGGTGGCGGCACCGGTGAGAGAGGCGAGCATTCCTCGATCGGGAACCTCGTAGACGGCCGGCAGAAAAGTGGCGGCCTCCACGAGTTGGGTCTCGGGGAGGCGGTAGATCGTGAACGGACCGGTCGAGGTCAGTCTGGTCATCTCCGGGAAGCCGTCGGCACGCTCAGTGGCCTCAGGGGTGAACGACACGTAATAGGTGACACCAAAATGCGCCAGGTGCTTGAGCCCGCGATCCATGGCCCCGTTGTGGTAGGTGAGACCCGGGATCGGGTTGGACGGTTTCTCGGACATCTCCGAGGAGTTGATGAAATGGAACGGTGTGGTGAGAGAAGACTCGAAGTAGAGCCCTTCCATGGAGGGATGCGAGCCTTCGGTCCAATACGGGATGAGCATCGGCGACATCGGCGTCCCGAACTCGTTCAACTCGCTGTTTGCCTCCCAATGCACTCGCCCGTCTGGCAAGGCGCCGATTCGGGTCATGAGGGTCTCGTACTCATACCAGCGAGACTTCGACTCGTACCCCTCATAGTTCCACTTCGACCAGCCGTCGATGAATGTGACCCCAGACAGAGAACCGAGAACGACCACCGAGATCGCCGTGCCCGTGAGGAAGTTGCGGGTGGAAACCCGGGGGTCCCACATGAAGGACATGCCAAGGAGCAGGGCCCCGGCGATCGCGGCAAGAGTCCATGCCCACGCCGGGAAGTCGGCCGAGTCGGCTATCAGGGCAGAGGCAACGATCGTGGTCAGGGCGATCAAGGCTCGAGGCCAATGGGTCGAGAGTCGGGAAGGCAGCCGTCGCGACAACCAGATGACCGCGGCGCCCACCCCCACGGCGGCGAAGAAGGCAACTCCGAAGTACCAGTACGGCAAGAGTCGGCCATTCCACAGCTTCCATCGCTCACCGCCGAACAACCCAGGGAAAAGCTCGGGCATGATGTGAGGGAGCGGGAAGTAGATCACCGGCAGCAGCGTCGCCATCAGGAGGGGCGCGGTGCGGGAAGTGCGCCGGCTGAGCCAAATCGCACCAGGGATGCCGAGGGGAAGGAGCAGCCACAGCTCGACGGGGAAGATCTCCTCCCAACGCGAGAGTGGGGTCCAGGACATGTCCGACGTCAGCCCGATCCTGGCGACGAGAGGCAGGGCCCAGAAGGCGGCGATGGTGAATCCCCAGCCCGATATCGCCACCGTCCGCCAGAAGCCCTTTCGCCAAGGCAGGACGAACACTGAGGCGATGACGACAACGAGAGTGGTCAGAATGTGGGAGAGGGCGGTGGCGGCGAGAGCAAGTGCGGCCCACTTGATGTACTTGCGGTCCTCTCGAACCGCCTTGATGAGCAGAGCCAGGTACACGAATGAGAGCGCAAACGACCACGAGTAGGCGAACTCGCCGGCCAGGGTCGAGGCAACGTTGCCCCCATAGATCGAGTAGCTCTCGAAGAAGGCGAACACCACTCCCGAGCCGGCAGCCACCAACGAGATGTGCGTGCCGAGACGCATTGATCGGGCCAGGTAGTACGCAGCCGGAGGGGTGGCCAGAAGCCCGAGCACGGTGACCACCTTGAAAGCGACGCCGTAGGGAAGAAAGAGGTCGAGAAGCACGATGATCAGCGAGGGAAGCGGGAAGTAGAAGTAGAAGGCCGGGAATCCGGCGAACCAGTCATTGGACCAACCGAGGATCCTCCCCTCTGGGAGCAGAGAGTCCCTCAGGAATGCTGGCCCGAGGACGTGGGCTCCCATGTCTCCGCCGGTGGGAGTCGTGGCGGAGACGATCCACGTCGGGTTCATGACGATCAAGATGACCAGCGAGATCCCGGCCAAGGTGAGAGCGACCGGCCAAAGGCTGTCTCGAGTCGCCCCGCGGAGTGAAGTCACGTCCGGTGTTGTCGGACGATCTCTAGAACCTGGGAGATGTCGATCTCCTCACCATCCCGGTTCCACCACTTCTCCTCACAGTGGTGGCAGGCGAAGAAGAGAACCTCGGTTCCGTCCGGAAGGACGTGTTCGATCTCGATCACATCAGGTTTTGAGCACTGGGGGCATATCATGTTGTCTCGAG
Source organism: Acidimicrobiia bacterium (assembly GCA_036396655.1). GTDB lineage: Bacteria > Actinomycetota > Acidimicrobiia > Spongiisociales > ZC4RG35 > JARDZU01. The sequence goes on from DASWKK010000141.1 coordinate 8,022, forward strand.
ATCTGCGTTTGGGTGGCATATCGTAAATCGCGCCCGTCGCTACAACAATGCTTCCTCTTCCAGAAGACGTCCGACGTACCTGCTTCGTCTGGTGCCGTCCTCGGTCCAATATGCGTACCAGTATGGGCCGTGCGGGCATCGGGTGCACCCGTTCTTGCCACAGCGCACACTTTGCTGGCGGAGCTTCACCTCGGGGTGGTCGTCCGTTGCCAGCGCCCCGGATCGTTGCAGCTGCGCCCTGGTCAGTATGAGAAGGCGACGAAGGTCGTGCTCGTCCAGGTCCCTGACCGCGTCCAACAGATCGCGGTCGAGAGCCATCAGGCCACGGAGAGCGGGGCGAACAACCTGGTGACGGTGCGACGGTCGGTCAAGGTCCAGCCTTGTGGGGGGATCATCCGATCGGCGTGATCAGCACACATCGCATACCCGTGTGGCACCAAACCGTTGGCCAGGTCGTCCATCCACACGGCACTATCACGGTAAGAGAAGGTCATGGCGGCCGCCGCCGGCGACCCACATCGGGCACAACTGAGAACCATGGCAGCCACGCTAGGAGTCGCGCCCTGTTCATTCAAGGATTGAACCTCCTGACGGCCGCGCCGGGGGCGCCCGAGATCAACGTCCCCGACCCATCGTCCCCGACCACGATCGTCGCCGGGACGCTGTTGATGCCGTGCTCGCGGAACCTCTCCGGTTCCTCCTCCCACTTCACCTCGACGAAACCATCTGCACCCAAAGCGTCCACCAATTGGTCGCGGGATGGCTCACAGTCGAGACATTGCCTCGATGAGAACAGGTATACGCCGGGACGGAGATCACCGGGATCGATGGCTATCGGGCGGTCCTGCCGCATCGCTCGGAGCAAGGAACCTACGGCGACCGCTACCAGCACGGCGCCGGCGACCAGAGCAAGCCGGAACCAGATCTCACTCATCGATGAGCGGCACCCCGGCGCTGTACGCTCTCGCCGTCCCGGTGTTGGTCACCCACATCGGGACCAAAAGACCCTCGCCCTTGAGGGAGTACCCGTCGGCATTGCCTTCGACTGAAGAGAACTCCATCACGGAACCGGCCGGCACCACGAATTGCTTGGCCACAGATGCTTCTCGCAGTGCGGTCACGATGACGGTCGCCTCGTCGAGCCCCGTGTTGAGGATCACCATGCGTCCCGTTCCCCCAGGTCCGAGACCCGCGCCAGGTAGGAGCCATCGGGAGGCCGGGTCGGTGGAGCCGCCGGTGAGGGACACACCCTCACCGTCGATATGGCGCAGGAACGCGGCCACCGGTTGTGCCGACTCGACTCTGATCGCCGAAGCGCCCACGCCCGCCGCGCCCGCATCGATCACCACCGCTCCCCGACCGGGAATGACACCTTCCTCAAAGGCTTCGACCAGACCGTCGCTACCGTACAGGTCAACCCGGTACTCGACGTCGGACGCCACCCCGGTGGAGATCACGACGTTGCCCACCCCCCCGGACGGAATCGGTATGAACCAGAAGGGTGCGGGTGCGACCGCGTTCCACAATGCCCCATCGGACCCGACGGCGAGATGCCCAACGGCCATCACACTGCCTCGGGTCGTCTCGACCACGACAGCCAGCGACTCTCGACCGGGCAGCAACTCGTCCATGTCGATCACGAACGATGAACGCGCCGGAACCGAGATCGCTCTGAGCTGAGAGGCCGTCTCGATACCGGACTCGGACCTGACCACCAGATCAACCACCGCCTCGCCGGAATAGGGGTTCATCAGCTGAATGTCGAACTCCTGCCCGCTCATCGTCGAGCCACCCGCCAGGAGGGTTTGCGATGCCGGCACGGCAAGACAGGACTCGTGTGCCACCGACTCGGTCCCCAGGAACATCGAGGCACTGGCAGCGTCCGCATTTGGCAGCTCGACGAGGCCCGCTGCGGCTCCAATCGCAGCCACCTCGACCACCGGGAGAGCAACCGATCCTGAAGCGCCGGTCTCGAATTGCGCCATCCCTGCCGACGCTCCACCAGCGAACGCGGTGAACTGGCCATTGCCGTTCACCGTGGCCACAACACCGATCGTGGTGCTGCGTCCACTGCCCTCTTCGACCGGGCAAACCGACACGGACGGCGGGTTCACGCCTGCGGCCTGGCGAAACTGCGTGGCGCCTGGCGCCGGAAGGATGACTACTGCAGCGGCAAGCACCGCGATGACTGTTGCGAAGACTGCCTTCGTCATCGTCTCGCCTTCCCCCAGATGAGAAGAACCAGAGCCATGAAGAGCAGGCCGGCCGCCGCATAGGGTGCATATGCCAGGTAGCCACCACCGGAGAACGTCGCCTCGCCGTCGATGGCGGCAACCGTTGCCCGCCAACCGTCGCTGCCCGCCTCGGGCCGCCACCCGCTCGATTGATTTACTGAGATGCGCACCTGCCCGGTCCCCGGCTGACCACCGAATCCTGCGCCCAGGCGGTCCCAAACGAGACCCTCCTCCCCCACCGCAAGAGGCTCCGACTCCGGGTTCTCGTAGACCTTCCATTCATCCGCCAACGGGGTCGGGATCAGATCGAGCTGCGATTCGAGGATCTGATCGAGCGGTGACTCAGGCCCTGCCACCACCACCCACTCGATGGAGAACTGGGCGAGGAGCATGCCTGGTCGCAACTCGACTCCGGACGCGATTCGGTCGACCGAAGCTTCGAGCAGAGAATCCCCCGATCGCGCATTGGGAAGCCATACCTCGTCGATCGTCGTGCCCTGGCCATCGAGAGTCCTATACCAGAAGCCTGGCCCGGGGAGCGCTTCACCTGGTATCAGGTTGGGATCGAGAGACACGATCAGGATCCGGCCCGGCCCTCCTTCGTCCGCCAGCGTCGAGGCAAAGGCGAGCCGGTCGTTCTCGTCGCCCGCGGGCAACCCGATCCTGCCATCGAGCAGGCCTCCCACCGACAAGACCACGATCGTCACCGCGCTCACCGCCGCCAGCAGCCGACGAGACTCCGCCACCAGACTGTCCAAGGCGGATGCCACGACTATCGCTGTGCCAAATGATGCAAGGACCAGTGCTGCCTCTTCGACTCCTGGGCCGCCGTAGGGAAGGCGCACCAGGAGCAGTCCTGACAAGGCAATGACAGCTCCGAAGAAACCGAGGCGACGGGCTCTCCCTTCAGTCAGAGCGATCGGGAGAGCTGCAGCCGCGATCATGATCGGCCACCATTCCGAAACCGTCAGGCCGAGACGGCGATCGATGTCGAGGAGCCACCCTCGGTCGTCGTAGACGAACCCCACCGCGACCACCCCGGCGAGGAGACTGGCCAATCCGAGCGTGAGCGAGGATCGACTGCCTCCGACCAGCCGCCATAGGAGGGCGACTCCTGCCGGAACGACACCGAGCACCGGCGAGACAGCGGTCAGAAGCAGAGTCCACAACAACACCCAACCAACGTGGCTCAGCCAGCTCTTCGCACGGTCGGTGGGATGGAGGAAGACCGAGCGGACCGCCCAAGGCAAGAGGGCAGCCCCAGCGAGGGCCGGCCAAGAGCCGGCCCCAACGATGAGTGCCGTACCGGGGCCGGAGAGGAGGACGAGTCCCGACAGGTACCGGCCAGGGCCGCGGAATCCGAGCCTGCCGGCGAGCCTTCCCATCCCCAGCACGGCTAGCACCGGGGCCAGGATCGTGAGCACGGTCCTCGCCGCTCCCTCGGAGCCAAGCCAGAGGAACGACATGAGCCCGCTGATTCCCACTACCGGATGAACGGCATCGGGAGATCCGAGACCCGAATCGTTCCACCCGGCGAAGAATCGGTCAGCCGCCACCGAAGGGGCCTCGAAGGGAAAGCTGAAGCCGGCATTGGGGACACCGGAGAAGAAGATCGACCATGAGGCGGCGATCACCACCAACACCGCCAGGGCGCCGCCCCAGATGCCCGGGCTCGACCAAACCCGTTTGGATCCTCGAGCCAGAGCTTGGTCATCGTCGAATACCGACAGGATGCGATCGGTCAGCTCCGATCCGATCTCCCGCAACCGGATCGATCCCCGTGCCTGGAACCGGAACAACTCTTCATCGCCATGAGCGCGGACGGGACGAAAGCGACGTCGAGCCCCAATCGTCGACGGCAGGTGGAAGGCGTTCCACAGCCATGAGGCGGCGTATCTGGCGGCGGGCCGCCATCGCAAAACGAGGAGGTTGGCCAGCGAATCTAGTAACGAGACAATGACGAGGAACGGGATCACCCACACCAGGGTGATCAGCCGGTAAGCCTTGAGCATTGCTCGCAGCCTTCCGGCTTGCTCTCTCCAACCGCGACCCCTCTCCCCGCATCGGGCCTGGTGATACACCTCCGAGGAAGGGACAGAAATCACCCTTCCTCCAGCCAGCCTGACCCGCTGCGAGAAGTCGAGACCGGCAGCCACCGGCTCCAGCTTGTCATCGAGGCCACGCAAACCCTGTGCCAGATCCCGGCGCACCAGCATCGACACCGACGACACGAACGCCACTTCGCGTACCACGTCGTATTGCTGCAGGTCGATCTCGCCTTCGTCGAGACCCGTGTACGGATCGCCAAACACGTCGGTGGCGCTGCCGATCGACTCCAACTCGTCACGGCTGCCGGCCAACAGCAGCTTGGACCCTCCCAGAGAGGCGTCGTTGCGATCGACCTCGGAAACCAGGGCCGCAAGAGCGTCCGGCCGGGGGCGGGCGTCGGAATGGAGGATCCAGAGGTAGTCGATCTCAGGGCCGGTGCCGGCAATGGCCTCCTCCAGCGTCGCTGTTCGCGAGACATCGAAGGGGAGATCGCCCTGGGGCTCGCCGATGACCACCACCTCACGGATGGCCCCATAGACTTGTCGCTCGACCGTGGCCAGCGCCGCCTGGTGATCGGCGCCTTCGACCAGGGTGACGATCACCTTGATGCGGGGCGCGTCAGGCGGTACTCCAGGAGTCGGTGCTTCCGCGATCTGCGGAGCTGGGGCATTGGTCATGCGGTAGGACATTGTGAACCGGTCACGGTCGCTGAGCAATATCGAGGACGTGAATGAAGGTCGTTGAGTTGTCGGGAGGGGTGGGCGGAGCTCGCATGGCTCGGGGCCTGGCCGCCCTCGAACATGTCGACCTGACCGTGGTGGTCAACGTGGGCGACGATCTGCCGACACACGGTCTCTATGTGGCTCCTGACCTGGACACGGTCGCCTACACCCTCGCAGGGATGGAGGGCCCCCACGGTTGGGGCCGGGATGGCGACACCTTTGTAACGAACAACGAGTTGGCTCGATTCGGGTTGGACATTCACTTCCAGTTGGGCGACCTCGACCTCGCCTTGAAGATCTTCCGAACCCATCGAATCAACGGAGGAAGCACATTGAGCGAAGTCACCGACTCGATCCGTTCAAGCCTCGGTATCGCCACCACCATCCTTCCAGTCACCGACGACCCCGTGCGCACCCGGGTGACCACGACCGAAGACCTGACACTCACTTTCCAGGAGTACTTCGTCGACCGTCGCCATCGCGACCGGGTGAAGCAACTCGAGTTCGACGGAGCGGACGTGGCCCATCCCGCCCCCGGCGTGCTCGAGGCAATCGAATCAGCCGATGTTCTGATCATCGGCCCGTCCAACCCCCCGCTCTCGATATGGCCGATCATCGCGGTCGGGGGCGTGGAACAAGCCGTCCGCGGGCATCCCCGGGTGATCGCGGTCAGTCCGCTCATCGGCGGCAAGGCGTTGCGTGGCCCGGCTGACCTCGTGTTGGCCGACCTCGGATTGGGATCCGGGACTTCTGGTGTCCTCGCCGCCTATCGCGAGCTGATCGACGTCCTTGTCGTCGACACCAGCGATCAGGCCGATGCCGGGGAGGTAGGCGGTGTCACCATCGTCGCACTCGACACTCACATCGCTCAACGCCTGCAGGCCGAACGCTTGGCGCGAGCGATACTGAGCCTGTGACTCTCGAGATACACCCTTTGGTCGGCATCGGCGCGGTGCGCCCGGGTGACGACGTGGCTGCGCTCCTGCTCGACGCTCTGGATCCGCTTCGTCCCTCCGATGGCGACGTGTTGGTGGTGACACACAAGATCGTCTCCAAGGCCGAGGGCAAGGTCGTCGCCGTGAACGGCGACGAGGACTCCGGCAAACGACTCCTGGTCGAGTCCGAGGCAGTGTCCATCGTCAGGCGGAGGGGAGACTTGATCATCGCCGAGACCAAACACGGCTTCATATGTGCCAACGCAGGCATCGACCGTTCAAACGCCGAACCGGGGACATTGATCCTCCTGCCCGACGATCCCGATCGCTCCGCCCACCGGATACGGGTCCGTGTCGAGCGTCGGTTCGGGATCGACATACCGGTCATCATCAGCGACACGTTCGGCCGTCCCTGGCGAAAAGGCCTTACCGACGTCGCCATTGGGGTCTCGGGGCTCGAGACGGTCGTGGACCTGAGGGGGTCACTCGACTGGACCGGCCGGGAGTTGGAGGTGACCGAGATCGCGGTCGCCGACGAACTGGCATCCGCCGCCGACCTGGTCATGGGAAAGGCAAGCGGGATCCCGGCGGCTCTCGTGCGCGGCTATGACGGCCCCCGCGGCGACGGCAAGGGCACGGATCTGGTCAGACCCGCAAACGAGGACCTGTTCCGGTGACCCTCTCATTTCGAAGCCGGGATCCGTGAGTCCGCGTTCGACCCTCGGCGCTCTAATTTTGGGCAGGGGTCAAGCGCCGGGCCGGCCCAAACCCCAGTAGTCCAAACCGGCGCCGCGGACAGCCTTGGGGTCGAGCAGGTTTCGCGCGTCGACCACACGGTGCCCTCGCATCACCTTGCTGACCGCCGTCATGTCGATGTCGGCGAACATCGGCCACTCGGTGGCAACGAGCAAAACATCGGCGTCGGTGGCTGCCGCGATCGGGTCATCCGCCATCGTAAACAAATCGCAGGACGCCTCCGGGTCGTAGGCGACGACCTCGGCGCCGTCGGCGAGAAGGAGGGCCGCGATTCGCACCGCCGGCGATTCCCGGACGTCGTCAGTGCCGGCCTTGAATGAGACTCCCCACATACCGACTCTTCGCCCGCGCAGCCCACCGCCGGCGGCCTGACGCACCTTGTCCGCCACTCTTCTCCGCTGCTCCTCATCGGCGACGATCACAGCCCGAAGCAGCTCGAAGTCGTAGCCGGCATCCTCCGCCACGGCGATCAGCGCCGACGTGTCCTTGGGGAAGCAAGAACCGCCATAACCTGGCCCGGGCCGAAGGAAGTGGGGGCCGATGCGATGGTCGAGGCCGAGACCCTGGACAACATCGAGAATGTCGGCACCTACCGCCTCGCAGACATTGGCCAGCGTGTTGACGAAGGTGAGACGGGAAGCCAGATAGGCATTGGACGCGTACTTGATCATCTCGGCCGAGGTCGGGTCGGTGATCACGATCTCCGTCTCGAGACTCTCATAGAGGCCCGCCACCACTTTGGCATCGGCGTCATCCCAGGATCCCACGACGATGCGGTCAGGTTTGAGAAAGTCCTCTACGGCCCTGCCCTCACGCAAGAACTCGGGGTGAGCCACGACCCGGGCCGGGCTTCCCAGATCGGCAAGACGCTTCCGCAGAGCCGCCACCGTCCCGGGGGGAACGGTCGACTTGACGACGAAGATCGTGCCCTCCTCGACCTCGGTAGCCAATTCGTCGATGACGGCGTGGATGAATCGAAGGTCGGCTCGACCGTCGTCGCCTTCTGGAGTCGGGAGAGCCAGGAATACCAGTGCGGCACCCTCCACGGCCTCGAGGTTCGAGTTGTGAAAGGTGAGATGACCGTTCTTGGTGACTTCGGCGAGAAGCTCGGGCAGATCCTTTTCGAAGATCGGCACCCCGCCGTTGCGTAGTTGTTCCACGCGCTCGGGATTGGCCTCACCGAGTCGGACCCGGTGGCCGAGGCTGGCCAGACCGCCTCCGGTCACGAGACCGACATAGCCGGCTCCGATAATCGCTATGTCCATTGGACCCTCATCGTAGGTGTCAGTGGGGTGATCAGGATGCGTCGGCACCCACGATCACAACGGCGTCGTAGCCGTTATCGACCGATCCAACCTGAACTACACCAAAACCGAGCTCAGTCACGATCCGATCCCCGGCGTCGCTCCCGGCCGGGACCAAGACCGCGGTGGTGGTGTAGTCCGGGGAGTCGGCGTTCCCGAGACTCGCCACCTCGAACCCGGCCTCTTCGAGGGTGGCCGACATGCGCCCGGCGGCACCAGTGATCCCATTGCCGTTCAATACTTGAATCCGGATCGCTGCGCTGCTCGCCGTCGGGGATCCCCCGAGGAAGTCCGCGATCATCGCCGACGCGGCCGGCTCTTCGGCGATCACCACCGAGGCCCCATTGATGGTGTCGCCATACACCGGCAACGTCTGTCCGTGGATGCTCCCGGTCAAGAGCCCGCGAAAGTCCCACGCCATGGCCGCCACGGAGGACTCCGCAAGTGTGGCGTCGATGGTCATATGCTGGGCCAGCGAGCCGGCGATCTGACCCGCCTCGGTAATCGAGCTCGGGGTCTTCAGCTCGGTGAGGATGGCCCTCACCACCTGCTGTTGGCGTTGAGTGCGCCCGATGTCGCTGGCGTCGACGCTGACCCAGGTTCCGTTCTGATGCTCCTGGTACTTCCTCGATCGCGCATAAGCGAGCGCGGTGTAGCCGTCGACGACCTGGGTGCCGCCCTCGACCCGCAACCCCGAGGACAAGTCACGGGCCGAGTACGGGAACGACATCTCGATCCCCCCCAACTCGTCGACCATGGCGATGAACCCGACGAACCCCACCTCCACATAGTGGTTCACCTCGATCCCGAGATTCTCCCGAATGGTCTGGACCATCAGGGCGGGGCCACCGTAGGCGTAGGCGGCGTTGATCTTGCCCTTGCCTTGGCCCGGGATGTCCACCCAGAGGTCACGAGGGATGCTGAGCATCTGGGCACGACTGGTGGTCTGATCGAGGCGGATCAGCATGATGACATCGCCACGCTGGCCTCCGGCACTCCCGAAGTTCTTCAGACTGTCGAGACCTTCCCGGGAGTCACTCCCGACCACGAGGAACACCAGGGAGTCGCCGGTTGCCTCGGTCAGCTCGCGGACCACCTCCTGGTCGGTTGTGGCCAGAGCCAGGATGTCCTGACCGGTGTTGAGGGCCCAGAAGATGCCTAGGGCGCCGAGGTTGGCCAAGACCAACACCACGATGATTGCGATCTTGAGCCACTTGGGCAGCCCGCGACGGGGCACATTGGCAGGGGAGGGTGAAACCATCGTCGGTAAGACGTCGGCCAGGCTAAACCTGGTTCCAGGCTTAGGGACGTCTTGTCCGGGACCGTGGCAGTTCGCCCGAACCCGACCTGTCTATCGTGGCGATATGGCCGTACTAGCCCACGAGGGAACACATCCGATCATGTATGGCGCGGCGCCGCTTCCCATCGGTGCCGGGCTCCGCACCGGGTATCTCGCCCGTCCCGATGCTGCGGGCAAGTTCCCTGTTGTCTTGGTGCTACCGACGCTCGACGGTATCACCGGCTTCGAGAAGGATCTTTGCCGGATGTTCGCCAGATGGGGCGTGGCGGCGATCGGCATCGACTTCTATCGCCACTCCGGGAACCCTCTGGAGGCCTATCACGAGCTCTCGGACACCCGCGCTATGACCGACCTCGACGAGGTCCATGAGTTTGTTGCCTCCAATGATGTCGACTGGGCGGTCAGTGGCGATGTCGGGATCCTCGGATTGGACGTCGGAGGGCGCTTCGCCATCGCGGCAGCCGCCACCAGGCCCTGGGTCAAGTCGCTCGCCGTCGCCTACACCCCGCTGACGGGTGACGAAGACCGCGGTTTCCAGGTCGCCGGCTATCTGGACAACCTTCCCGTGCCTGTGATCGGCCTTTACGGCGCCGACGACGAGTTGATCGACGCGGGCACCATCGATGAGGCTCAACGACGGAACGAGCACGGGCTGTGGCTGCTCTACGAAGGCGCCGGTCACGGTTTCCTCGACGTCGACGCCGATCTGTATGACGCCGACTCGGCTGAGGAGGCTTTTCAACGGCTGATCGAATTCTTCAAAGCCAACCTTCCCCAGCCTGAGGAGCTGGACCTGGGCTGAGGAGCCGGACGGTCAATCACTCCGCCCGCGATGACGGACGTGGCGGATCACCCCCGAGTTGATGACATGACGCTCACCTGCTCGCTCCACGAGCAACTCGCCGTCGTCGTTGACGTCGATGGCAATACCCGAGCCGTCCGGCTCCCACGTGATCGGGCTGCCGAGCGTCTCGCACGCCGCCCGATACTCCTCAGCCGGCCATCCCTCGACGGTGAGTAGATGAAGGAACTCGGCCGCCCAGAGACCGCCGATCCGGGCATGCCAATCCGGGCCCGGGTCCTCCTCAGAGAGAGCGCCCATCCCCTCGGGCGGCTCCGGCCACCACAAATTGACCCCGATGCCCGCAACGACCAGTCGGCCCGATCGTTCGACCAGGATCCCCCCCACCTTCAGATGATCGACCAGTAGGTCATTGGGCCATTTGAGTGATATCCCGTGGATTGCCCGAGACGCCGCAACTCCAGCCATCAGCGAGAGTGGCCGATGATCGGCGTCGCCCACCCTGAAAGCGACCGAGGCCGCCAGGGCTTGCGGCGCGGTGACCCAGACTGCGCCCCCCCGGCCTCGTCCCGCGCTCTGGCGCTGGCAGATAACCACCACCGGCAAGCGCTCCAGCTCTGCTCGGGCCAGGTCCTGAGTCGATGGAACCTCGTATCGCCTCAATTGCAAATAGGGTGTAGCCATCTCGTCTCCTGACGAGTCGAAACTTTGAGGTTACGGAGGAGTTTTGGGGACCGAGGCGCGAATCGAGCGACTCAGAGAGCTACGCGAGGAAGCGCTGCACGCGGGAAGCCAGCGTGCGATAGCGCGCCAGCATGAGCAGGGCAAGCTCACCGCCCGGGAACGGCTCGAGGTTCTCCTGGACAAGGGATCGTTCCAGGAGATGGACCAGTTCGTCCGGCACCAGTCTTCGGGCTTCGGCATCGAGGACAAACGACCCCTGGGGGATGCCGTGGTCACCGGGCACGGGACCATTGAAGGGCGCCCGGTATTTGTGTTCGCCGAGGACTTCACCGTCTTCGGCGGGAGTCTGAGCAAGGTCGTCGCCGACAAGATCTGCAAGGTTCTCGATATGGCGCTCGACACCGGGACCCCGGTGATCGGACTCAAGGACTCCGGCGGTGCCCGGATACAGGAGGGAATCGCATCGTTGGACGGTTACGGTCGGATATTCGAGCGCAACGTCCGGGCTTCGGGAGTGATCCCCCAGATCTCGGTGATCATGGGCCCTTGCGCGGGAGGAGCCGTCTACTCCCCTGCCTTGACCGACTTCGTATTTCAGGTCGACCAGACGAGCCACATGTTCATCACCGGCCCCGATGTGATCAAAGCGGTGACCGGTGAGGAGGTCACCATGGAAGAGTTGGGCGGCGCCTCCACCCACGCCTCCAAGTCAGGAGTCACCCACTTCGTCTACCCGACCGGGGTCGAAGCCCTCGAGGCGGTCAGGTACCTGATGTCGTTCCTTCCCAAGAACAACATGGAGCTCGCTCCGTACTTCGCCCCGGTCGACCGTGTGGACCGCGTGGACGATTCTCTCGACTCGATCATCCCGGACTCCTCCAACCAGCCCTATGACATAGTGGAGATCATTCAGACCGTGCTCGACGGCGGTGACTTCTTCGAGGTCCACGAGAACTGGGCCAAGAACATCGTGATCGGTTTTGGGCGTCTCGACGGTCACACCATTGCGGTTGTGGCCAATCAGCCCGCGGTGCTCGCCGGCACGCTCGACATCACGGCCTCGGAGAAAGCAGCACGTTTCGTGCGTTTCTGTGATGCCTTCAACATCCCTCTCGTCACCTTTGTCGACGTGCCCGGGTTCCTTCCCGGGGTCGAGCAGGAGCACAACGGGATCATCCGCCATGGGGCGAAGCTGCTCTACGCCTACTGCGAAGCCACGGTGCCGAGGATCACTGTCATCACCCGAAAGGCCTACGGCGGCGCTTATCTGGTCATGAACGCCCGCGGCGTCCGCGCCGACCTCGTCTTCGCCTGGCCCTCCGCAGAGATCGCCGTGATGGGGGCCCGGGGAGCGGTCAATGTGATCCATCGGCGTGAGATCACCACCACCGACGACCCGGAGAAGGTGCGCTCCGAGTTGATCACCGACTACGAAGAGAAGTTCAACAACCCCTATGTCGCCGCCGAGCTCGGTCTGGTCGATGAGGTCATCGAGCCGAGGGAGACCCGCTACAAGCTGATACGCGCCCTCGAGGTCCTGCGGACCAAGAGGGAGACTCTCCCGCCCAAGAAGCACGGAAACGGTCCCCAGTGACCGGGAGGGGAACCATCGTTTTGGCGCGGAGTTGTCGACCTATAGGTCGACAA
>DASWKK010000142.1:0-8360 GCA_036396655.1 Acidimicrobiia bacterium
CGGAGACGGCACATGTGGGTGTCGTTTGGCGCACAGATCACGGTGAAGCTGTCGTCGTAGCTGTATTGATCCCGATAGATCCTCTCCCAATCCCGGTTGGGATAGGTCAGCAGCGGGTTGTCAATCCCCGGAAAGGCTTCCAGTGCGATCAGGTCGAGATCGAGAACGCCAGTGAGGACGGCCAAACCGGCCCCTCCGGCAATCTGGATGAAGTGGCGACGGGTGATGCGAGCCATGTTCAAACACCCCGCCTATGGCCGACCGATACCGTCAACGGGATCGGTGACAAGAAACACCAAAGGTCCAATCTGGCCATTCAGTACCAACAGAAGCGCGGTCGGCCTCGTCGCAATAGGGTCATAAGGCCCTATTGAAACTCCCGATCTAGTTTGTACGTCTTAGGGCAGATAAACCTGGAGTTGCTGTGAGCACTCATCCGATCAGCGGGCGAAGCGGACTGACCTATCGCGCCCTTGCAGATCCCAACCGACGCCACCTCCTCCGCCTGCTCGATGACGCCGACAGACCGCTCGGGGTGAACACCCTGTCCGAACAGGTTGGGTTGCACTCCAATACGGTCCGGGAGCATCTCGAACAGCTCCGCCAGGCAGGGTTGGTGACCCGGGCTCCCGAGAAGAGGACCAATCCAGGTCGGCCCAAGATGCTCTACGAGGCCGCCCCTCGGGAGACAAGGTCTCCCGGGTCCGAAGGGTATCGCTTTCTAGCCGAGGTACTCGCCAGCTACATGGAGGCGACGTTGGACGATCCATCGGCGGCTGCCGAAGAGGCGGGGCGAGCTTGGGGGGCCTATATGGTCGATCGGCCGGCTCCCTTCTTGCATCCCGACACGTCGCGTGTTGTCGAACAGATCGTCACGACCCTCTCCGAGCTGGGTTTTGCCCCCGAGGATCAGCACGATGACAATCGCATCCTGATCCGGCTTCATGACTGCCCTTTCCGGGATGTGGCCCGCACCCGCGGTGACGTGGTCTGCTCGATTCACCTGGGAATCATGCGCGGAATGACGGAGGAACTCGGCGGGTCGGTGTCGGTAGACGACCTGCAGCCCTTTGTCGAGCCTTCCCTCTGCATCGCCCACCTGTCCACGTCGGGTGATGTGGAGCAGCCAAACGTCACCGACGACGTCCGGGTGTCCTGACAACCCGTTCCAGCCTCAGCCGTGCACCACACAGCACGCTTTTCTCGACGGGTTCGATTGCCGTTCCCCTGGGGGCGGGCATTGGGAGGGAACGGCAATCGAGACCCGGGCGGTGAGACCTAGCTCTGCTTCCTGGTGGTGCTCCGGCTGACACGGACGACCCCGATCCCGATTGCGAGGACGCCAATGGCGACCAGGAGGATCTCGGCGCTGCTCAGACCGGTCAATGGGAGGTCGGTTACAGCAGGAGTGGTGGTACCGGACGCTGCGGTCGTGGTCGTGGCGCCCTCTCCCTCCGCTGTCGTGGTGGAGGCGGCGACCGTGGTCGTCGTCGTCACCTGAGTCAGGTCACAACCGACCTGGGTGAAGGTGTCGTTGATGAGTGTGACCTCACCTGTTTGGGCCAGGGCGCGCCCTTGCACCGTGACGCTGTCGGCCACGGTGATCGTGGTCAAGGCCAGGATGTTGCCCACGAACGTCGATCCCGTGTCCAGTGTGGCGGAGCTCCCAACCTGCCAGAAGACGTTGCACGCCTGGGCTCCGTTGATCAGGGACACCGTGCTCCCCGAGCCGGTGATCAGAGTCGAGTCGGTCTGGAAGATGAAGACCGAGTTGGGGTTGCCCTCGCCGTCGAGGGTCAGGGTTCCGGCTAGGGACAGCGGTGACTGGCTCGGCCCGGCATATACCCCTCCTACCAACGTGAGACCTGTGAGGTCGGAGGTGGTGGTCTCGTTGAGGGGTCGGCCCAAGGCGTCGATGTATGCAGCAGTCGAGTCGGCTTGAGCCTGCGCCGCTTCCGGCGTCGTGGCTTCGATGGTGCCGGGGGGCTGGACGATGCCGGGGGGAAATCCGACGATCGCAGTTCCGGGCGAGACACCCACGCTGTTGGCGAGGACACTGGGGCCGGTGTTGGTTACGGTCTGACCACCCAGGACGGAGAAGTCTTCGGCGGTGCCGAGATCGACTGTGGGCACTATGGCCGCGTTTGCGGTACCCACGGCGAGGAAGAGGGAAGCCCCGGTGACGAAGGCGAGAAGCGCGATGCCCATGCCTCGGCCCGGCACGTGGAGGAAGCCAGAATGTGAGGCTGAGACGGGGCGGGGAACTTGGCGCGGGAGCAGTCGAGCTACGACGAGTGTGAAGAGAATGACAGTGACGGTTCCCGCGATCAGCATCGAGGGCTCCTTTCCAATTGGGTCAGGTGCCGCCGACGGGGTCCGGGCCGGTCAGTACTTCAGAATCTATCCACTAAATCTGATTCTGGCAAATTGTTTCTAGCATTGCGCTGCTACGATGCTCCCGTGGCAGACTGGAGTTTCCTCACCAACCACGCCCGGGCACTGCTGTCCATCGCCCACGACCCCGACTTGCGACTGCGCGACATCGCCAGTGCCCTCGATGTCACCGAGCGGACCGCCTACAGCATCGTGGCGGATCTGACCGAGGGCGGGTACGTGGCCAAGCAGAAGGATGGTCGGCGCAACGTCTATCACATCCAGTCACACATGCCGGTTCGTGACTCGGTCGGCCGGCAAAGAGCCATCGGCGAGCTTCTCGTGCTCTTCATCGACGGCGCCGGCCCGGCCAAGTAGGTCGCCCCGCCGGCAAGCGGCGAGGAGTAGGAACCCTGGCGACGAGCGTAAACCCGAAATCAGACGCTGAAGAAGCGTCGGTTCATCCGGATTCCTCGTCCCTCCAGTTGCACCAGGCCATCACGGCCCTCTCGATGTCGGAGCGGCCTCTTTCGACGCCCGCGACGTCAGCGAATCGACGGCCGTGTACCGGTTGAAAAGGAGCCACCTTGGGACAGCCGGTTGTGCACTTCGAGATCATCGGAAAGGGCCCGGCGAAGCTTCGGAGCTACTACGGCGAGTTGTTCGGATGGGAGTTCCACACCGGCGACGCGACCACCGAGACGGTCTCCCAGTCCGGCAACTACGGGTTCGTTGACGGAAGCACCGCAGATGGCGGGATCAACGGTGGTGTTGGCGGCGGCGAGAGCAATGAGCCGCGTGTCTTGTTCTACGTGGGCGTTCCCAACGTCGTGGCCGCGCTCGAGAAGGCTGTGAGCCTCGGCGGGGTGCGCCAGATGGGCCCCGAGGGCACTCCCGGAACCCTCGTGGTGGGGCAGTTCACCGACCCCGAGGGGAATCTCGTCGGCGTCGCCGGTACGGAGTAGCCCCTCTCGCGGTTCGCTGGGCGTGGGGCAACATTCTTGTTCTCATCGTCACCTTTACTTCTGTTCTATAGATTTATAGAATATGATCCATGACTGCATCAGCGACGGGTCGGTTGGTCAAGGACGGGTTGTATGAGCAGTTCGCCCGGGTCGGCAAGGCGGTAGCTCACCCGAAACGGATCGAGCTGTTGGATCTGTTGTGTCAGGGGGAGCGCAGCGTCGAGGTGTTGGCCGACGCCGCGGCGATGACCGTGGTGAACACGTCAGCCCACTTGCGGGTGTTACGCGAGTCGCGGTTGGTGGCCACGCGGAGGGAGGGGACCAGGGTCTTCTACCGACTCGCCGACGATGCGGTGTGCGAGTTCTTCTTCTCCTTGCGTGACCTGGCCGGCGACCGGTACGCCGAGGTGGACCGGATCGTGAGGGACTTCTTCGAGGCGCGGGATGAGCTGGAGCCGGTGAATCGTGATGAGCTGCTGTCGCGGGCGGGTGACGGGGGCGTCATCGTCCTCGACGTGCGTCCCCGAGAGGAGTATGAGGCGGGTCACATCCAGGGGGCGATTTCGATCCCGCTTGCCGATCTCAAGGGGCGAATGGCCAGCCTGCCCCGTGAGGCCGAGATCGTCGCCTACTGCCGTGGCCCGTATTGCGTGCTCGCCCCCCAAGCCCTCGAACTGCTCCGCCGACGAGGTTTTACCGCTCGCCGTCTCGAGGACGGGTTCCCGGAGTGGCGACGGGCCGGGCTCCCGATAGTGATCGGAGAGGATCCCTCATCTGATCGACATCCAGATCCAACCACGGAGGTCACGGGATCATGACTGAGACGCTCTTCATTCTCAACGACGGCCCCTACGGAACCGAGCGCAGTTACAACGGTCTTCGGCTCGCCGGGTCGCTCGCCAAGCGGGAGGCCGAGGACGTCGGGGTGTTCCTCCTCGGCGACGCCGCCGCCTGCGCCAAGGCGGGTCAAAAGGTCCCTCAGGGGTACTACAACCTCGAGCTGATGCTCCGGTCGGTGACCCGGCGGGGAGGCAAGATCGGGGTGTGCGGCTCCTGTATGGATGCCCGCGGCATCACCGAGGATGAACTGGCCGAAGGGTGTCATCGGAGCACGATGGAGGAGCTCACCGACTGGACCCAGCAGGCGGACCGGACCCTGGTGTTCTGAGGTGGCGATGGGAGACACTGTCACCCCCGTCGTCTACCAGCAGTGGCGGACCAGCACCTTCGGCTCGATCACCGAGCGGCGTGAACTCGAACTGATTCTGAGTATGGCGGGTGGGCTCGATGGGGTTCCCCGGTACACCACCATCGGTGCCGCCTTCATCGCTGTGGCCGCCCATCAACCTGAGCTTGGAGGACGACGATGGCCGATCGCGTGACCGTCTTGGTGTTGGGAGGCGGAGTGGGTGGCGTGGTCGCCGCCAGGTCACTGCGCAGGAAGCTGCCCGAACATCATCGGGTGGTGATGGTCGATCGGGAACGGGATCACCTGTTCGCCCCTTCGCTGCTGTGGTTGATGACCGGAAAGCGGACATCCCGTGCGATATCCCGGCCCCTCGACCGTCTCGCCAGGAAGGGCATCGAAGTCATCGGCGGCGAGATCAGCCAGATCGACCCTGACACCCGCCGGGTCCGGGTCGTCGAGCATTCCTATGGTGACGACCCGCCGTCGCGTCGGCTCGGCGTCGCGAGCAGGGACTTTGAGGCCGACCATCTCATCGTGTCGCTCGGGGTGGACCTGGTGCCCGAGACCATCCCCGGTCTGGCCGAAGCCGGACACAACTTCTACACCCTGGCCGGAGCCGAAAGCCTGCAGCGCGCCCTCACCGACTTCAACGGTGGACCGATCGTGGTCCTGACGGCGACACCGGCCTACAAGTGTCCGGCAGCACCCTACGAGGCGGCGATGCTCCTCCTCGACCACTGCCGTCGGCGCGGAATCGGTGAACGCACCCAGATTGACCTCTATGCCGCCGAACCGGGCCCGATGGGTGTCACCGGACCCGAGGTGTCGGCCCAGGTGCGTCGGATGGTCGAAGACCAAGGAATCACCTACCACCCGGAACACCAAGTGACAGCGGTTGATGCATCTGCGAAGACCATCACCTTCGCCAACGGTGTCACCGCCACGTTCGACCTCCTCGCCTATGTGCCGCCCCACCGGGCCCCCCAGGTGATCCGAGACGCAGGCTTAGTCGACGAATCTGGCTGGGTTCCCGTCGACCGCCACACCCTGCACACCCGCTTCCCCGAGGTGTATGCCATCGGCGACGTCACCGGCATCCCCCTCGAGATGGGAAGGCCGCTCCCCAAGGCAGGAGTGTTCGCCGAACGCCAGGCCAAAGCGGTCGCCCAGAACATAGTCCACAACATCACCGGCAAGGGTGAGCCATCCGCCTTCGACGGGTACGGCGCGTGCTTCATCGAGACCGGCGCCGGGAAGGCCGGCTTCGGTGCCGGCGACTTCTACGCCGAACCCACCCCGCAGATCAAACTCCACCGACCATCCCGCCGCCGACACATGGGCAAACTGCTATTCGAGAAGAACTGGTTCCGAAGGTGGCTCTGAGCCCTCTATAGCCCCACAAGGCAGCGTCAGCAGAGTGGTGGACCCGTGTCTCCTATCTGCGACCCGAGGGGGTTGCTCGCCAAGGAGGCTCGCCGTGATGAGATTCGATTCCGCGAGTGTGGAGGGCTCCAAGGGTGTATGACCCGCTGTCCGAGTGCTGAGGTCTCGTACCCTGTCGAAATGCCCGATCGTATGTACCAGTCGTCACGTGGCCCTTGCTGAAGTGATCCAGCTTGGTGGCTCAGGCATGAACTCGTCGGCCTCAGTTAGCGCGCGCTGGCTCGCCACTCGCATCAGCCAGAGGAAAAGTCGCCAGGAATGCTGGATTGAGGGAGCAGGTCTTGTCCGTTGAAG
This sequence comes from Acidimicrobiia bacterium, assembly GCA_036396655.1. Classification (GTDB taxonomy): domain Bacteria; phylum Actinomycetota; class Acidimicrobiia; order Spongiisociales; family ZC4RG35; genus JARDZU01. Next base: position 6,265 of record DASWKK010000142.1, read on the forward strand.
GATCGTCTGAGGCCCTTGTCACCAGGTCACCACGTGGCTGGATCGAACGCCTTCCCACCTGGGCCAGGACGCTGGTCACCATTGGGACGCTTCCAGGAGATGGAGAAGACGAGCGTCTCCGCAAGGCCTCGCTCATCCTGACGACGACCATGATCATCGGAATGGCGATCGTTTGGGTGGTGACATACGCCTCGCTCGGACTGTACGTGTCGGCAGCGATCCCATTCGGTTACCAAGTCATATCGATCGTCAGTCTGATCGCCCTAAGTCGATCAGGCCGTTTCGACGTCTTTCGTACGAGTCAGTTGGCCCTGATGTTGCTCCTACCGATGCTTCTGCAATGGAGTCTTGGGGGTTTTGTGACATCCAGTGGGGTCTTGTTGTGGGCGTTGATCTCACCCCTTGGCGCGTTGGTCCTATCGCCCCGACCCGTGCCCTGGTTCGTCTCCTACTTGGCCTTGACGGTCGTTTCCGGACTTCTCGAGCCCTTCCTCCCGGCGACGAACATCCCACTGACCGTCACAGTTCTCTTCTTCGTGCTCAACGTTGGCGGTGTGTCCGTGGTCGTGTACTTCCTGGTTCGCTACTTCATCCGAGGGCTGGCTGCCGAACGGGAGAAGTCTGAGACCCTGCTTCTCAACGTGCTACCGGCGTCCATCGCTCGCAGGCTGAAAAACGGCGAGCACCCTCTCGCCGACCGGTTCGACGAGGCCACGGTCCTCTTCGCGGATCTGGTCGGCTTCACTCGAATGTCCGAGCAACTTTCCCCCGAGGCGGTCGTGGAGCTACTCGACGATCTCTTCACCCAGTTCGACGTGATGGCCGAAAGGCGCGGCCTCGAGAAGATCAAGACGGTGGGAGACGCGTACATGGTCGTGGGCGGTGTTCCCGAAGCGGCCGCCAGCGCTGCTGAAGACGTCGCCGAGATGGCGCTTGACATGGTTGCGCTCGTCGCTGATCGCCCCGGCCCGAACGGTGGAAATCTCAGTCTTCGAATCGGCATCGACACCGGACCAGTAGTGGCCGGTGTGATTGGCCAGCGCAAGTTCACATACGATCTATGGGGCGACACGGTCAACACAGCGAGTCGGATGGAATCACAAGGGATCGCCGGCGAGATCCAAGTCACCCCACGCGTCTACCAGCGGCTCAAACACCAGTTCAGGTTCCAAGAACGGGAGGCGCTCGAAGTTAAGGGCAAAGGGCAAATAGCTACTTTCCTCCTAATCGGACGCGTGGGTCAAACAACGCCTCAGCCTCGGTGAACCTCTGGATTGGTGGTGGGTCGCAGGTCAGATGTTTGAGCTCGACCACAATCGGCCGACCAGCTCCAACGGACCAGACGGATGCGGTGCCCCCTCACCCGTCGTTGAGAGCTGAGTCCAGTCGGGTGGAAGTCCCTCAAAATTCTGATCGCAATCTGAGCGCTCTATTCCTCCGGCGAGTCCGGGTAGTACCGTCGGTCACGCAGCCGACCTGATCAACTCCATCGCCTCCTGAAGACCCAGACAGTCCCCCGTAGGGAAGTCAAGACCATGCGCGTGAGCTCCGGGCAACGAATCAGAGGCTGTATCAGCGCTATGCGGATCTCGAAATCACCGTGTCAGGTCCCGGAAAGCCAAGTAACTGTTGAGGAATCGGCTGATCCGGCGACCGATGGGATTGAGCGTCTGATATGGCCTAGCATGCTCTGTATCAGCTGGTCTTCGCCGGCGACCCCTGCGATAATCGGCAATTCCCGCGCCCGTAGCTCAATTGGATAGAGCGTCTGACTACGGATTATCCACCGCTGAGCGCTGTGCCGAACAGGGAAAACGCAGGTCAGGACGAGCGTAAACCCCAGAATCAGACGCTGTACGATTGGTGGCGGAACAGCGACTCGAAGAGCGTTGGCTGGTGAGCGAGCTTCCGGCGGCTGACCATCTGTGACATCACCCATCGCTGCGCTTTCAGGCCAGTCCCCAGAATCGGTTTCAAGCGAGCCGCATCCGCCGCCGACGGTGCTCCGGTTGTCGTTCCGGCCAAATATCAGCCCAGCGGCGCCGTAGCGAATGGCACGGTGAACCTCAGGCACCAGATGAGCACTGAACGGTGTA
>DASWKK010000143.1:0-2809 GCA_036396655.1 Acidimicrobiia bacterium
CACTTCCCCCTGGGGCTCGGGTGGGGGCCAAACCACCTCACCGCCGGTCCGGGTGGGATTGCCTTGACGGTGGAGGCCTGGCTCGGCTCCCCTGCGTTCTCCGAATCACCCGAGCCACTCGAGTTGGCGAGGAATGGTCACGTCTTCACATTCGATCTGAACAATGCGGTGATCCGTCTCGACGAGGCTGACACCTCGCTGACCTGGCGTCAGTCCAGCCCTTGGGTCGAGGGTGATCTCTTTGCGGGCACGATCACACTGCTCGATCCCGAGACCGGTGAAGCCATGGCCACCTTCGAGCTCGACGAGCTCACCGAGCTCGAGCTGGGCTATTGGTCGAGCAACCGGGAGCCTCAACATCACGTCGCCTTCGTCTTCAGCCCCGACGGATCGAACTGGACGATCCAGGACACCAGATCCGACTTCGGTGAACCAGCCTGGATCAGTGATCTTGAGATCACCGAGAACCGGGTGATCGCGGTGGTCGCCGGCGGTGACGGCTACCCGGAGGCGCCCGGGTTCGAGATCTGGACCGCACCCATCCCATAGTGGTGAGCCGTTAGCGTCAACACGTGACCGAGTACCGAAGAATCCTGCTCCGAGACCTCGCCGTCCAGGCCCACGTCGATGGTGACGAGTTGGTGACCACCGAAGGCGAGCGTGTCCCCATCGCCTCCGCCCATCATCTCCCTCCGATCGAGCCGACCAAGATCATCGCCACCCATCTCACCTATCGCAGCCGTGTCGAGGAGTTCATGACTCGCCTGCCCCCTGCCCCCACCTATTTCCAGAAGCCGACCACATCGCTGAACGCCCACATGGGCGAGGTCGTCAGGCCCAAGCCGTGCCGGTACCTCAACTTCGAGGGCGAGATCGCAATCGTGATCGGGAGGAAGGCCTTCGACATCTCCCCGGACGAGGCAGCCGACCACATCGCCGGATACACCATCGCCAACGACTTCGGGCTCCACGACTTCAGGGACACCGATGCCGGGTCGATGTTGCGGGTGAAAGGCTCAGACACCCTCTGCCCGATCGGGCCGGGCCTCGTCGACGACTGGGATTTCCATGACAAGGACATCCGCACCCTGGTCAACGGTGAGCCGAGACAGTCGTCCAACACGTCCGAGATGGAATGGGACATGCACTATCTGGTGGCGGATCTCGCCCGCACCATCACCCTGCTCCCCGGTGACGTGATCCTGAGCGGGACCCCGGCCGGTTCGAGACCGGTGGAGCCCGGCGACGTGGTGACGGTCGAGGTCGAGGGTCTGGGCGCCTTGACCAATACAATCGTGGAGGGCACCGTCCCCGTGCGGCCCCAGTTTGGGGCACAGCCAAGTGATTCCGAGGAGGTCCTCTCCACCGCTCTGGGCGGTGACTGGGAGTTCCGGGGAGTCAGGGCGCCACGGGGCCCCGCCGCCAAGCACTACGAATCGGAGCTCGCAGAATGAGACCGTTGGTCGGAATCACAGCCTGGAGGAGAAGACTCGACACCTTCTACGGGCCGGACACGCTCCAGACCCTCTCCGTCCACTACACGGACGCCATCGTGGCGGCAGGGATGACCCCGCTGATCTTCCCCTCGTCACTCGAGCCCGCCGAGGCCGGGCGCCTGGTCTCAACGGTCGACGGTGTCCTGCTCTCAGGTGGCAGTGACGTCGACCCGGCCATGTATCGCGCCGAGAACACTCACTCCCTCGACTCTCACCCCGAGGTGGACGCGTTCGAGGTGGCAGTGGTCGGGGCGGCCCGCGCCCAGGGCAAGCCCCTCCTGGCCATCTGTCGGGGGCTCCAACTGCTCAACGTGGCGCTGGGTGGAACCCTCAGCCAGGAGGTCACCTCCGCGGGCGGGGTACACGACGTCATCACACGTGATCATGACTTGATGAGCTCACGTCGACACGTGGTGACGCTCGAGGAGGGCTCGATCCTGGGGGACACCTATGGATCGTCGGAGGCAAAGGTCAACACCCTCCATCATCAGGGCGTCGATCGGCTCGCCGACGGGCTCATCGTGGAGGGCCGGACCGATGACGGCCTGATCGAGGCCGCCCGCTGTGACGGCGATTGGTGGGCGCTGGGTGTTCAGTGGCACCCCGAGCGCATGGATGGGGACCACCAGGCCTTGTTCCGGGCATTCAAAGAGGCGATTGCGCAGGCGAACCCGAGGTAGGTTCGCTCAGACCAGCACCCCTGGCGCCAGCGCCGCGCCGATCTCGGCGAGTCGGGCCGGAACCACCCGGTAGTGGACCCAGCGCCCCTCCCTCTCACCCACCACCAACCCGGCCTCCCGCAATACCTTGAGATGGTGGGAGACGGTGGGTTGTGACAGCCCGAGCGGTGCCTCGAGATCACAACCGCATGATCGGCCCCCTGGGGCGGCGACCAGCATCGAGATGATGCGCAGCCGGACCGGATCGGCCAGGGCGGCGAGCACCGGCGCCATCTCGGCGGCCTGTGCCTCGTCGATGGCGCCCGCATGCAGAGGTGTGCAGCAGAGCTCCATTCGGGCAATCATAGCCAATACATTGACAACAGTCGATATATCGACGAACATCCATATATCGAAGTTCGTCTATCTGTCCAAGGAGGCACGATGGATCTTCGTAACACCGACTCCGATGGTTGTTGCGGCGGCTCCGGCTGCTGCTGCTGCTGACGGGTCAGAACAGGAGGCGCTGCTCAGCTGAGCAGCGCCTCCGTTGCCTGACCCTCCGGACAATCGCCCAGGATCGGGCAGTACTTGCACCACGGGCCGCCGTGCCGCTCCAGGGTGAGCCCCTCTCCCCAGGCGCGTCGCATCTCA
>DASWKK010000144.1:0-13725 GCA_036396655.1 Acidimicrobiia bacterium
CCTGGACCCATAGCGGAGTCTGAGCGCTGGGGCGCCTTGGTTGACGAGCCCGACCCACATGAGCGGGTTCGAATGGTGGCGAGGATGTCTCGTGAGATGTGGGAAGAGGGGATGGTCGACTTCGAATGGATGACCTACGAAGCCGCCGCCAACGACCCCCGACTTCGAGACATGCTCCAGCAGGCCATCCAACAGAAACGACGCGACACCGAAGCGATCGCTGCCGTCCTAGTCCCCGAAGAGATCCGTACGAAGGATGTTTCCTCTTTCGACAAGATCGTCGATCTCATCACGGCCATCGACAGCGCCTATCTCGTCCGCACCTTGGTCAACGACTTCGGTTGGAGTTATGACGACTACGAGACCTGGCTGGCCACGATGCTTGAACGGCTCATTCTCGCTGAAGGCAGGTAGCGACCTCCTCGAGCTGCAGGTGTCCTAGCCCTTGCGGGTTCGTCCAGCCTCGGATCGAGAAGCTCCTGGTCTGGTCGATGTTGGGATCTCAGAACACGCGCCGGGATCCCGGTAGAAGGGATCGAGCCGTCTGGATCGGTGGGCGTTGGCGGAGCAACGGTGAAGCCCGGCTATCGACAGCAGCACATGGTGGCGCACCTCGGCCCGCATCTCGGCGGCGAGAAAGCGGGTGCGGCGGGACTCCTGGTCATCCCCTTCCGACCTGCAAATACCGGCCGAACCCGGTGGTCGTCCCGGCCAGGCGGCTGCTCCCCGACCGCTATCCTGGGTATCGTGCCCCTTCGCCGCCGCGCCCGCGCACAGCCCGTCGACAAACGGCTGGACGAATACGACTTCTACCCGTTCATCACCGACGAAGCGGGTCTTGTTCAGTTCAGTCCGGAGCGGTTCGAGCAGGGGGTGGAACATCTGCTTTCCAATCGCAACTCAAGCGCGGCGCGCGAGTTGATTGTGATCGGAGAACAGAACCTGGTCCGGGACACCTTCGCATCGGCCTGGCTGGCCCGTTACAAGTTGTTCTACGAGACATATGGCGGCGATGATGTCATCAACAACAACGAGGTGTATCTCGAGAACTACAAGCGCATCGTCCAGCTGATCGGGCGTTCGTTCCCGAACACCGGGATCGAGATCCTCCTCCACAACCTGGTCAACCCAGCCCGGTCGATCGTCGCGATCGAAAACGGCGCGGTCACAGGCCGTACCCTCGAGATGGGAACCACCAAGCTTGTCCTCGATCTGAAGACCCGCCGCCAGCGCGGTCAGGACAAGCTCAACTATCGCATCACCCTGGGGGCCCGTCAGTTCAAGTGCACCACCATCCCGATCTTTCGGCCCGAATACGGCCTGGTCGGGGCGATCTGCATCAACATCGATGAGCGTTTCCTGCGGGAGGAGGTGATGCCCAACCCGGAACGACTCGCCGCCTTCATGGACAACTTCCTAAAGATGGACATGGACGTGGAGGAGAACATCCTTTCGGCGGCCGAATACCGGGCCGCCCTCAACGGGAAACGGCATTTCCTCGATGACGCCATCCGGAGCGGGTCGGCGGCGTCGTCCCGAGGGCGGGCTTTGGCCGCGATCCTCTTCTCTGACATCAGGGACTCGACCGAGATGATGAATGCCGACCAGGAGACCACCCTGGCCACGCTCGCCGACAATGGTCGGATCCATCGACAGCTCATCGCCCGCCACCGCGGACGTTTCCTCAAAGAGATGGGCGACGGTGTCCTGGCCAGCTTCACCACCGCCACCCAGGCAGTCCAATGTGCCCTCGACCTCCAGCGCGAGATCCGCAGGGACGGTCGGTATTCGGCCCGGATCGGCATCCATCTCGGGGAGATAGTCCAAGCCGACGGCGACGTGTACGGCGACGGGGTGAACATCGCGGCGAGAGTCAACGGGGAAGCCGAGCCGGGTGGCATCGTCGTCACCGATGTGGTCTTCGACAACGTCCGTTCACTCGAGGGCGTTACCGGCCACGATCTGGGGCTCCGCACCCTGAAGGGAATTCCGGGCGAAGTTCGGCTCTGGAACATCGAGGTCTAACAGACAACCAAGCTGGTTGTCGCACTTCTCCCACCCTTCCCGGTCTTGGCGGGGTCCTCCTCCTTCTCGGTGCGATGGGATGGGAAGGAACGCGAAACGACGCGACGCAAAAACTGGTTCCGAGCAGGCATTTCGCGCATTGTCCCAGGTCAGCGAACACCCCGGACTCGGGCTCATAGCGCGAAGGTCGCGGGTTCAAATCCCGTCCCCGCTAAGAACGAAAACCCTTGCGCCGCAAGGGTTTTCGTTATCTCTGGGAACGCAACGGTCGGTTCCGGGTCGACTCCATCGCGCGAGCCATCGAGAAACGTGCTCCGTTCCAAGCCCGTCGAAGCGCATCTTCTAGCGTCCAAGTGCGGGTTGGTAGGGCCGGGGAGGCGTGGTTCTCACCGAGGGGGGAGGGGGGTACCGGCGCCTCGGTGTCGATGACCCCGAGACTCCGCGGCGCATCAGGTCGCTCGAGCCTGTTCATCTCACGATCAATTCGACGAACATTCCCTGATTGGCATGGTACGAGCTGTCGACTTCCTCACCGCTGAAGTACTGCTCGAGCAGTTCGGGGCTGTTGACGGGGAGCATGCAGACGATGATGTACTCCCCCGGGTCGAGGTCGACGACGAACACATCCTCGTCGTCCGGTCCGACGAGACTCCCGCCCAACAATGCGAAGTGTTCGAAGGAGCCAAAAGTGGCTCTTCCGGTCTGAGTAGGGATTGGCGTATGGGGTGAGGGTCCTGGGACGGGGTCAGGGGCCGTGCCATCGTCTGCGGCTGTAACAGGCTGCAGAGTGATGGAGGCCCCTGACGATGGGTGACGGTACCGGGCTGGCGGAGGCATTGGTGGGACTCGTGGGGATGAGGGTGCTCGAGGTGGTGGAGGAGCCCGCCGAGCTGGTGGTGACGGTGGAGACCACGGCGACGCTCATCGGTTGTGGGCGGTGCGGGAGCCGGGCAGTGGCCCACGAGCGACGACCGGTCGATGTTCGTGATCTGGCGTGTTTCGGGCGGCCGGTGCGGTTGCGGATCTTGAAGCGGCGCTGGCGCTGCCCAGAGCCGGCGTGTGAGGCCAGGACGTGGACCGAGTCGCATCCGCAGCTGCCCGCCCGGCAGGTGATGACGCATCGGGCCGGGTTCGAGGCGGCCCGGCTGGTGGGGCAGCTGGCCCGTCCGGTGTCTCAGGTCGCTGACGAGTTCGGGGTGTGCTGGGACACGATCATGACCGCGGTCGAGACCCATGGCACCCCGCTGGTCGACGACCCGGACCGGGTCGGCCAGGTGGCGTCGCTCGGTGTCGACGAGACCTCGTTCTTGAAGGCGAACCGTGAGCACTCGACGGTGTACGTGACCGGCCTGGTCGATACCCAACGGGGCATCCTGGTGGACATGGTGGAGGGCAACACCGCCGATGACCTGCGCAAATGGTGCGCCGACCAACCCACCGAGTGGCTCGCCAGCATCGAGGCGGTGTCGATCGACCTCACCGACTCGTACCGGTCGGGCCTGTCCCCGCACCTGGCTCACGCGGTGCGCGTCGCCGACCCGTTTCATGTCGTGCGGGTCGCCAACCGCTGCCTGGACACGGTGCGGCGCCGCACCCAGCAAGAAACCACCGGGCACCGGGGCCGCAAGGACGATCCGCTGTACCGGATCCGCAAGCTGCTGCTGACCGGCTCGGAGCGCCTCGACGACAAGGGCCAGAGCCGGATGCTGTTGGGCCTGCGGATCGGTGACCCCTACGACGAAGTCGCCGGCGCCTGGCTCGCCAAAGAATCCGTCCGCGACGTCTACCTGACCGAAGACCCCGCCGACGCCGCCACGTTGCTGGACAAGGCCATCGTCGGATGCCTCGGAGACGACGTCGCCGAGATCCGGACACTCGGTGGCACCCTGGCCCGGTGGCGCACCGAGATCCTCAACCACCACCACACCGGCGCTTCCAACGGCCCCACCGAAGGCCTCAACCTGGTCATCAAGAAGGTCAAACGCGCCGGTCACGGATTCCACACCTACGACCACTACCGGCTCCGCTGCCTCCTCCACGCCGGCGGCGTCAACTGGCCCAACCGGCCATCACCACCCCGCATCCGAACCCGCCGATCCCTACTCCGTTGAGAAGAGCCCCAAAAGTGCTCTCGATGGAGACCACGTCGCCGATCCCTTCGAGCATCAGCTCGCTTGGCGCCCCGGTGGCGTCGTCGTTCTTGCGCAACACGAGCGCCTCGTGGAACTCACCGGTCTGAGTGTGGTTCGTCAGGCTGAATGCGACACGGCCGGCGTCGACCTCGCTCGGTATTCCAGTGAAGGCGAAGTTGTGGGCTTCGGCCTCGAACCGGGAGTCGGCGCAGTTGTCCCACGCCCAGCCATCAGAGGCAGCCTCGGCGACGGCGAGCTCATCGCTCTCCTCCGCTGCTTCGGGGTCCGCATCGAAGATCGGGATCAAGGGCTCCACCGCGGAGGCGACGTCATCAGGGGCAGCGGCGACGAAGTCCTCGAGCGCTGCGATTACCCCTGCGGGGTCTTCGGCGAAAGAAGCTTCGTCGATGGCCACGAAGGCGTCGCAGGCTGCGTCCGCGTCGCCGTCTCCCGCCGCCGAAGCACCGCAGGCAGCCGCCAGAAGGGCGAGGACGGCAAACAGGGCGAACCCCCTCCCGGCCGAGATCCGCAGGCGGAGGCCTGGGCTGTGACGTTGGCTCATGATCGGTTCCCTTCCGTATGCCGATGTCGGTCCATGTTCTGAGAAGGATCGAACGCGGTGAAGGGTGCGACCTTGCCTCATCGAGTGTGGGTTTCCCCACCGGAATCGATGGGATCGCCTCCTGGCCGTCCGCCTGTTCGTCAGGCGGACGGCGGCGTGGCAGGCATCGCCGCGGGCGGACACGGCCGGCCGGGCTTCGCCGTGGTGTGCTGGCGGGTGCTGGTCCGGCTACCGGGGGTCGTCGCCGGAGGGGAGTCCGGTCAGATAGGCACGGTCCGGATAGCACCACAGCCACTCTTCGCCCGGTTCGACCGAACGGATCAGCGGATGGCCGGTTTGCGCGAAGTGGCGGCGAGCGTGTTTGGTAGGCGAGCTGTCGCAGCACGCAACCGTGCCGCAGGTGAGACACATGCGGAGATGCACCGTCCGAGTGCCCTCATCCCGACAGGCGCCGCACTCCGGCGTCCCCGCCACAGCCGTGACGGAAATCCTGTCCAGGTGGCTGCAATCCCGTCTCCTGAGGGAGCCCTGGAACACCGCCCTGCGGATGCCGTCGGTGGGGCGACTCATAGGGAGCCATCGTGGACTTAGCTTCGTTTCCCGGCAAGGGTGCCAGCCCGGCCCGGGCTGGTGTGGGTTCCAACACCGACGATCGACCGGCTCCCCCCATGTCGGCGCGACGCCAGGTCGGGCATGATTGGGAAATGACGATCTCGGTCTTCCTCGCCGACGACAACCTCCTCGTACGCGAGGGTGTGCGGGCTCTGATTGAGCTGGAGGAAGACCTGGAGGTGGTGGGGGTGGCCAGCGAACTGGACGAGCTTCTCGAGGGAGTGGCCGCCGCCGAGCCGCAGGTGCTGGTGACCGATATCCGCATGCCCCCCGGATTCCGGCGAGAGGGCATCGAGGCGGCGAAGCTCGTACGTCAGCGTCACCCGGGCACCGGGGTCGTGGTCCTCTCCCAGTACGACGATCCCGAATACGCCATCTCCCTCCTGGCGGAGGGCGCCGCCGGTTACGCCTACCTACTCAAGGATCGGGTGGCGGACGGGGACCAGCTTGTGCGGGCCATCCGGGAGGTGGCCACGGGCGGCTCGGTGCTCGACCCCCGCATCGTCGAGGCTCTCATGCGTCCCGTCGACCCCGACGGGCTGCTCACCCCTGCCGAGGAGCAACTCCTGGAGAAGGTGGCGGAGGGGAAGCCGATCAAGTCCATCGCCGTCTCTCTCGAGACCACTCCTTCCGACGTCGACTCCCGCGTCGAGGCGCTGTTCATCAAGCTGGGGGAGGGGCTCTCGGCCGGGAACCGGGTGGCTCTGGAACGGCTCCGGCTGCTGCAACGGGCTATCGCCGACCGCGAGGAGCAGGGCGAACGGCTGTCCCGGCTGCTTCCGGGCGGGGTGGCTGACGACCTGCGGAGGCGGGGACGGCTGATCGGGGAGACGGAGGAACTGGAGGTGACGGTGCTCATCTCCGACATCCGCGGCTACTCGACCATCGCCGAGCGGAGTGACCCGACTGCCCTGGCAGGCCAGCTCAACCGTCATCGGGCGGAGATGAACCGGGTCATCCTGGCCCAAGGCGGGACGGTGATGCAGTTTGTGGGCGACGCGGTGATGGCAGTTTTCGGTGCACCCGACCCCTTGGTCGACCACGCCCGGCGGGCAGTGGAAGCGGCCATCGCCATGCACGATGCGCAGGATGCCGTGAACCGGGAGTGGAGCGCAGAGGGACTCGATCTCTTCGGGCTGGGTATCGGGGTGTCGACTGGCAAGGTGGCCGCCGCCCTGTTGGGTTCGGAGGAACGGCTCGAGTATTCGGTGGTGGGCGACACCGTCAACCTGGCCCAGCGGCTCCAGGAGTGGGGCGATCCGGGCGAGACGGTGTTGAGCGACGCCACCTACCAGGCTTTGAGGGTTCCTCCCGAGGCCGACACCCTGCAGCCGGCCCTGGTCAAAGGCCGCATGGCGCCGGTCGGCGCTCATCGCTTTCCACGGAGGGTTCGGGGGTGAGTGACGTTCGGCTGGTGTGGTTCTGGCGGACGGTGGCGGCCATGGGGGCGGTGCTGGCGGGAGCCGGAGTGGTGTTCCTCTACGTCTCCGGGAATAGCGGGCTGGCGTTGGACCTGGGAACTCCCTTCATCGCTGTCTTCTCGTTCTTCTTCGCTCCCCTGGTGTGGATAGTCGTCGCCAGTCAGCCCCGCAACTCCGTCCTGTGGGTGCTGGCAGTGTCGGGGTTCTTCTGGGGTGTCTACGCGGTCGGAGGAGCGGCTCTCGCCATCACCTACCCCGGCGACGTCAGCGCGATGCTGGCCGATCCCCTGGTCGCGCCGGTCGACGTCCCCGGCCCGACGGCGTGGGTAATGACGTTCACCTTTACGGGCTGGCTGCCGGCCTTGTTCCCGCTGTTGACCCTGGGGCTCCTCCTGTTCCCCGACGGCACTCTTCCCTCGCGCCGCTGGAGGTGGATGGTGGTGTTGACCGTGGCGGGCATCACGATCAGCACGGTCGGAAGCTGGTGGACGTACTGGCCGGGTAGCAGCATCCGATACAGCGAGGGGGCATTCGAACGACTATCCACGGCCGTACTGATCGTGGGTGCGCTGGTGACCGTGGCCGTGTCGTTTGCCGCGCTAGTGGCACGTTTCCGACGCAGCCGGGGGGAGGTCCGCCAGCAGTTCAAGTGGGTGGTGTGGGGCGGCACGGTGTTCGTGGTGGGGATGTTCGCCTCCTTCCTCTTCGAAGGGAGCCGATATCAGGGACCCGCCGACGTGCTGTTCCTCAGCGGCGGGGCAGCCTTCGTTGCTTCCTACTGGATCGCGGTGGGCAAGTACCGCCTCTACGACGTGGATGTGGTCATCTCCCGCACCTTCGTCTACGGCTCGCTGGCGGTGTTCATCACAGGGATGTATGTGGCGGCGGTGTTGGGTGTTGGGGGCCTGTTGGGCGGTGATGTGGGGTCCAGTCCGTGGTTGTCGATTGGGGCTACGGCGTTGGTGGCGTTCGCGTTCGAGCCGCTGCGGGCCGGGTTGCAGCGGTTGGCGAACCGGTTGGTGTACGGGAGGCGGGCGACGCCGTATGAGGTGTTGTCGGACTTCTCGCATCGGATCGGGGCGGACGAGGGAGAGTTGTTGGGCCAGGTGGCCCGGTCGCTGGCGGAGGGAACCACGGCGACAGGGGCGTCGGTGTGGGTGACAGTGGACCGCTCTCTGAGGCGGGTGGCTGCGTGGCCGGAGGCCGGTTTCGATCCTTTGCTCGATGGGGCGGGTCCGCCGGCGGAGGATGTGTTGCGGCCGGTGGTCCACGACGGGGAGACGTTGGGGGTGTTGGCCCTGTCGCCGGGTCGGGGCCAGAGTGTGCTGGCGGCGGATGAGCGGCTGTTGGACCAGGTGGGTCAGGGGATGGGTTTGGCGTTACGGAACCTGCGCCTGGGGGAGGATCTGCGCCGGCAGGTCGACCAGCTGGGTCAATCCCGGCACCGGTTGCTGGCCGTGGCGGATGTGACCCGCCGGCAGCTGGAGCGGGAGTTACATGACGGCGCCCAGCAACGTCTGGTGGCGCTGAAAGTGAAGCTGGCGTTGGCCCGGGGCCGGGCGCAGGCGGCCGGTAACCTCGACGTATCGGGGCTGTTGGATCAGGTGGCGGCCGACACAGGCCGGGCGGTGGAGTCGTTGCGGGATATTGCTCGGGGTATCTACCCGCCGCTGCTGGAAGCGGAGGGCCTGCAAGCCGCTCTGGCCGCCCAGGTTCAGGCGTTGCCTCTTCCCGTCATCGTAGAGGCGGCGGGATTGCCCAGGTTTTCGCAGGAGGTGGAGGCGGCGGTGTATTTCTGTGTCCTGGAGGGGTTGCAGAACGTGGCCAAGCACGCCCGCGCCGTGGCGGCGCAGGTCGTCTTGGACCACACCGACGGGGAGCTGGTCTTCGAGGTGAGCGACGACGGAGAAGGGTTCGACGTCGCCTCCGTCGTCTCGGGTTCAGGGCTAGCCAACGTGGCCGACCGGCTCGATGCCCTCGACGGCACCATCCACATCGACACGGCTCCAGGACAGGGAACCACCATTCGGGGCATGATCCCCATCCTCGGGAAGGGGTCCGCAACATGACGGTGGCACGGGCGAGCAACGTGCGTTTGCCTCTCCGGGCCAAGTTGGTGGCAGGGAGGACGGTGGCCCTGACCGGCATGGTGCTGGCCGCGGCCGGTGTCACCATCCTGGCGGTCATCGGCCGCTTCGATCATCTGAGCCACGGGGCGGCCATGTTCGGCGTCTTCGGGGTCGCCTTCGGCCTGCTGGGCTGGTTGGCCCTTCCCCGCCGGCCCGACAACCGGGCGGTGTGGGTGGTCGCCTGGTCTGCTCTGACGGTCGGCGTGTCCGGTGCCGGTTGGGGGATCGCCGTGCTGGCGGCGCAGCGCTCCGGGCTGGACGTCTCCATCGCCGGGTGGACCACACTGGCCCCGATCGATGTGCCCGACCTGACGGTGCTGGGGATGCAGCTGGGCAACCTGGGTCCCGCGGCGGGGTTCTTCTCGATGCTCACCTTCTGGCTTTTGCTGTTTCCCGATGGCCGCCTCCCCTCCCGGCGCTGGCGACCGGTGGTCGGGGCCACCGTGCTGGCCATGGCGACTCTGCTTTTCCTCCTGGTTTGGGTGACCCGTCGGGAGTCGACGGTGGCCTACATGTCGCTAACCAGCCAGTATCCGGGCATCGCCGCCTACACCGACGCGGTCTACCTTGCTCTCCTCGCCCTCTCCGCCGTCTGCTTCGCATCGCTCATTGTTCGGTATCGAATCAGCACGGGTGATCTGCGCCAGCAATACCGCTGGGTGCTGTTGGGCACAGCCGCCCTGTTCTTCGCGGTCTTCGTCGTCGACGAGAATCAGCTTCTCCTCGTCGCCGCACTCGCCGGGGTCGTCGTGAGCGTCACCTGCTACGCGGTGGCGGTCACCAAGCACCGTCTCTACGACATCGACGTCGTCATTTCCCGCGCCATCGTCTACGGCACCCTGGCCGCGTTCATCGGCGCCGTCTACGTGATGCTTGTCGTCGTGGTGGGTGAGATGGCGGGAGCCCGGGCCGCGGACCTGGGCCTATCGGTCGCCGCCACTGCCCTGGTGGCGGTCGCTTTCGGGCCGGTCCGGCAACGGGCCCAGAAGTGGGCCAACCGGGTCGTCTACGGCAAGCGGGCCACCCCCTATGAGGTGCTGACCACTGTGGCTCGGCGCCTGGCCGGGGCCGAGCCGGCTCAGGGAGTGCTGGAGCGGATGGCCCAGCTGATGGCGGAGGGGACCGGGGCGGAGCGAACCACCGTGTGGCTGAGAAGTGACGGCGGTCTGGAGGCAGCGGCAGGGTGGCCCGATACGGCCGACCCGGGTCGGGTCGGGTCGATGGAGGACCTGCGTGGAGTGTTGTCGGCGGTGCACCACGACGGCGAGCTGGTGGGTGTGCTGGAGGTGGAGAAGACCCGCGGCAACCCAGTCACGCCCACCGAGCAGCGCCTCCTCGCCGACCTGGCCGGGTCCGCTGGCCTCCTCTTGGGCAACCAGCGGCTCAACGCTGCCCGGGCGGCCCGGGCAGCTGAGCTGAGGGCGTCGCGGCGTCGGCTGGTGGAACTGCAGGACGCGGAGCGCCGCCGACTGGAGAGGGACCTCCACGACGGTGCCCAGCAGCAGGTCGTGGCGCTCAAGCTGAAGCTGGCCCTGGCCGAGCACATGGCCCGCCGGGCCGGCGCCGCCGACCTGGCCGCGGACCTGGATGGGCTGGCGGCGGAGGCACAGGAGTCCCTGGACGAGATCCGCCGCCTCGCCCGGGGGTTGTATCCCCAATTGCTCGAGCACGCAGACGTTGCCACTGCCATCCGCTCTCAGGCCGCGGCCTATCCCGTTGCCGTCCAGGTGGCGGTCGAGGGGGTGGGGCATTATCCACGCGAGGTGGAGGCGGCGGTGTTCTACGCCGCGGTGGAGGCCTTGGTCAACGCGGCGACCTACGCTGCCCCCGACCGGATCCGCGTGAAATTGCAGGGCTCCGAAGACGAGATCACCGTCGAGGTCTCCGACGACGGTACCGGCTTCGATTCTTCCACCACCCAGGAGGGCATCGGCCTCACCAGCATTCGGGACCGGGTGGAGGCGTTGGGCGGCGACCTGTGGGTGGAGTCGACGCCGGGCGTGGGCACGTCGGTTCGGGCCCGGATCCCGATTCTCGATGGGGCTGAGAGCCTCCTTCCGTCCGCCGTCGGCGGCCCTGTCTGACTCAGTCCCGCCCGGAGCCCTGCCAGATACGCATCAGCTCTTCGGGTACGAACTCTGATTTCGGTAGGAAGGCCACGGCCCCCGCCTCCAGAGCCCGGGTCTCGTACTCGGATGCGCCGTAGGTAGAGATGGCGATCACCTGGGTCACGGGCTGGTGGCGGCGGATACGGCGGGTGGCCTCCAGACCGTCGATTCCCGGCAGGCTGATGTCCATCAGGATCAGGTCGGGGGCCATAGACGCGGCCAGGTCGGTGGCCTCCTCGCCGGTGGCAGCCTCGCCCACAAGCTCGAACCCCTCCGTCATCTGGATCACGAGTCGAGCGGCGGAGCGGAACGACTCCTGGTCGTCCACCAACAGGACTCTGACGGTGCGGGCGGTCACAGGCACATCCCCATCATCGGAGACGGGGGCCTCTCCCGACAGGAAGCTGGTCGGTCTGCTCTGGTGTGGTTTTCCCCACTTTTTCAATGCTCCGCCAGCCATAGCACCACCGCCCGGACGCGCTTGTTGGCGTCCTGTTCGAAGGCGAGGTCGAGCTTGGTGAAGATCGAGTTGATGTGCTTTTCCACCGCCCGCTCCGACAGGTACAGATCGCGGCCTATGACGGCGTTGGTCTTGCCCTCGGCTACGTGTTCCAGCACCTCGGTTTCCCGGGGGGTCAGACGCTTGAGCTTGCTACCCGCCTGCTTCGCCCGGGCGGCGATGAGGACATCCACCACCCGGGGATCGACCACCGACCCTCCTTCCCGGACCCGGTTGATCGCCCCCAACAACTCGTGGAGGTCGGCCACTCGCTCTTTTAGGAGGTAGGCGATGCCGGTGGTGCCCTTCTCGAAGAGATCTAGAACGTAACCCGACTCGACGTACTGGCTGAGTACCACCACGCCTGTCTCCGGCCACCGGGATCGGATCTCCAGCGTCGCCCGCACCCCCTCGTCCGTCCAGGTAGGAGGCATGCGGATGTCGGTCAGGACCACCTCCGGTCGGTGCTTTTCCACCGCCACGAGCAGCTCGTCGAGGTTCTCGGCGATGCCTACCAGATCGACCTCGTCGGCCGCTTCCAGGAGGAGACGGATTCCCTCCCGCACGATGTAACTGTCCTCGGCGAGGACCAGGGAGATCGGCACGGACAAGACGATACGTCTTCGAGGCCCCCGGTGACCGGATCGCCTAGTCGGACCGCTGCCCCTCCTCGAGAGCGATCGATCCTCAGACCGGGGTTCATTCGACGACGTCCGCCAGAATGAAACGGTCCGGACGGTGCCACCAGCTTGGGCCGGTCGGCTTCCGGTGTGGATAACCCCACTGGCGGTGGGGCGTTGCCACCATCGACTGTTCTTATCAGTAGGCGGAGAATGATGTCATGAGCCCTCGTCACCGCGCCTCTGTCACCTCCGTGTCGTGGATCCCCTCTGAAGCCTTGACCGGGGTGATGCGTCTTCCCATGAGCCTGGGCATCTCCCACTACGACGACCCGCCCCCCGACCGCATTGACGACCTGGGAGCCCTGCGGGACGCCGACCGCTTCCGGTACGCCAACCATCTGGAGGCCTGGGTCGAGGTAGATCACGGCGGGAATATCACGGACGCCGGATACACCGGTGGAGGAATGATGGGCGCCACCACGCTTCGTCTCCGCGGTTCGTCGGTGACCATTCCGGCCGTGGCCTTTCCCGACCTGCGACCCGAGCCGCTGATCGAAGACTGTCGGGCGGTTTTTACCCAGACCGCGGGGGGCCGGACCGGTGCCCCCATGCCCCGGCGAGTAGACCGACCGCCCTTCGTCCAGATCACCGCCCCGACCGCCTGGACCACCCTGCGCCTCGTTCTGGAAGCGAACGGCTCCTCCCGGTTCGAGGTGGTCGGTGCCAGTCCGTTCCCCCGGCACTGGATCTACGACCAGGAAGGGCGTCTGGTCGCCAAGTCGGGAACCACCGACTACACCACCTGGTCCCGTGAGCATTTCGGCGCCAACACCCCCTGGGGCGATACCGACTCACCGGCCCTGATCACCGAGGTAGAGACGGCCCTCGAACGCGAGTTGTCGCTGCGGATCATGCGGGAAGGCGACCTGCCCACCATCCGCAGACTCGCGGCGGGAGACACGCTCATCAGCCAGGGAGAGGAGAGCAACGAGCTGTATCTGGTCCTGGACGGAGTGCTGACCGTGTCGGTGGACGGACAGGATCTGGCCGAGGTAGGGCCTGGAGTGATCGTGGGGGAGCGAGCCGCCCTAGAGGCCGGGGTACGAACCTCCACGCTGACCGCCGTCACCCGGGTGAAGGTGGCGGTCGCCCGCCACGAGAAGATCGATCCCGCGAAGCTGCGGCGCCTCGCCGCCGGTCACCGCCGTGAGGAGTCGGCCACATGAAGGCACTGGGCGTCTTCACGCCCACCGAGATCAATGTCAGCGGTGGAAGCTGGCGCCTCGGCGGTGAAACTGCTCCCCCTCTCGAATCGGTGCCGAAGCGATTGCCTTCGACACCGTGCATGCAGCGATGCATGGTCGCACGAGTCAGACTCGGTCACGACCAGAGGGTCTGGGTCGATGCGGACGCTCTCGTGCTCCGCACGGATTCCGGCATACAGGCGTATGCACGGCGAACACGCCTTGGAAAAACCGCTGACCTCGTGCTGAACGGCCCTAGTCGGCGGCATCGGTCCACGTCGAAGATGGCGGCGGTAGGCACGAGGAGGAGCATCTATGACAACCACCCACGCCAGACCAGTCACGTCCCCATCATCGAGCGCCCAGCTGG
>DASWKK010000145.1:0-2003 GCA_036396655.1 Acidimicrobiia bacterium
TGGCCGGGCATCTGCTCGAGGTGGCGACCGTCACCGATCTCGCCATAGAGGAGACTCCCCTCGAAGACGTCATCGACCGAGTCTTCACCGGCAAGGACCATGACCCGACCACGAGTTGAGTTCAGCCTGCCCCGTTACTACAGGGCAGGGATGAGGATCGGGTTTCAGCGCGAGATCCAGTACCGGACCCGGGCGTTTCTCATGCTGTTTGGCTTCATGGTCGAGCCCATCATCTACCTGGCGGTTTGGACCAGCGTGGCCGAGGCGCAGGGCGGGCAAATCGCCGGTCTGGCCTCGGGGACCCTCGCCGCCTACTATATCGTCTGGACCCTGGTGCGTGTCTTCAACCTGGCGTTCGCTCCCGACGCCTGGGAGTGGCGCATCCGCCGGGGACGGATGAACGAGTTCCTCTCCCAGCCCATCCATCCATTCCACCGCGACTTCACGATGTTTGCCGGAGGCAAGTTCGTGTTCACGCTGCTTTGGATTCCCGTCGCATTCTTCCTGACCGTCCTGTTCGACCCCGTTTTCGAGTGGGCTGTCATCAATGTCGTCGGGTTCGTGCTGGCAATCTGGGGCGGGTTCGCCGTCCGCTTCGTGATGCTCTATCTCCTGGGCATGATCAACTTCTGGACCACGAGGGGCTCCGCCGTCTTCGGGATCTTCATCGCATCGGAGCTGATCCTCTCCGGCCGGCTGGTCCCACTCGAGCTGATGCCCGACTGGGTGGAGAGTCTCGCCGCATGGCTCCCCTTCAAATGGACTTTTCAATTCCCGATCGACACGCTCATCGGGCGCCTCGACCCCGCTGAGATCGTCACCGGCATCGGGATGCAGGCGCTTTGGGCCGTCGGCGTCGGGGTCATCTTCGCCCTCGTGTGGAAGAGGGCCATAAGGCGCTACGGAGCGGTGGGCAATTGAGCCGTCCGGCAAGCCCGCTTCGCCTCGCCCGGCTCCACCTCAGGATGGGCGCACTCAACGAGTTGCAGTACCGGATCAATCTCTGGATTCAACTCTTCAACTCGGCGCTCGCCCTCGGGACGGGTCTGGTGGCTATCGCCGTCGTATACGCCCACACCGAGACATTGGAGGGATGGTCGGCTGCCGAGCTTCTCGCCGTGCTCGGCGTCCATCTGCTCATCGGCGGTTTCCTCAAGACTTTCGTGGTCCCCAACATGTGGCGTCTCATCCAGGACGTCGAGGAGGGGACCCTGGACTACACCCTGACCCGACCGGCCGACTCCCAGCTGTTGGTCAGTGTTCGCGAGGTGAGCATCTGGAGTGTCATCGACGTCGCGCTCGGGGTCGGTGTGATCATCTGGGCGATGTCGGAGATGACCGCCGACGTCACTCCGATCGGCGTTGCAGGCTTTCTCGTGGCACTCATGTGCGGCGCCGCCATCATCTACTCCATATGGCTTGCCGTGGTCACCATCGCCTTCAAGGCGATCAACATTGGTGACCTCATGCAGATCCTCAATGGTGTCTACGAGGCCGGTAGATGGCCGGTCTCCATATATCCGTTGTGGCTCCGCGGGTCACTTACTGTGCTGGTTCCGCTCGCATTCGCCATCACGGTCCCCGCGGAGATCATCACAGACCGCATCAACTGGTGGTGGCTGGCGGCCGGGGTCGCGGTCACCGTGACGGCGTTGTTCGTATGCCGTCTGGTCTGGCGTTGGGGAATCCGCAACTACTCGGGGGCCTCTGCCTAGGGACCTCTCAAGTGCAACGATCAGTTGAGCTCACCGATGTTCAGCACGTAGGTCGTGGTGGGCCCCCGTCGTCCTAAGGTACCTCGAGTGAGAACGGTCAAGGCCGGAGGCGGGTTTCCGGCCATTTGGTACGTCCTCCGGAAGGCTCGCCAGGCCGGCGGCTACCGGGCGATGTACAAAGCACTGCGCTCCCCGAACGCGTGCAAGACCTGTGCGCTCGGGATGGGTGGCCAACTCGGTGGCATGGTCAACGAGGCCGGCCATTTCCCGGAGGTGTGCAAGAAGTCG
>DASWKK010000146.1:0-2529 GCA_036396655.1 Acidimicrobiia bacterium
GCCACCCCGACCGAAGCGGGAAGCCCGAGCCGTGACCTGATCTCTCCGCGTATCGCCATCGCCACCTCAACAGGGGAGGTGAAGTGCTTGCGCAGACCCGAGACGTCGAGAAAGGCCTCGTCGAGACTGAGACCTTCGACGTGGGGCGTGAACCCGCGGAACACCTCGAAGACGTCGGCTGAGACTTCCGCGTAGCGGCCGTGGGACGGCGGGACCACCATCAGGTCCCGACACACTTTCAGGGCGCCGACGGTCGACTGAGCGGAGTGGACCCCATGACGACGCGCCTCGTATGAGGCACTGGCAATGACACCGCGCGGGCCGGTGCCCCCTACCGCCACCGGTTTCCCGATCAGGGACGGGTCACGTCGACGCTCGACCTCCACATAGAAGGCGTCCATGTCGACATGGAGAATCGGCTCGGTCCACACTCAGCGCCGAAGTTACCTCCGGCCAGGCACGAAAACGGCCACAATGCCCGAATGTCAGCACTGGTGCATCTCGTCCGCCACGGAGAGGTGGAGAACCCCGGCCGTCTGGTCTATGGGGATCTCCCCGGGTTCGGGCTCTCCCCGCATGGCGTCGAGCAGGCCCGCCGGATTGGCAGATATCTCGGCCCGCGACCGGTGGTGGCGATCTGGTCCTCCCCTCTGGAAAGATCGCTCCGAACCGCCGAGGAGATCGCTGCCCGCACCGGCGTGCCGGTGAAAGTCGATCCGGATCTCACCGAATGGCGGGTGGTGACGCGTTGGAATGGTCACACGTGGCGCGATCTGCCTCAGGCTTTCCCGGGCGAGCTCGAGGCCTACCTGGAGCATCCAGAGAACCTGGCTTTCGGGGACGAGCCCCTCGAAGACCTGGCGGACAGGATGGCCGCCACGGCCAGACGACTCGACTCCGAGCACCCCCATGGTGATGTCGTGATCGTCTCCCATCAAGACCCGATCCAGGCCGGCCGTCTTCGTCTCATCGGCTCGCCCCTGGATCAGTTGCAACAGGACAAGCCCGGCCATGGTGCGGTGGTCACGCTGCGACCCGGCACGACCTGGCGATTGGAGACAGTCTGGGAACCCGGCGAATCGCCCCGCTTCGGCGAAAAGTCGGGTCTACGCGTCCTCCATCCCACTCCAGGCCCCGAGGATTCGACTTCGGCTTGAGCAAGGCCGCTGCGACACTTCCAGCGTGAAAGTCCAGGTCAGCTACGCCACCCCTTTGATCGCGGCTCTGCTCTGGGTTGGTGCTCTGCTCTTCGAGCCCGGTCCGTTCGCCCCTGGCTCGATTCTGATGATCGGCGTTGGGTTGCTGGCGACGTCGTCGGTTGCGGTGGTCGGCATGGTCTTGACCGGTGGACGCTGGGCACGACGCGCCGCACTGGTCGTTGTCGGGCTCACTGCTCTCGTCGCCGCCGCACGCCCCATCGACCCGATGTGGGTGGTTGCCACTGCAGGGACGGCGGTTGCTGCCGCCTCCCTGTTCTCAGGAGCCGTCACCGGCGGGATCCGAAAGCTGCCCGCGGCAGCAGGACCTCCCGAGCGGGCGGTACTGGTGCCGGTGATCTTGCTCGTAGTCCCGTTCCTGCTCGGTCTGGCGTCTTGGGATATGGCCTCGGGCCCAACGCTCATCGTCGCTCTCACCGCTCCGGTCGCCGCCCTCTGGTACACCCGGGTGTTACCCGGCGGTCTCTTGTCGGTGCGAGCCCTGTGGCCAGGATTGGCGATCGGGCTCGCGATGACTCAAACCGTCGCCCCCGGAGCTGTCTCTCTCCTCAGCGGGGTCACAGTCGCTCTCATGTCATGGCATCCATCGGTCAAGGTCGCCTTCCACCCACCGCGCGAGAAGGGTACCGCCGTCGCGATCCCGCCTGAACTTGCTCCCAGAGAGATCCTTGATGCGGCCAACCTCGACGACAAAGGCCGCCCGCGGGCATGAGGCGGCGCCCCAACCCCTGGATTGCAGTGCCCTCCTTGCTCCTGGGAGCCCTTGCTGCGGTCTTGGCTTGGATCGTCACCGACGTCAGCTGCCGTGTCCCCGCAGGGGCCGAGGGCTACACCACCTGTGTCGGATGGGCGGCGATGATCGCCACCGTATCGTTTCTCGTGGTGACCTTGGGTGTGGCCTTGATACTGGTCCTGGTCTATCGGAGTCTCGCCGAGTGGCGAGAGAAGCAGTAGCCGAGGGGCGAGCGGCG
This sequence comes from Acidimicrobiia bacterium, assembly GCA_036396655.1. GTDB lineage: Bacteria > Actinomycetota > Acidimicrobiia > Spongiisociales > ZC4RG35 > JARDZU01. The sequence goes on from DASWKK010000146.1 coordinate 2,189, forward strand.
CGCTACACCCGGGAGAACACCAGACTCGCGTTGTGGCCGCCAAAGCCGAAGGAGTTGGACATGGCGTGTTCCAGGGACGCCTCCCGCCTCACGTTGGGCACATAGTCGAGGTCACACTCGGGGTCCAGGACCTCGTAATTTATGGTCGGGGGCAGGACCTGATCTCTCAGGGCCATGATGCAAGCCACCGCCTCGACTGCCCCCGCTCCGCCAAGAACATGGCCGGTCATCGATTTGGTCGAGGAAACCGGTGTGGAATCTGCGGCCTCACCCAAGGCGATCCTGATTGCGGCGGTCTCGGTCGAGTCGTTGGCTTCCGTCGACGTCCCGTGGGCGTTGAT
>DASWKK010000147.1:0-16184 GCA_036396655.1 Acidimicrobiia bacterium
CTTCGAAGAGGGATCACTGGTTGCGGCGCTCTCCGTCTCCGCCGTCGTGCTGTCGGCGCTCTACGGGATGTACACATCACGACGGCCCCATTCGGTCCTTCGTTATCTGGTCGCCCCTCTCCTCTGGCTGGGCTCGCTGACTCTCGGATTCGTCTTCAAGACCAATGAGCCCCTGGTCGGTGACGCCATCACGCGTCTGTTGTCGCCACAACCGGCGATCGCCTCGGTTGCGATCGCCCTCAGCCTTCTCGTCTGTCTGCGCCGGCCCCAGCATCGGCTTGCCGGGCCCACGGTGACCGCGGCCCTGTTCGGTCTGCCGGTGGCCTATCTCATCACAATGTCGCTGGCCTTCGGTGAGGGGTGGGCCCGTTCCTGGCCCATCGTCGCCCTCGGGGCGGGGACCTTGATCTCGGCCGAGGTGGTAGCCAGGTGGTACCACAAGGAGAGCTGGGTGGCTGTAATGCGGCCGCTGCTGCTGGCCGGAGTGCTGGCACCGCTGGCACCATCCTTCCCACTCGGCTGGGCCGGGTTGATCGTCGCCTTCTCCTATGTGGCTCTCTTCGAGCTCGATCGGCGCCTTTCACCCCAACCGGGTCTGGGCCAGCTTCTCTCCGGGATCGGGGTGGTGGCCGGAGCCGTCATGACTTTGTCCGAGCCCTGGTCCGCCCTTGTCGTCTTCACCCTGCTCAGCGTTTGGGCCCACTTTCGGCGGTTCACCACACGCGAGCCGGAGGGGGTGGCCGAGATGTTCACCATGGCCGCGGCGGTGTTCCCGGTCGGTGTCGGCTACGCCCTGCTCGAACTCGTCGATCCCGGTATGGCCTGGCTGGCGATGGCCGGCGTTTTGGCTGTGGGCGCCGTGGTCACCAGCAGACTCCAGATCGACGATGGGTTCTGGCCCCTCTGGCTCGGGGCGACATCGTTGGTCGTCGCCTTCGGGGCGTGGGCAACTTGGAACCAGGGTTCAGGGGATGAGAGCTTTGGTGCGCCGGCGGTGGCGGTCACCGCAATTGTCATAGCCCTGCTCCCACGCAGGCCGATCCTCCGCCTCTGGGTCACCGCCGCTCTGCTCAGCATCGCAGTGGCGATGGCGCTGAGCACCGCAGATCTGCCCTCCCATCAGCGAGCGGTGGCCTGGGCGACCGTCGGTTTCACCCTCATCCTGGTCGCCAATCTGGTCAGGAAAACCCCGGCGAGTCACCTAGCCGCGGTGGGTCATCTCATAGCTGCCGATCCGCTCCTGGCTATGCCTTCTGGTCCAGCACGAAGTGTGGTCGTCGGGGGATTCGCCCTGGGTTGGGTCGCTACCACGATTGGAGAGGAGTTGGGAGGCGATTCGCTGACAGCCCTCGTGCAACGCTTGACGGCCAGGATCGACGAAGGGGAGCAAACCCAGCTGACCGATGCCGCCCGTTGGGTCGCCCCGGTCATGATGACGGCAAGCGTCCCGGTGGCCGTCGTCACCGTGGCCAACCTGTGGCAGGTGGTCGCCGATCGCCTGGAATGGAGCGGGGTGTTGTTGGGCCTGGTCGCGGTGGTGTACGCCGGAGTGGCCCGGAGCGTGATCAGGCGACGGCCACTGAGCCGAGTACTGGCCACCGGTGCGGTAGTCGCCTCCATCGTCGGGATCGCCCTCGCCCTGCCCGACTCATCCTGGCCGGCGATCTTCGCCTCCGCGGCGATGATCGTGGTGGCCGTCCTGCTCGGTCGAGAATTGCGTCAGACCTGGTTTGTGTGGGCGGCCTGGGTGGTCTCGGTGATCCTGGTGGGGCTGATAGGCGAGCAGGCCGGGGTTCCCGAAGCCTGGCTGTCCCGGCTGACCCTGGTATGGGGGGCGGTGATGGTGGTCGGTGGCCTGGCCATCGACGACGTTCTCTCGACACGACGCAGGCCCCGCGAGGGGATTCGGGTCAGGTGGTTGCGCTACCCGGTCTATGTCGGCGCGATCGTGGTCCCGCTCACCATGGTCGACGTGTTCTTCCTGCCGCCGGCCATCTACGGATGGTGGGCGATCGGAGTCGCCGGAGTGTGCTTCGCCGCTGCCTATCTCCTCCGGGTGGGAGCGGTGACCGGCCTCGGGTTCGCCCTGCTGGCCGTCGCGCTCACCGCCCTCTCCCCACGTTCACTGCTGGATGAGCCCTGGCTCTATGTCGTTCCGACGGCAGCCCTGATCGCCACCTCCTGGGTGTTGGCGCGCTTCCAGCCGAGCGAGATCGCCGACGATGACCTGCTTCGGTGGGATCTCGCCCCGCTGGTCGTCGCCCATCTGATCGCCGGCTTCGCCCTCAGCGTGGCTTTCGAGAACGGGACTGTGGCTCCGACCGCTCTGGCACTTGGTGCCCTCTCGCTGGTGGTCGGTGGATGGAGACGTGGGAGGGTTTGGATCGAGGTCGGGCACCTCCTCATCCTGATCGCCGCGTTCGATGTCGGTGAGGGTTGGCTGGCTCTGGCTCTGGCCGCCACCTCGATACGTGGCGCGATCGGCGGCTGGCGCACCGAGGGCGGCGAGCGTCTCGCCCATCAGCTGATCGGTGCCCTCAGCGCCGCCCTGGCATGGATCACCCTGCTGGACTGGCAGGAGCTTTCCGCGGTCGAAGCCGTCGCCTATTCCTCTGTTGTGTTCGCCGGCTTGGCTCTTGGTCTGGGTATCGCCAGCCGCATTTGGGAGGTGAGACAAGACACGCTGGCGGTGTGGGGCGGGCTTGCGGTCCTCGGTGTCCTGCAAGCTGGTGCTGTGGCGGTCAGTCTCGACGAAGGACTGCTGGGCCCATGGATGGCGATCGGATTCGCCATGCTGGCGATCGCCTTCGAGCTGGCCTGGCCCCGCGTTGGGCCGACGCTGCGTGTGTTCACTGTTGGCGCCGCCGGTCTCACCTGGTTGGCCTTGATCCCCGGAGTTGGCTGGGACCGGTCTACCGCGGTGATTGTCACCTCGTTGCTGTTCGGACTGCTGGCGGTTGCGGTCGCCGAAGTACTGAGGTGGTGGGCGGCCCGGGATCAGGGAGAGCTACAGGATGGAGACTTGCTGGTCGCCCGTGCGTGGTTGGGCCTCGCCGTGGCCGGGGTGCTCATTGCCGCCCTTGCCTACCGGGGAGACAGCGTGGGCTATGCCATTGCCTCGGGGGTGGCGTTGTTGAGCATCGGGTTGGCCCGTGGGGCGTCTCCGCTCGGCATCGGCTTGTTGAGGGAGAGCTCTGCCATCACCTCGCTGCTCGCGGTCAATCTGGCCGCCGATACGGCAGACCTGTCTCAGACGGTCAATGCAATGGCGTTGATCCTGCTCGCGGTTGGGGCCACCTTCTCTTCGCTGTGGCTTTGGCGTCGCCGGCCGGCGGCAATCTGGATCACATCGCTGGTCGTGCTGGCCGCGGCGGCCAACGTGGAGACCGTCTACTTCGCCATCCAGGCGCTGCCGGATCGAGCCATGGCGGTAGCGGTGCTTCTCTCCATCGGGTCTCAGGCCGTGGCCCTTGGGGTGACCCGCAGCATGCCCGGGGCTCTCGCCGTGGGCCCGCCGGCGGCCGCCCTCGCTTTCGTTCTCTCGGTCGGTGAGAGCGTGTCGGGCAGCGCCCAGTGGTACACCGTGCCAATCGCACTGGTCATCCTGGCCGAGGTGGAGATCCTGCGCGCCATCCGGCGGGCCGCCGGTGCTGGACAGGGCGAGGATGCGATCGTGCTGGAGTGGGTAGGTATCGGGCTGCTGGCCGCTCCGGCGCTGGTGGAGATGTTCACCTCCTCGCTGGTCGACGGTCTCGGCGCTTTCGGAGTGGCCGGGGCCATGCTGATCTGGGCCATCGTCACCAAGGTGCGAAGACGAGCGGTGGCTGCCGCCTCGATCGCCATCGCCGCCGCGGTCTTGATCATCTTCGCCGCCGCGGCCGGAGCGGCGCCCCAGTCGGCGGTGTTCTGGATCCTGGCGGGTGGAATCGGCCTCGCGGTGATGCTGGTCGCCGCCTTGGTCGAGGCCTACCGGACGCGTCGCGGTCAGGTGATGGTCCGGTTGGATCACCTGATGGAAGGATGGGAGTGATCCGTGCCATCAGCACCCGCACCCGGATCATCTTCAACACACGTACAGCCTTTGGACAACCGATAGCGACAAGAGGCGACGGGGACGGATCGACCGTCGGACAACGCGGCTAGTTTTCCCGAGGAATGGTGGTCTCGACCTCGTGAATCGCTTCTGGGCCGGCGTCGAGTCGAGATACCACGCTCCACGGACGGCGGTGGTCCTGGAGGACCCCACCCGGGCGGCCCGGATGCCGGTGTTCAACGGGCTGTTCTCGATCGCGAACGCATCCGTGTTGTTCATCCTTCTCTTCACCTTTGGCGAGCCGGTCGCCGGATGGCTGTCGGTGGCGACCGTCGTGGCCTACACCTCGGCGACGGCGCTCTATTTGGCCACCGGCCGCGGGGCGCTCTACATCCATCTCATGCTCTGGCCCAGCCTGATCCAGAACATCAGCACTCATGTGGTGTTAGGCGGGTTCGTCTGGTCCGGTGGGTTCATCATGTGGGGCATTCTCGCCTCGGCATCCGCCGCTTTGTTCCTGGGACGACGGATCGCCATGCTCAGCACCGGTCTCTACCTGTCGGCGGCGGTAGTGCTCATCTTCTTCGAGTCTGCTCTGCGCTCCCGCCGAGACCGGCCCGAGCCACTGATCTCGGCGCTTCTGACCTTCGACGTGTTTGTGGTCAGCATGCTCATCCTGGTGCCCATCGTGATCATCCTGGTAAAGCAGATCCGACATGAGCAGGCCCGGTCGCAGGGACTGCTTTTGAATGTCCTCCCTGCGGTAATCGCAGAGCGACTCAAGCGCTCGCCCGGAGTCATCGCCGACGAGTACGAGAGTTGTACTGTCTTGTTCGCCGACATCGTCGGGTTCACCGACCATGCCTCTCAGGTCGCTCCCGAACGGCTGATCGCCGAGCTGAACGTGATCTTCTCCCACTTCGACGGGCTGGTCGAACGTTGTGGTGGGGAGAAGATCAAGACCATGGGCGATGGCTACCTGGCGGTCGCCGGTGCCCCGGAGGAACAACCCGACCACATCGACGCGATGTGTGAGCTGGGTCTTCGGATGCAGGACGCTATGCCCGTGATCAACCGAGAGCTCGGGACCGACTTCGAGCTGCGGGTGGGAATCAACACCGGGAGGGTGGTAGCCGGGGTGGTGGGGACCGCCCGATTCTCCTACGACCTCTGGGGCAGCACCGTGAACCTGGCCAGCCGGATGGAGACGTTGAGCGCGCCGGGCACCATCCTGGTCACCGAGTCTGTGGCCGGGGCCGTCGAGGACCGCTTCACGTTCCAGGAGGGCGGTGTGGCCGAAGTGAAAGGGGTCGGCCCCACTGCCGTCTACTTGCTGGTGGGCCGGGTAGCAGAGCGATCAGAACCCGAGCCAGGTCTCTTCTTGAAGTGATTCGAGGTCGCTCTTCATCAGCCCTTTGGGCGACACGGTGTAGACGCTGTCCCCGATCACGATCGAACGCATGATCTGAGCACGGCCGTCCCAGTTCTTCTCGTCCCCACCGGGATGGGCGAGACGGCGGAGCTCGGTCAGCTCACCTAAGTCGTCGACCGTCAGGGCGACGGCGCCGAGAAAGCCCGATTCGGTCTTTTCGTCCCACCACCACTGCTGGACCGGCACCATCGCCAACCCGGTGGGCGCCCAGTAGAGGAAAGCGTGATGGTCGTACTCGACCTGGGACGACGATCCCTCGCTCAATGTGAACTGGTCGATCTTGGTGGGTCGGGTCAGATCGCTCACATCGAAGATCGAGACCTGGGTCCCCTGGACCTGGCCGGTGTCGGTGGCGTCCTGGCCGATTCCCATCAGCAGCCCCTCCCCCAGCGGATGCAGGTAGGCGGAATAGCCGAGGATCTTCAGCTCCCCCACCACCCGGGGATCGGTCGGCTCGGAGAGATCGACGGTGTACAAGGGATCGGTTTGGCGGAACGTCACCACATAGGCGGCATCCTCGATGAATCGCACCGAGTAGATCTGCTCGGTTCGACCCAACCCGTCGACCCTGCCGACTTCCGTCAGCTCACCGCCGTCCTCTTCGAGCACGGTCACCATCGACTCGGAATCGAACCCGCTCCCCCACCAGTTGGGGCTGGTGGTCGAAGCGACTCGCAGCCGACCGTCGTGCTCGTCCATGGCGAACTGGTTGAGCAGGTAACCCTCGACCTGGCCGGTGCCGACGTAGTCGGTGACATCGGTCCGGCTGATGTCGAATTTGTGGATCTCGGTGACCACCTCGTCGGGCCGCCCGTCGGTCACGCCGGCCCGCCCCCACTGCCACATCTGCCAGTTCTGAGTGGCCACGTAGAGGTTCTCGGCAGAGGCATAGATGGTGTCGCCGGTGGCGAGCACTCCGGTGGCGTCGACCACGTCCAGTCCATTCCCGATGTCGATGGTGACCACGGACAGCATGTCGAGCCCGGAGAACTCCTCGGGATGGGTGGCCCGATCACAGTCGAAGAGGGAGCCCTCGGCGGTAACCCGTCCGTCGGCGTCGCTGACCAGGTAGTAAGGAATCCAGTTCTCAGAGCTGGACCTCTCGATGATCCTCCGGTTTTCGGCAAGTGCCTCACGCTCGGCCTTGAGACCCGAACCTGAGGGGTAACTCCACTCGAATCCCACCGGTCCCGAGCCAAGGACGAGACGGACGGTCTCGCCAACCATGCGTGCCGAGACGAAGCGACCGTCGATGCTCATCGAGCGCACGATCTCGGGCTTGCCACTGATGTCGACCTCGATCAGCTGAACGTTGGAAGTCTGGGGGAAAGGAGCGATGAGGTCGCTTTCCGCGAGAGGATGAATCGGCATCCAGCCGGTGCCGAATAGGAGCACCCTGTCACCGGAAAGGAAGAGGCTCTGCACCGAGACGTCTCCCACCGAGAGACGGCCGATCAACACCGGCTTGGGCCCGGTGACATCTGCGATGATCAGGGTGCCCTCGGCCAGGACCACGATCCGTTCGCCGTCGGTCTTCACCATGTCCGGCTCGTCGACACCGAGCACCTGGACGTTGGTCCCCGAATAGTCGACTGCTCCCGCAGCCAGAGGCCCGGACCGCTGCGCTCCCCCGTCGGTGGTCGCTTCGTCTACCGCCCAGCCAAATCCCCCTTCGAAGAAGGGATCAGCGAGCCCATAGGGACCAACCAGGTCCACCCCATGTGAGATCACATAGTCGAGGAAGGTTTCGCAAGCATCGAATCGGACCAGGGCACCAGAGACGGGACGGGCCGGTGCCCGGTCGGTCTGGTTTCTCCGGTCCGCCTGCCCGGTCGATCGAGTGTCGGACGGCGCCGAGACGACGCCCGCGCTGCATCCGGTCAACATCAATCCCACGACAATCGCCGCCAAAGTGGTTCGGGGGATCCTGCGGCTCATTGTCTCTCCTCGGTTGGTCTGTCCCGGTTGAGACGCGGCTGACCCCCTTCGCGGTTCCCGACAAGTCGAGATCGGAGATCAGTGGCGGCCGGGGATCCTCACCTCGACCCACACCAGGCGATGATCCGAGCTGGGGAAGGGAAACATCCCGGTCAGGTCGAAGAAGGGCTCGCCTTGCGCCGGCCAGAACACTTCCCCGTCGACGATGCGGAGCTGTTTGGAAGGGAGGACATAGTCCGCCCTCAGATTGCCCGGAGGCTCATTGAAGTCGGCGGTGTCGGCAGCCGGATCCGAGATGTGCTCGAGGTTGACCCCGCGTTGAGTCTCGGTTGCCCACACCCCTCCGGTCGAGGTAGGAACGAACCTGCTGTTGATCCGGGGATGGTCCAACAACTGTTGGATGGCGCCGGGGATCGAGTCACCGTCGTTGGGATCGGAGTTCTGGTCACCGGCGATCACGAACGGCTCGCCACGGTCGATCCCGCCGGATTTGCCGTTGTCGTCATAGATGTATTTGCCGCGTCGCGGGTGGACGTAGTCGGCCCAGAAGCGGATCTCGTCGTGGTTCCTGGTGCCGTTGCGGTCTTCGGGGCCGTCGAATACAGGTGGGGTGGGATGGCTCACCAGGAAGTGGACCTTCTTCTTCCCGATCTTCAGTTCGAGGTCCCAGTGGCTCTTCGAGCTCAGTGGCAAGACCTCGAGCTCTTCGGGGGAATACCAGTCTTCGCCGGTGGCCGTGTCGACCGGGAGGAGGGCGCCAGGCATGTCCTTCCATAAGAAGTTCTGGAATGTGCGGACGTTGATGATCGGGTACTTGGAGAAGACGGCCATCCCGAACTGGCCCTCGAAGAACCCGAAGCCGAGGGCGTCGTTGGGGCCGCCGACCACACCGTTGTTGTCGAGATCGAAGTCCGAGGCGACCCCGGTGTTCGACGGTGCGATGAACGAATCACGGTAAGAGATCGGCTCGGCACCGTTCTGGGACACCTCCAGGTAGTTCTCCTGGAACAGCTCCAGCGCCACGGGATCGAAGTCGAACTCGTTGATGAGGAGGACGTCGGGCTGTGCCCTCTGGATGATCTCAGCGACCACTTTGGCCTGTGCGTTGTCCGGTGTAGAGAGGTCGTTGCGCAGATCCCCCGAGTTGTTTCGGTTGAGACTGGCGTTGAAGGTGGCGAAACGGACCGGTTCCGGCTTGTCGGCCACGGCAACGATGGGGAGTGCGGTCAGGATCATGACGACGACTGTGATCAGGGCCAGCTTTCGCATCGGATTCCTCCTTCTCTCGCGGGCCGAGGTAAGCGCGGTCAGTGCACCGGGCTCTTTCCCCCAAACGTCACGATCGGAAACCGCGGAAGAACAAATGAGCTCAGTGCTGCTCCACGATGACGCGCTTCACCCAAACCGACATACCCACCCCGACCGGGGCCAGGAGCAAGATCACCAGAGCGCCCAGGGTGGCGCTGGCGCCCCAGTCGGTGAGACCGACCCCCAGCACCAGGACTGCCGACACGAACAGGGCGATCTCGGCGGTCCGATAGGGCCGGGCCGCGATCTGGCGCACCTCGAGGGTGTGGGTCAGCGCCACCACCGTGACAATGGCGGCGGCCAACGATCCGACCAGGAGCCACCGAACCGCATCGGGCAGTGCGGTGGCCGCATGCTCCACCGTGTTCAGCACGCCGGCCCCTCCGGCCGCAATGGCCATGACCAGAGGCAGGTGGAGATTCAGCCATACCTGTGACTGGGAAGAGATCGGCAGATGGTGGGAGACGAGATCGAAGTAGATCCACCAAAGACCGATGGCCACCACCACTCCGAGCAGCCCGATCTTGATCCCGTCGCCGCCGAGCTCGATGTCGGCCATCCCGTTGACCGCCCCCACGATCACCTCGCCCAACACGATGATCACAAAAAGACCGAGACGTTCCACCAGTGATCGTGTCACCGCGACCACCGCCACCCCGGTCTGGCTCTCCGGTGGGGTCCACAACTTGAATGCGGACACCTGACCCAACACCTCCATCAGGAGACCCACCGCCCACAGCCAGTAGCGACCCGCCGGATCGACAAAGACACTGGCGCCGAAGGCCAAGGCTGAGAGCAGGTAGCCGGTGGAATAGGGGATGGACGCCGGCCGATGGGAGGGATCGTGAACACCGGTCCGGAACCACATCACAACCAGCACCGCGATGTTGGCCGCATAGGCAAGAGCGAAACCCACCGAGCCTTCGCCGGGCACGTCGCCGATGTAGACACCCATCACCGCCACAGCCAGCATCTGGGCGAAGGTGAACACCCGGACACTCACGTCGTCGGTCCAGTGCAGGTCGTAATACAAAGTTCCGTTGGTCCACGACGACCACACTGCGTAGAAAAGGAAGACAAACCATCCCGCTCCCTCCCAACTGGGATGCTCGGCAAGACGATGGGCGAGCTGGGCGACGATGACCACGAACACCAGGTCGAAGAACAGCTCGAGGGAGCTGATGCTGCGATTGGTGGACCTTTCCTCGAAACGGGCCGGGGGCAGCCAGAGTCGTCTGATAGGAGGTCCGGTCACCGGCGGGAAGTTAGCAAGGGGGTCGATCGTCGCCGACAGTCGCTCTCATAGCACTTCTGCAATGTGATGCATACCATTTACGCTATACTCTGGGTATGATCGGTGGACAACTGATAGCGGAAGCAAGAAAGCGGGCCGGCTTGACCCAGACGGAGTTGGCCGATCGCATGGGGAGTCACCAATCCGTGGTGGCGCGCTGGGAAACTGGTGGTACCCACCCCGACTTCGACACCGTCGTCTCTGTGGTGCGCGCCGCTGGTTTCGACCTGGGTATCTCCCTGCACCACGCCGATCAGCACGATCTCGCTCTCATCCGGCGCGAGCTGACACTCTTGCCCCACCAGCGTCTGTCCGGCATGGTCGACGCGGTGAACAACCTCAACGCGATGCAAGCCACTGCCGATGGCTGAGTTCGACCCGGTTGCGATCTTGCGGGTCCTCGTCGAGCACGAGGTCGACCTCGTCGTGGTCGGTGGGATCGCCGCCCGACTCCGTGGGGCGCCCCTGTTGACCCAGGACGTTGACATAACCCCATCGGACACCCGCAGGAATCTGGATCGCCTCGTCACCGCTCTCCAGGCCCTCGACGCACGTCTCCGCAGCGTCGCAGAGCCAGACGGCGTCCCGTTTCCTCTCGATCCGGCGCTGCTCGAAACGGCTTCAATGTGGACCCTCACGACGAGATTCGGCGACCTCGACCTCGTCATGTCTCCGGCAGGGACCGGCGGATACCAGGATCTCGCTCGCTCGGCCGACGAGCTGCTGGTCGCGGAGGATCCAGAGCTCAGGATCAAGGTCGCGTCTCTCGCCGACGTGATCAGGAGCAAGGAGGCGGCAGGCCGGGAGAAGGACCGGGCCGCTCTCCCCCTTCTGCGCAGGACGCTCGAAGAGTCGCAGGATTGAACCCGACGCCCGACGCACCTCATCACATGGTGGAGACCTCGGGCCAGGTCGCACCAGAGTCGATCAACCACTCCCGGATCCGCTGGGTGGCCACCACGTCGCCGGTGTTGTAGTCCAGCAACCACTGGCGGGCAGTCTCTGCCCCGTGGGGGTCGGGCCCGGTCGCCTCTGCGTACCGCACCATCGAAAGCCCGCCCCCGGGATCATCGACTGACCATTGATGACCGGCCAACGGCGCGATCGCTTTCAGCCCTGTCGAGGTTCCCGTTATCCAGCTCCCCTCGAAGACGGTCTTGAGGTCAACCCAGGCCTTGGAGGCGATCAGGTCTTCGACATCGGCGGCGAGCTGCTCGGCAGTCTTGGCGATTCTCCTGAGTTGGGTGTTCTCGGCCGGCTCATGCCACATGTAGACCCGCAGGGTCAGGCCAAGCCGGTCGGCCCGGGCCAGCTGGTCGGTCAGCCATCGCCACAAATTCATGAACACCGCCAGCTCCTCCCGATCATCGAGCAGGCCCCACGACACGAACGGGAGATAACCCTCGACGAACTCTCCCGTATCGGCGTGATCGGTGAGCAACGTCCCCCACAGATAGACCCCCTCGTTGACGTTTTCCATGTCGAGGTCGATTTCCACGTCGGCGCCCGGAACGTCGGTGCCGCTCGCGTCGGGACGCCGGTAGACGGGATGAGGTCCGACGGCGGCGCGTGCGTCGAGGATCCGGGGGGCGATAAACCCGCCGACCGAGGCGGTGAGCGGATCGACGAGATCAACGAGGTCGCCGACCGTGGTGATGCCGGCTGCGGTCAACGTCTCGAGCTGCTTGCCCGCCCTCGGCCTGAGGGACTCGATCGATGCAGACCTCGGTGCACCCGCCGCCGCCTCCAGAAAGAAGGGCAGGTCGACACCTTTGTAGGCCATTAGGGCCGTCGGATAGTGCAGGGCGGCGACATCCTGCCGTTCGACGATCCCCAGGTCACGCAGAGACCTCCAATGCTGATAACTGACACCGGGGAGCAGGCTGGCGTCCCCGCTGCCCTTCAGAAGCGAGGAGAAGCAATGATCGTTAAAACCGCAACCCGGGCACTCCCCACATGACATCGGTTCGACCAGGAGGTCGATCCCGTCGTGCTTCTGATGGATGAGAGCTGTCGCTGCGATGTCGAGGCGGAATCCGAATTCGAAGTCGTATCTCTCCAGCGAGCTACGCAGCTTTCGCTTCCTGCCGTCCGACTTGGCCGGCGTCTGCCACATCGGCATCTCCAGGTCGTACCAAACGATCACACCCTCTTTCCCGAGCACACCGGCGAGCGACGAATCCGAGCCGTATCCCAATACCTCCAGCATCCGTCGGTAGTGGGCCAGTTGAAGGGCGTCACCCGAATGGGAGCGCAGGACCCGGCCCTCGAGGGCGTAGGCGTCAGCCGGACTTGGTTTCAACGGATCGGAAACTTCGGCTGTCCCGTCGCCGATGTCGAGCGTCCGGTGGTGCTTGACGTCCACCGGCAGGTATCCCCCGGCATAGGCGACCAGCAGGTCGGGCCGGCCGGTTCTCCTTCCCGACTCATCCGGTGGCAGAAAGCCCTGTTCGATGACTGCGACATCCCCGGTCATCGCTTCGACTGTCAGCCTCTGGGCCACCTCAGGCGGACCGGAGGGGATGACGACCCAGTCACCCGGCCCCTCGACACGGAGTCGTTCGAACAGATCCGACTCGAATTGGACTCCCGCATTCATCCGGTGCATGACCTCGGCAGGAGGCTCCGTCTTCAGCTCGGGTACCAGAATCTGATTCTGGATGACGACAGGGCATTGTTTGGCGATGTAGCCGCCCTGGAGGGGAACCGCTGACACGTCGAGGCGGCTGACCATGTTTGCGGCGCTCACCATCCTTCACGTCAGGCCGATGAGGCAGGGCCAAGGTTGAGGAGGCAGATGACCTCCCCAACCTTGTACTTCGGCCTCGTTTCTGATGGTAGATCGGCCGGACCGGACTTTTTGTGTTACCAGGATGGTGTGTCGGGGCCTCACCTTCGCCCGGCCACGCACCCACTTCCGGCAGGGGCTAGATTGTCGCTGGGAGGTTGACGTGATGCGGAGTTCTCGTGCCTGAGTGGATCGGGACGATCGTTTTCCTGAGCGCCCTTGGGTTGTCAGGGGCCAAGATCGCAGGCGACTTCGGCAAACGTGGCTTGCGTGGCTATGCCCTGCTGCTGGTGATGCTGGTCATCTATGCAGCGGCAGTGGCAGTGGCCTTCACCTGACGATCCACCCAGTCTGACCCCGGCCCGCCTGGCGATCGCCCGGTGCGACTGCCCGACCGCATCTCTCTGCCCCAGCGCTTGCCCGGCTGCTCCGCAGGGGGTAGTCCTCCGGTACGGCTTCGGCTTTCGCCCCACGCCCTGAGACAACCCTGAGCCGGGAATGGGGGTGTCCCCCAATACCGACGGCCCCGCCCCCCGCCGATGCTGTCCACAGAACAGGACGGACACAAGGAGAGGGTCATGAGCGCATACATCACCAGTGTCGGGGCGTTTCTCCCCGGCGAGCCCATCGGCAACGACGACTTGGAGAGCTACCTGGGGACCATCACGGGCCGGTCGGATCGGCTCCGAAGACGAATGCTCGACGCCAACGGGATCGAGAAACGGCACTACGCCATCGACCGCAACGGCCAAACCCTGATGCTCAACGAGGAACTGGCCGAACGCGCGGTCCTGGCTGCACTCCGGGGACGAGGCATGAGCTCGCGCGACATCGGGATGTTGGCCACCGGGACCACCCAAGGAGACCTGGCGGTCCCGGGGTTCGCCTCCATGGTGCACGGCCGGCTGGGAGGCGGCCCGATGGAGATCCTCTCCGCCGCCGGTGTCTGCTGCTCGGGCGTTGCTGCGTTGCGGGCCGTCGAAGCGGCGATCCTGCTCGGTCGACATCAGGTGGCGGTGGCGGTCGGGTCCGAGTTGGTGAGCCGGACCCTCCGTTCCGACCGGTTCTCACAGGAGGAGTCACCCGGCTTCGACGCCGAGTTCCTGAGATGGATGCTCTCCGACGGCGCCGGCGCCGTGGTCGTCGAGCCCCAGCCCCGGGCCGACGGCGTCTCGCTGCGTATCGACTGGTCGCACCTGGTCTCCCATGCCCACCGCTTCCCGGTGTGCATGTACGCCGGTGCCACCGCACCCGACCAGATCGAGCCCGGTTCCACCTGGCAGGACCAGGCCAACCCGGCCGAGGCGCACGCAGCCGGGATGCTCAACCTCCGCCAGGACACCGCCACGCTCAATGGAATCGTCGCCCTCGGCGTCGAGGAGTACATCGGATTGACCCGCGCCGGTCGCATCGACCCGGACGAGATCGATCACCTGTTGGTCCACTACAGCTCGGAGTACTTCCGATCCGACATCGTGCGGATGATGAACGAGGCGGGGTTGATGATTCCCGAGGAGCGTTGGTTCACCAACCTCCGCACCAAGGGCAACACCGGCGCCGCCAGCATCTTCATCATGCTGGAGGAGGCGTTCAACACCGGGCGCTTCTCCCCGGGCGACCGAATCCTGTTGATGATCCCCGAGTCGGGCAGGTTTTCGGTCTCCTTCGTCCATCTCACATGTGTCGCCGGCTCGACCCAACCCGCGACAGCCAGAGAGATCGAGGTGGCGATCAGGGTCGAGACCATCGACCAGGCTGCCGAACCCGACCATTCCCCGGAGTGGCTGTTCGAAGAGCTAGCTCTGGTTTGGGCCGACTTCGAGACCCAGCTCTCCACCGTGCCGATCGTGCGGCGCATAGAGCAGCGGGAAGCATCGCTCGACGACTACCGGGCCCTTCTCTACAACCTGCGCCAGCAGGTGCTCGAGGGCGCCCGCTGGATCACCCGGGCCGCGTCCAACCTCACCGTCGAATACACCGACCTCCGGGCCGAGTTCATCGAGCACGCCGCCGAGGAACAGCGCGACTACCGGATGCTGGAGAACGACTACGTCGCCGTCGGCGGCAGTCGAGAAGCCATCAAGTCGGGTCAGAAGAATCCCGGCTCCGAGGCGCTGTCCGCCTTCATGTTCAACCAGGCGAACCGAGAGAACCCGTTCGACCTGCTCGGGGCGATGTACATCATCGAAGGGCTCGGCGCCAACAAGGCGAGCCACTGGGTGGAGCTGATCAAAGACCAGCTCGACCTCAGCTCGGAGCAGGTGAGCTTCATCGAGTACCACGGCGGGGCCGACGAGGAGCACACCGAGAAGATGTTCGAGATCCTCCGTTCCGATCTGATCACACCCGAGATCGCCCGGTCCATCGTGTACACGGCGCGGGTCGTGGCCCGGCTCTACGCCCTGCAACTCGAAGAGATCGATAATGCTTGACGTCAGACCCGGGCAGATGATCGACGGACCCGGCCCGGGAATCTGGGACGCCCTCAAGGGAGATCCAACCTTCCACTTCGACCGGAGGGCGTTGCGTCTTCTCGAGACCGACCAGGCCCGGTGGTCCCACCGGTTCATCCGGCCACCGGCCCGGGTGATGAGCAGGGTGGTGGTGGCGCTGATCGTGCTCGTGAAACGGATCCTCCCCTTCCAGTTCTCGTCACACGGCTTGCTCGACCGGCTGGGGATCTTCTTCCTCTCACGATGCGTGTCGGAGGAAGGCGGCGAGCTGTTGCTGCGCCATTTCGTGCTGGAGACCAACGTGCTGGCGTTCATCGCCAGGAACAGCGGTCTCGACGAGCCGGTGCTGAGACCAGGCCGTCTCGAAGAGCTGGATGAAAATGCGGTGATCGTCCACGACATCAACCTATATGAGGTGCTGGCCGGGCTCCGGGGACGACCACTCCCCCCGCCCAATCAACGACTGACACCGCTCGACTTCACCATGCTGGAAGTGGGTGCCATCGATATTGGAGCAAGAAGGCGCTGGCTCCGGCTCGATCTGGAGACGGGGCTCTGCTTCATGAACATCATGTTCTCCCTGCTCACCACCTCCCACGAATACCGCCGGGCGGTGCATTCCCTGCAGTTCGACGAGTCGCTGCTCAGCTGTCTCGCCGAACTTGCCGGCGACGACATCTTTCGCAGCTGGAAGCCTGCGGGCTACATACCGATCGTCCGAACCAACCGCGACGTCCCCCGCGACCTATTCGCACACGCGGTGATCCACGAGTACGCCCACGCCCGGCTCCTCGTTCATGCTGCCAAGGCAGACCCGTGCCGCGAAACCTGCCCTGCGCTGCAAAGCGAGCTGAGCCTTGTAGGAGCCCGTTGAACAATGCATGTCACCCATCTTGACGACCAGGCATCACCACTCGCTGCGTTCTCGGCCCCGCCAT
>DASWKK010000148.1:0-22638 GCA_036396655.1 Acidimicrobiia bacterium
CCCCCGCTCCGCAGGGGGACAACCCGGCGCTCGCTTACGAGGTCACGCCGGGCAGGTCCCGCATCCGGGGATGTTTCCTCGCCTCCACCGCCCTGATCTTCATTCGTGCGTCGACCACCACCACTCCGTCACCGGGCTCCAGAACCTTCACCGGATTCATGTCCATCTCGACCAACTCGGGAAGTGCGTCGATGAGGCCGGACACCTTGAGCAAGGCGTCCTGGAGGGCGACGACATCGCCTTTGGGTTGATTGCGGTAGCCGTCGAGGAGCCGGGAGCCCTTGATCTCCTTGATCATCTCGGAGGCATCGACATCGGTGAGCGGATGGATGCGGAAGGCCACGTCCTGGAGCAACTCGACATAGATGCCACCCAACCCGAAGCCAACCAGGGGGCCGAAGTTGGGGTCCTGGGTCATGCCGATCAGCACCTCGTGCCCGCCCGAGACGAATTGCTGGAGCAGGACTCCGTCGGCGTCGTCGACGGCTTGCATCACCTGCTTATACGCCTCCTTGACCCTGCTCTCCCCTTCGACGTCGAGCACCACTCCACCCACGTCGGATTTGTGCAATGCCGACTGGGAGATCACTTTGACGACCACCGGCCCTCCCATTTTCCCCGCCACCGCGACGGCTTCCTTGGCGGACGTCACGACGGCCGATTGGGGCACCCGCAGCCCGACGGTCTCGAGAATCGTTGCCACCAGGTCAGGTTCGAGCCATCCGCCTTCGGGCGGCATGGTTTCCAGGACTTCACCCACCAGCGCCCGGAGTCGATCTTCGACAGCGTGGTCAAGTGGGACCTCGGAGCCAGGGTCGCGGTGACGCCACTGCCCGTGGCGGACCGCCCGGGTGAGGGCAAGCGCCGCCGACTCCGGGAACATGTAGGTCGGTATGGCACGTGCCCCGTCTTTCCCGGCCAAGTACTCGGCGGCCTCCTCCCCGGTCTGCATGAAGACCGAAAGCAGGGCCACGTCGCCGTCGTAGGCGAGTTGCGAGCGATGCAAGGCTTCGGCAACTTTCTTGGCGCCCCCGGCAAAGACCGGGATGTAGATCACCATCACCGCATCGACCTCGCCCGACCCGAGCAGGAGAGAAGTGACATGTTCGTACTGAGTCGGCCCTCCAGAGGCGATTAGGTCCACGGGGTTTCGGGTGGACGCCTCGGCCGGGAGGACACTGCCGATCTGCTCCCTCAGCTCTGCAGACAGCTCGGGCAGCACGAGACCGTTGGCCTCGAGGGCGTCGGCAGCCAGGATTCCGGGGCCACCCGCGTTGGTGATCACCCCCACCCGCTCCCCGATCGGGATCGGCTGATTGGCTAGAAGACTGGCTGCGTCGAAGAGTTGGTCGATGGTGTCGACCCGGATCACACCAGACTGTCTGAAGAGGGCCTGAACTGCGACGTCGGACGAAGCGAGGGCCCCGGTGTGCGACGAGGCGGCCCGACTCCCTGCTTCGGAGCGTCCGGACTTCACCGCGATGATCGGTTTGCTGCGACCCACTCGCCGGGCGAGGCGGGAGAACTTGATCGGGTTGCCGAACGATTCCAGGTAGAGGGTGATGACGTCTGTGGCTGGATCGTCCTCCCAGGCCAGGATCAGGTCGTTGCCACTGACATCTGCCTTGTTGCCAACCGAAACGAACTGGGAGATGCCGATGTTGTTGCGGTTGGCGTAGTCGAGGATGGCGATGCCGAGGGCGCCGGACTGGCTGGACATGGCAACATTTCCGGCAGGCGGGTAGACCGGTGCGAAGGTTCCGTTGAGCTGGACCGAGGGTGCGGTGTTGAGCAGACCCATGCAGTTGGGCCCGACCATGCGCATCCCCGAGTCGCGCACGATCTCGAGCAACTCGGCCTCCAGCTTCGCCCCCTCTTCCCCGATCTCGGAGAAGCCGGCCGAGATCACCACGATGCCCCGCACTCCGGCCGCGGCACACTGCCGGGCGACTTCGACAACCAACGGCTGGGGAACCACGATGTAGGCGAGGTCGACCTCGTCGGGCACCTCACCGATCGTGGGATATGCCCGGACCGAGCCGATGACCTTGGCCTTCGGGTTGACCGGGTACAGCGGGCCGGTAAAACCCTCGGAGATGATGTTGTGGAAGAGCCGGCCGCCTATCGCCGTCGGGTCGGTCGAGGCCCCGATCACCGCCACCGAGCGGGGAAAGAAGAGGGGAAGCAGCGACGCGGCTATGGCCCGCTTCTCCCGCTCCCACTCGGCCTGGAGCAAGCCCTCGCTTTCTGCGACCGGGAAGTCGACGGTGAACACCCCGTCCTCGATCGTCCTGGTCAGCTCGTATCCGGAGTTTCGGAAGAGCCGCATCATCTGACGATTCTCGGGAAGGACGAAAGCCTCGAACTTCTCGATCCCGTGTGACCGGGCGTGGGTCGTCAAGAGCTGAAGAAGCTGGGTCCCGATTCCCCGCCCCTGTTGGTCGTCGGCGACTGCAAAGGCCACCTCGGCGGCGTCACCTCCGGGTGTCTCCCGGTCGTAACGAGCCACCGCGATCATCTTGCCCTCGTGCATCGCGATCAGAGCCATCCGGTCGACGTAATCGACGTTGGTGAAGAAGGCCACCTCTTTGGGCTCGAGGGTCTCCTTGATCCGGAAGAAACGGAAATAGCGGGACTCCGGGCCCAAAGTCTCGAAGAACTCGACCAGCAGCGGACCGTCCTCGGGCTTTATGGGCCGGATCCTGGCGCCACCACCATCTCGGAGGGCAACATCCAGCTCGAACTCAGACGGGTAATCGGCCATGCGCTGTCATCACGCTAGCCACCCCCGATAGAGGTGACGGACGGACCAAGGCCCGAGCGCCCAACGAGAAACAAGCCGCGGGCTTTGCTCGGATTACACTTCGCACACGGGGGTCGATCCATGGGAAAAGGTGATCCGACAAGACACTTTGGATCTTCCTTCGCGCATCGTGGGGCCCGGGTCCGGTTCCTCTCCCCTCCCCCACCCACCGGCCCGGGTCTCACGACCTCTTCCTGCGATGGCGGAAACGAAACGGTCGACGATCTCGGTGGGGTACGGACCGCCTGAGGAAGAAGTAGGCCGGCTATCCCGCGACATCACAATCGTGCCCGGGGTGGGATTCGAACCCACACGAGCCGATTCGGCTCAAGGGGGTTTAAGCCCCTCGCGTCTGCATTCCGCCACCCGGGCCGGGTGCCGCTCAGGGTAGGGCCAGCAGCTCCATGGCGGCACCATCGAGGCTGTCGTGCTCGGAGACAAGCACCCGTTCGGCTCCCAGCACATCCATCACACCCTCGGCCACCAGCGACCCGGCCAAGATGACCGGGGCCCGCTTGGGGTCCAACGACGGGATCGCCGCCGTCTCCTCCACGCTCTTGCCGGACAGCGACTCGATGACCGCGGTCAGCGTGTCTCTTTGCATCCGGTAGCCGTCAACCAGGTCTCGCGAGTACTCGGGCAGCTCCAGGGCGATCGCGGCCAGGCTGGTCCAGGTCCCTGCCACCCCGATGAGGGTCCTCGCCTCGAGATCGACTGTCTCGAACAGTCTTGCGACGAGGTCTCGAGCCGCGTCCAGCTCGGCGGCGGGCGCCGGGCGGGACGGGATCGAGCGCTCCGTGAGGCGAACCGACCCGATATCGATCGAGACCGCGGTGTCGGCGGTGACGAACTCGGTGCTTCCCCCACCGATGTCGGACACGACAACCCGTGGCTCGTGGTCCGATGCGGCAGTAGCCCCGACGAAGGCGAGCCGGGCCTCGATCTCCCCGGTGATCAAAGTGGGTCTGACGCCCAACGCCGACTCGGCGAGGTCGAAGAACGCCTCACGGTCCGACGCGTCGCGTGCGGCCGAGGTGGCGATGGCCATGCGTCGCTCGACTGCGGCGTCGTCCATTTCCCTCCCGAAACGGGCCAAAGCGGCGAGCGAGTCTTCGATCCCTTCCGGGGAGAGGGAGCCGGTCCGGTCGACTCCGCGACCGAGCCCGGTCACCTCGACCCAGCGTCCGGTCTCGTCGACCCCATCGGTGATCAATAGCCGCGTCGAGTTGGTCCCGATGTCGACGACACCCACGTTCACGGATTGCTGACCCAATCAGGGTTGATCTCGCCACCGACGACGCAGGGCTGGGCACAATCGAGGGGCTCGATCCACTCCTGGACCAGCTCACCGATCGGATTGGCACCACCGGCCCTGGTGTGGGCGTAGTGGGCATGGAGACATTTGACGCCGAGCGTGGTCCCTCCCACACCACCGGAAGGGGCAATTGATGCGTCGGTGGGAACCAGTGCGTCCCGCTCAGCCGCGTAGGCGACATGAGCCTCGGCCAGGCGACGGCCGAACTCGTCGTCGGTTTCTGCCTTGCGTTCCATTCTCCTCACTCCGCCGGCACCCTCGAGACGCCCGATCCGGGTCGTGGCCAGGGGGCAGGTCAGCCAGTAGAGGGTGGGAAAGGGAGTGCCGTCGTCGAGGAGCGGGGGGACCTGGGCCACGACGGGCAGACCGAGGTGACATCTCGATACGGGTGAGGATTCGGCACGCAGCGGGCGCCCGATCTGGGTCTCGATGACCTCCCGGTCATCAGCGCTGCTCACCCCGAATCATCCAGGTCGTCCCCGGTGAGAAAGTCCCATATCTGGTCCACCCAGGTTCCTTCAGGAGCCAGCGGGGCCTCGATCACCGGTGGAATCGTCGTCGCGCTCGCCGGAGGGTCGAGGACCACGTAGGCAGTCTCCCCTGGCTGCACGTAACCCAGCTTCTCCCGGGCCAGCTTCTCGATCTCCTCATCGGTGTTCAGGGCGGTCACGTCTGCCTGGAGCAACTCGTTCTCGGCTTCGAGGGAGGCGAGTTGCGTCTGCGCCGAGGACACTTGGCGCTGCGCCTCGATGATCTGGCGATAGGGGACGACCTGCGTGAGGAACGCCGCTCCGAGCAAGAGAAAGAGCAGGGTGACAAGGGCAACGCCGGGACGTCGGAGCAGGGTCATGCCGGTCTCCGGAACGTTCCCCAACCAGCGAAGCGAGCTTCGTTGCCGAGCGACTCCTCGATCCTCAGCAACTGGTTGTACTTGGCGGTGCGCTCGCCACGGGCGGGGGCACCCGACTTGATCTGACCGGCGTTGGTTGCCACCGCGAGATGAGAGATGAAGCTGTCCTCGGTCTCACCCGACCGGTGGCTGATCATCATCCCGAATGAGGCGGCCCTCGCCGTGCTCATCGTGTGCAGGGTCTCGGATACCGAGCCGATCTGATTCACCTTGATCAAGATGGCGTTGGCCGCACCTTCGGAGATACCCCGGCGCAGGATCTCCTCGTTGGTGACGAAAACATCGTCCCCGACAAGCTGGACCCGATCGCCGACGCGGCTGGTCAGATCGATCCACCCCGGCCAGTCGGCCTCGTCCATTCCGTCCTCAACCGAAACCAGTGGATAGCGCTCGATGAGATCGGTGAGATAGTCGACGAGCTCGGCCGAGGTCAGCTCTTTCCCCTCCAGGTGGTAACGGCCGTCCCGGTGGATCTCGGAAGCTGCCACATCGAGCGCCAGCGCGACCTCATCACCGAGCTTGTAGCCGGAAGCGTCGATTGCCTCGACCAACAACTCCAGGGCCGACTCGTTGCTGGGAAGATCGGGGGCGAACCCTCCCTCGTCGCCGACGTTGGTGGCCAGGCCCCGGCCGGCCAGCACTTTCTTCAGCGAGTGATAGACCTCGACCCCGGCACGCAGCGCCTCGGAAAAGGAGGGAAGCCCGGCGGGCACGATCATGAACTCCTGGATGTCCACGGAGTTGGCGGCATGGACCCCTCCGTTGAGGACGTTGAGGCAGGGCACAGGCAAGAGCTGGGCCGCCGGGCCGCCCAGATAGCGGTAGAGAGGCAGCCCCACGGTGGCCGAGGCCGCCCGCGCCACGGCGAGAGAGACGGCGAGGATGGCGTTGGCGCCCAGGTTGGCCTTGTTGGGGGTCCCGTCGATGTCGATCATCACCTGGTCGATGTGCTCCTGACGGGTGGGGTCTACGCCAATCAGAGCAGGTGCGATCTGGTCCCTGATGTTGGCCAGAGCCTGGGTCACGCCCTTGCCTTGGAACTGGGTGCCACCGTCTCGGAGCTCGACCGCCTCTAGGGCGCCGGTAGAAGCGCCGGAGGGCACGATCGCTCGTCCGAAAGCATTCTCGGTGGTGAACACCTCGGCCTCGACTGTGGGGTTTCCTCTGGAGTCGAGAACCTGGCGAGCGACGATGCGCTCGATCTTGGAATCAGTCATTGCTGGTCGAATCCCCGGTACGGCTGGACCGCCAAACTACCAGCAGCGGCGGGCCAGCCAGGCGATTAGCCCTCGTCCTTGGCCCGCTCCCAACGCTGGTTGAGCTGGCCGAGGGTCATTCCCTCGATCGGGCCGGCCGTCTCCATGGCCCGGAATCTGGTCTCGAACCGGTCGATGGCCCGGCGCAGCGCCACCTCGCCGTCCAGTCCCAGATGCCGGGCGAGGTTGATAACCGAGAACAACACGTCACCGAGCTCGGACTCGGCCCGCTCCGGATCGTCGAGGTCTGCTTCCATCTCGTCGAGCTCCTCGCGGATCTTGGGCAGGACCTCCGCAGCATCGGGCCAGTCGAAGCCGACCTTGGATGCCCGATTCTGGATCTTCGAGGCACGGTGAATGGCTGGCATGTCTCTCGGCACCCCGTCCATCATCGACTCCCTGGCCTGGCCCCTCTCGTCATCCTTGATCTGGTCCCAGTTGCGCTTGACGTCGCTCGCCGAGTCGGCCTCGACGTCACCGAACACATGCGGGTGACGCCGAACCAGTTTCTGTCTCATGACCTCGGCCGCGTCGTCGATGTCGAACGCCCCGTTCTCCCGGGCGATGGCAGCATGGAACAACACCGAGAGCAGGACGTCTCCCAACTCGTCCTCGACCTCGGCATATCGGACCCAATCCGGCTCGTCGTCGGGGAGCCGGCTCACCGCGTCGATCAGCTCGTAAGACTCCTCGATCAGGTACTTGACCAGAGTCTGATGCGTCTGCTCACGATCCCAGGGGCACTCCGCGCGGAGGACTCTCATGGTTCGCACCGCTCCGACCAAGCCGCCTGGCTCGGAGTCGATGTAGATCGAGGTGCGGAATCCGGCCAGACTCGAATCGACTCGGTCGGGGGATGAGTCGGCCCTGAGCGCCTCGGCCGAGCCGACCCCGGCAAACACGGTGACGATCGCCTCGCCGGGCAGCACACGGGCGATTTGAGCCGCTGCCTCGGCCATGATCTCGGGTCGATCGAGGTGAGCCACGATGGTCGGCTTGTCCAGCACCATGGGGTCGGGCAGTTGATGACCGTTGAGGATCTGCAAGCCACGATCGAGTGGGTCGTAACCCGTCTCGGCGAGGATTGCGTCGATGAACGACTCGGCCGGGATCAACTCGATGTCGGTGCCCGAGGACAACAGGTGTCTCACCGCGAACTCGCCGACCAGGGGGCTTCCGGGCACTGCGTAGACCACCGGGCCTGCTGAACCGGCAGTCAACACCCGGTCGGCGATGGCGGAGTAGACATCCTCGAACGTCTCCGAGCTCTCATAGAGATCGTCACAGGCGGCAACCTCCCGCATGCCGGCGAGCTGCTCGGCGGCTGGATGGTCGATGGTGCGGAGGATCACCGTCCGCCCCGGATCGAGGATGATGGAACGAATTGTCTCCGGGATCCGGTCGAAGTCGCCGGGACCGAGTCCGATGACGGTTATCACTCGGTTGGAGGCACTACCTGTGGAACGGGGCTCGCCTGCCAGGTGCCGTAGCGCTCGGGCACGGTGATTTCGGCGTTCTCGACCTGCTGCAGGAACCAGTCGTTGGTTGCGGTGCCGATGGCCACGCTCTGCAATTGTTCGATGACCTGCTCCTCGGTGGGAATCTCATCCTCACCGAGAAGGATGACGTGGAAGCCGAACTCACTCTCGACCGGCAGCGTGGGCACACCAACCTCTGCAGCTTCCAGGGCCTCGGCAAACTCGGTCACATACACGTCTGCTGCCGAGCAGCCAAGGGATCCTCCTTGCAACCCACTGCCGGTGTCGGTAGACAACTCGGCGGCGAGATCGGCGAACTCCTCCCCGCTGTCCAGACGATCGAGGACGTCGTTGGCCTCGTCCTCGGTGGCCACCAGAATGTGCGAAGCGCAATAGAGCGACTCGGCTTCGGCCAGCGCCTCATCGATCTGTTCCTGGGTCGGTACGTCGGCGCTCTCGGTGAAGGCCTCCCTGACCCGGTTGTCCAGCACCTGCTGGCGGGCGACTCGGCGGAGAAGCTCCTCGGTCACCCCGCTGTCGGCCAAAAACTCCTCCCGACTCAGGCCGTCCACGTTGGCTTCCTGGAAGATCGCGTCCGCTTCGGCGTCGATGTCGGCCTCGGATATGACGATCCCGAACTCCGCCTCAGCAGCTGTGATCACCACCACCTGCTGGATGACGAATCCGAGAAACTGGGCAAACGTCTCCTTGGTGATCGTGGACTCGTCGCCCGGGTCGATCATGGCTTCGACCTCGCCGACGGTGACGTCCTCGCCGTCGACGGTGGCGGCGGCAGCATTGGATCCGCCACAAGCGGCAAGAACGAGCGCGGCCAGAATCAGGAGTGATACGAGCTTCTTCAAGAGGGATTCCTAACTGGAAAGGGGAACGTGAGAATCGTAGAGCGTTCAGACAGCAATCCGTAGGCCGATCAGACCGTTTCCTCCGCCTCCCACATCTCGCGGATGAACCCGATCAAACCCGACACCAAGTCCTTGGGGGCGGGTAGGAAGATCACGCCTTGCGTGGCTTGGAGGATCGACCGCGGCTGTAGCCGGCGCAATCGCACTTCCTGGGAAGGCTTGAGATCGACCGGCCCCAACCTCACCTCGTGCCTGAGCTGGACGATCTCATCGAGACCCACCCGCAGTGCCTCCACCCGCAGCCGGGCGAGCGCTACCAACGCCTCCGCCGCCCCCGGCATCGGCCCAAAACGATCGACCCATTCGGCTGCGACGTCGTTGACCTCTTCGTCCGTCGTGGTGGTGGCAAGACGACGATATGCCTCCAGTCTCAGCTCCTGGTCGGTGACGTACGAATCGGGCATGTGGGCATCCACCGGGAGGTCGATGCGCACCTCCCGGGCAGCCGGCAATGCCGGCTCCCGACCCTCCAGCTCTGACACCGCTTCCGCCACGAGCTCGGCGTAGAGATCGAAGCCGACGGCGGCGATGTGCCCGCTCTGCACCTCACCCAGGATCGAGCCCGCGCCCCGGATTTCGAGGTCGCGCAATGCGAGCTGGAAACCAGAGCCGAGGTCGGTCGCCTCGCCTATGGCCTCGAGACGGCGATGGGCGTCTTCGCTCAACGACTGGTCGACCGGATGGAACAGATAGGCGTACGCCCGTTGGTCGGACCTGCCCACCCTCCCCCGAAGTTGATAGAGCTGCGCCAGTCCGAGCAGATCGGCTCGCTCGACGATCAGGGTGTTGACCTTGGGCAGGTCGAGGCCGGACTCGATGATGGTCGTCGCCACCATCACGTCGTACTCGCCATTCCAGAAGTCGATCATGACCTGCTCCAGCTGTCCCTCCGACATCTGGCCGTGAGCGACCACATAGCTTGCGTCCGGGACCAGCTCCTGGAGGCGAGCCACCGCCCGATCGATCGACTGCACGCGATTGTGGACATAGAACACCTGGCCCTCGCGTAGTAGCTCACGACGGATGGCGGCAGATACCGCCTGGTCGTCATACGCCCCGACGTAGGTAAGGATCGGATGGCGGTCCTCAGGCGGGGTCCTGATGTGGGAGACCTCACGGATCCCTGTGAGTGCCATCTCCAGCGTGCGTGGTATCGGGGTGGCGGTGAGTGTCAGCACATCCACTCCGACTTTGAGTCTCTTGATGGCGTCCTTGGCCGACACCCCGAAGCGTTGCTCCTCGTCGATGACGAGCAACCCGAGAGCCTTGAAATGGATGTCGTCGGACAAGAGACGGTGGGTTCCGATGACCACGTCGACCTGACCCGAAGCCAGGCCGGCGACGACTGCTCGCTGCTGCTTGGGAGACAGGAAGCGGGACAATGCCTCCACCCGCACCGGGTAGCTCTCAAATCGCTCGACGAAGGTCTGATGGTGCTGTTGGGCGAGCAGTGTCGTCGGGACCAGGATTGCCGCCTGTTTGCCCGCCTGGACCGCTTTGAACACGGCGCGGATGGCGACTTCGGTCTTCCCGTAGCCGACGTCACCGAAGACCAGCCGGTCCATCGGTCGATCGGTCTCCATGTCGGCCTTGACCTCGACGATGGCCTGCATCTGGTCGTGAGTCTCCTCATAGGGGAACGCCCCCTCCATCTCCAGCTGCCACGGAGTGTCGATGTCGTAGGCGTGGCCCGTCGCGGCGGCCCGTTGACGATGCAACTCCACCACCTGTTGGGCTACGGCGGCCACCGCGGTGCGTACCCTGGTTCGCTGCTCCGACCAGTCCTTGCCCCCCATCCGCGAAATCCGGGGCGCCTCCCCGCCGGTATAGCGGCGGACTGCAGCCAGCTGATCCACCGGAACATAGAGCCGGTCCTCACCGGCATAGCCGATCACCAGGTAGTCGCGTTCGATGCCAGCCATGGTCCGTGAGACGAGGCCCTCAAAACGGCCGATCCCATGTTGATGATGGACGACGTAGTCGCCTTCGCTCAGGTCGCGATACTGGGGCGCGGCCACGGTGCGCGCCCTCCCGATCTTCCTGTGGGCACGGCGCCGCCCCGCTATCTCTTGCTCACCGAGGACGGCAACGCCCAGCCCGGTGGCGACGAAGCCCCGGTGGATGCCCATCGGGACAATCGCCGACCTCGGGTTGACCAGCGACTCCAACCGGTCGAGGACCAAACCCTGCTCGGCCAGCGCCCGCGCCACCCGGTCGGCGGCCGCCTCGCCGTCCAAGGCAACGACGGTGCTCCAGCCCCGGGTCAGAAGCCGACGCAGTCCATCGGCCACCGACCCCGGATCACCGGGCACCGCATCGAGCCCGGTCAACTCGAGCACCGGGTCGCCGGGCCCGGTGGGGGTGGAGGGCAGGGCGAGATAGGGCCGTCCTGAGAGACTTTGCTCCAGGTCGAGAAAGAGGGCGGGATGGGCCCCGGCCTCGGGTGCTTGCTCCCCCCAGGTGGGGGCCAGGGCGGCGGCCAACTCCGACTCCTCCTTGACCAGGTCACGTGCCCGGTCGAAGGCCCGGCTCGGCTCGATCAGGATCAGGTCGGCCCCGGTCGGGAGGGCGTCGATCAGCGAAGCCGGCTCGGCCAGCCATGGCAACCACGACTCGATTCCGGAGAAGAGATGGCCCTGGGCGATCCGATCCCAGGTGGACGACCCCCACGGTTCGTCACGCACCAACCGCGTCGCAAGCTCCTGCATGCTCGAATCCGGCCTCACCTCCCTCGCCGGGAAGGCGACCAGCCGTGGCACCTTCTCCTCCGAGCGCTGGGTTCCAACCGCGAACGTTCGGATCTCATCGAGGCGGTCACCCCAGAAGTCGAGACGAACCGGCGTCTCGAGATGAGCGGGGTACACGTCAACGATTCCGCCCCTGATCGCAAACTCGCCTCTGGCCTCCACCCGATCGGTTCTGGCGTAACCGAGATCGGCCAGGTCCCGGGCGAGACGGTCCAGGCTCACCTCGTCCCCCGTTTCGAGAACGAGGGGTTGGTGTGGTGATGGGCTGAGTCGCTGAATGGCACTGCGAACACTCGCCACGACCACCACCGACTCACCCACATCCAGGGCATGGCGAGCCTGGGCACGATGGGCCATGGTGGCGACGTTGGGCGAGACATGCTCGAAAGGGAGCGTCTCCCAGGCCGGGGCGAGCACCACCCCGTCGATGAACAGCGAGAGGTCGTCGGCGAGCTCTTCGGCATCACGCTCACCCGGGACGAGAACGAGCAGGGTCGACTCGAGCTGACTGGCAAGACCTGCGATGGCGAAGGCGCGTCCACCCGCCGCCACCGACCAGGTGCCGTGGAGATCAGGTAGAGGCGCGGACCGCCACCCGGCCAGAAGAGGTGCGAGAGGGGCAACCATCGAGACCGGCGATGGTACCGATGCCCACGGCCAACCAACCTGGGGTTGGGCGGCTAAACCAACAACCCCTCGGTCTCGAACCACTCAACGGTCCGGCGGATGGTCAGCTCGAGAGGGCGGTATTGGAGACCAAGTTCCCTTGTCGCCCGGCTCCCGTCGTAGACGTGGCCCGCCCGCATCACCCTCACCATCTCGCGGCACAGCTTCGGTCGACGGCCCAACACCCTGGAGCCGAACTCGACGACCCCCGCTCCGGCCGCCGCTGCCCAGCCCGGGAGGTAACGGGGACGCAAGGCTCGCCCGGTGACCTCGGAGAGCAGTGCCACCGCGTCGATGATGCCGACGCTGGCGCCACTGAGGATGTACCGCTGTCCGCTCACTCCGTGGCTTGCCGCCAGAAGATGACCCCGGGCGCAATCGTCGATGTCGACGATCGATACGGTGGTGTCGACCAGGAAAGGAAGGCGTCCGTTGAGCACGTCCAGGAGCAGCTTTCCGGTTCCGCTGGCCCGGCCCGGGCCTTGCACCGAGGAGGGGTTTACCACCACGACATCGAGCGCTCCGGCCCCGGCCAACACCAGTTGCTCGGCCTGGTGCTTCGACCTCTCGTAACGCGACAGGTAGCTGCCCCGGTGCGGGCTGATCTCGGTCCCAACCGTCCCTTGCCTCTCCCCAATGGCCGCAGCCGAAGAGGTGTGGATCAGGCGCCCCACCCTCGCGACCTGGCAAGCTGCGAGCACATTGGCGGTTCCTTCGATGTTGACCCGATCCATGTTCGCCGGGTCCTTGGGGCACATCTCATTGACGCCGGCCACATGAAAGACCCAGTCCGCCCCGTCGACCAGCGAGCCCAGTCTTACCCGGTCGAGGATGTCGCCGACCACCACCCGTGCCCCCTCCCCTTCGATCGTCGACGCGGCGCCGTCTGACCGGGCAAGAGCCACCACCTCGTGGCCTTCCTCGACCAGCGTTCGGACCAGGGGCCGTCCCACCACCCCACTGCCGCCGGTGACGGCGGCTCTCACGTCCTGGTACGGGTGGGCTCGGAGCGAACCGTGTGCCAGAAGGCGGACAAGTAGCCCCATGCCGAGCCCACCGTGGCGATGACTGCGATCAGCATGACCCACTGGTCGAGATACCAGGGACCCCACCGTTCGGGGAGACGGACAAAGGCTAGGAAGATCGCCAGGAACTGGGTGCCGAACTTGATCTTCCCCCAGGTGGAAGGTCCGATCAGCCCACCCTGGGCGGCCACCAGACCTCGCAACGCCATCACGGCGAACTCCCGGAAGATGATTATCGCGGCCGGCCAGATCGACACGTGATCGATGGAGACCAGGGCGAGAAGGGTGCCGGTGATCAGGATCTTGTCTGCGGTGGTATCTAGAAAGCCACCAAGGAGAGTGCCGCCGCTGGTCCTACGGGCCACGTAGCCATCGAGGAAATCGGTGAAGGCCGCCACCGCGAACAGGGCGGCAGCGATGAAGAGGGCGTTCTCGATCCGATCCGATCGGGTGAACGCCATTATGAGCGGCACCAGCAGAATCCTGGAAAAAGCCAGGATGTCGGGCGTTGAGATACGATCCTCCTCGGCTCAGATTTCGATCTTATCCGCAGGCCTGTCGAACCCCGCCAATCAAAGGGTCAGGCGGAAAAGAAGCTCACAAGCTCGGCCACGGTCTGGTCTGGAGCCTCTTCGGGGAGATAATGACCGCAAGGCAGCCCGGTGCCGCGCACATCACCGGCCCACTCGCTCCATACGGCAAGGGGGTCATACCAGGATGCAGGCTTGGATTCCTCGCCCCAAAGCACCAGCACCGGGCACTCGATCTTTGTTCCCTCCTGTTTGTCGACCATATCGTCGTCGAAATCGACGGTGGCCCCGGCGCGATAGTCCTCGCAGATGCCGCGGATGGTCTCCGGGTCGCGGAAACAGGTGAGATAGTCGGTAACCGCATCCGGGTCGAAGAAATCGGTGTCCGGCCCCCGGGTGGTGTGCCAGCGCCAGAACCATTCGGGGTCTGCCCCGATCAGCCTCTCCGGCAGGGGCGCGGGCTGGGCCAGGAAGAACCAGTGGTAGAGAGTGAGCCCAAACTCACGGCCGCCCCGTTCGAAGGCTTCGCTGGTCGGGATGATGTCGAGTACCGCCAACCTGGCCACCGTTTCGGGATGGTCGAGGGCCAGGCGGTAGCCCACGCGACCGCCACGGTCGTGACCGGCGACGAAGAACCGCTCGTGCCCAAGCTGGCCCATGATCCCTAGTTGGTCGTTGGCCATGGTTCGCTTCGAGTAGGCGGTGTGGTCCGGCGTCGACGGTGGCTTGGAGCTCATCCCGTAACCGCGCAAGTCCGGCGCTACCACGGTGAAGTGCTCCGCCAAGCTCGGAGCGACTTTGTGCCACATGACATGGGTCTGCGGATTGCCGTGTAACAAGAGGAGCGGGGGCCCGTCGCCCCCGACCCTGGCGCGGATCAGGACCTCGCCCACCTCGAACGTCTCCAGAGCGAACCCTTCGAACATTTGCTCATTCCACCAGACCGGCGCTACCGCTCCGAATCACACCCAGCCGAGCGATCGTTGCACGGCTTGCTCCCAGCGGTTGTGCAACCGAGTCCGCTCGTGGTCCCCCATTGCCGGCGACCATCGAGCGTCCTCCGCCCAGAGGTCGGCGATCTCATCGAGGCCAGACCAGAGCCCGGCGGCGAGGCCGGCGCCGTAGGCGGCTCCGAGGGCAGTGGTCTCGGTCATTTTGGGCCGGACCACGTCCACACCGAGAATGTCGGCCTGGAACTGCATCAGGAGATCGTTGACGGTCATCCCGCCGTCGACTCGCAACTCCTTGAGTTCCACCCCCGAGTCGGCGACCATGGCGTCGAGCACGTCGCGGGTCTGGAAAGCCGTCGATTCGAGGGCGGCCCGGGCAAGGTGGCCGCGATTGGCGAAGCGGGTGAGACCGGTGATGACACCGCGGGCGTCCGGCCGCCAGTGGGGTGCGAACAACCCGGAGAAGGCGGGAACGAAGTAGACGTCGCCGTTGTCCTCCACCGAACGGGCCAGAGGCTCGACCTCAGATGTGTCCTCGATCAGCCCCAGGTTGTCCCGAAGCCATTGCACCAAGGAGCCGGTGACGGCTACCGACCCCTCGAGAGCGAAGACCGTCGGCTCGCTGCCCCACCGGTAGGCAACCGTGGTCAGGAGACCGGCCTCGGAGGTGACCGGCGTCTCCCCGGTGTTCAGAAGCATGAAGTTCCCGGTCCCGTATGTGTTCTTGGCCTCCCCGGGCGTGAAGCAAGCCTGCCCGAAAAGGGCAGCCTGTTGGTCTCCGAGGATGGCGGCCAGCCTGATCCCGGCCAAAGGGCCGACGCATTCGAGGTCGAGCCCGATCGACGGGACGATCTCGGGGAGAATGGCGGTTGGAACGCCGATCTCCATTGCCAGGTCGGCGTCCCAGGTGCCGGTGGCAAGGTCCATCAACAGCGTGCGTGAGGCGTTGGTCACATCGGTCACGTGACGGCCGCCGTTCACCCCGCCGGTCAGGTTCCAGGCAATCCAGGAGTCGATGGTGCCGAAAGCCAGCTCTCCTCGCTCAGCGCGTTGGGTCAGGTCGAGATCGTCCAGAAGCTGACGCGCCTTCGGCCCGGCGAAGTACGTTGCCAGGGGCAGACCGGTCCTGGCGCGGAACCGATCAGGTCCCTCATCGCCACCGAGAGCGACGCACAACTCCGCGGTGCGGGTGTCCTGCCAGACGACTGCGTTGTAAACCGGCTCACCCGTCTCGCGGTCCCAGATGACGGTGGTCTCCCTCTGGTTGGTCAGGCCGATGGCGACCAGGTCCGAGCCGTGGAGCCCGGCCCGGCTCAGGGCACCCTCGATGACCGAGGTCGTCATCGACCAGATCTCGATGGGATCGTGCTCCACCCAACCCGGTCTGGGGAATATCTGACGGTGCTCTCTCTGGTCGACCGCCACCACCTCGCCTGCCCCATCGAAGATCATGAACCTGGTCGAGGTCGTCCCCTGGTCGAGTGCACCTACGAGCTCGGGCATGTCTGGCACTCACCCGTCGAAGGCGGCGTGGCGGTCTTCGAGGGAAAGGGCGCCCTCCATGTAGGTCGTTGTGCCTGCTTCGAGAAGCTCCCTCGCCGCCGTCGCCAGGGCTCCATATGCGGCCATGGCCAGGGCGCCACCCGTCGAGATGCGCCTGACTCCCGCTTCCCGCAGCTGGGCAACCTCTGGCGTGTCCGGCCTCGCCAGCACGTTGACCGGGGCGCCGGTCTCATCAACCACCCTGCGGATGCCGTCGAGGTCGACCAGCCAGGGGGCGTACACCACGTCGGCACCTGCGTTTCTGTAGGCAGAGAGCCGTGCGATCGTGTCGTCGATGTCGTCGATCCCGTACAAGTGGTTCTCGGCACGGGCGGTCAGGGTCATCCCGGCCGACCTGGCGACCTCTGCGGCGGCGGCTACCCGTTCCGCGGCCACCTCGACCGGATCGATGCCTGTGTGCGGGTCGTAGTCCTCGATCGAGAGTCCCGCGGCACCGGTCTCTGCGATCCGCCCGACACTGTCCGCCACCCCGCCGGCGTCCTCGGCAAAACAACGCTCGGCGTCGACACTCACCGGGAGGTCGACCGCCGTAACGAGGAGACGGACGTGTTCGAGGAGCTCGTCGAAGGTGACCTGCTGGTCCATTCGGCCCAGGGACGCGGCATGCCCCGCGCTGGTGGTGGCGATCGCTTCGAAGCCGAGGGAGGCGAGGACCCGGGCCGATCCGACGTCCCATGCGTTGGGCATCACAAAGCACCCGCTCCCGTGGAGATCGGCGAACCATTTGCGTCGTCTGTCTGTGGCTGCAGCGTCCTGACCGGTCACCGGTACCCACCTCTACCCGTCGTCGGAGATCTACTCGAGTAAGAGGCTAACGCCCCCGTCGGGCCGCCATCTCCTGTGCTTTGATCGGGTCGGAAGGCCAGAGCTCGACCACGTCGGCCGCATCTTCGATCATCAGGTCGACCTCGGGGAGCTCCGCCTTGGTGAATGGCCTCAGGACGAAGTCTGCGGGATCCATCTGACCCGGAGGGCGTCCCACACCGAGCTTCAGCCGGCTGAACTCCTTGGTGCCCAGGGCGGTCTCGATCGAGCGCACCCCGTTGTTGCCCCCGCTGCCACCACCCACCTGGAGCCGGAGGCGCCCGAACGGCATATCGATGTCATCGTGGACCACGAGCACGTTCTCCGGGGACAGACCGAAATAGTCGATCAGGGCTCGCACCGACTGGCCCGAGTGATTCATGAAGGTCATGGGAACCGCGTAGAGGACACGGTCGTCGCCCACGCCGGTCTGGGTCACTTGGGCCTGGACCCGGGAGGGGCCGCGGCCTAGGTCCAGCCCGGACCGCACCAGGACGCGAGCCAGCACCTCGTAGCCAGAGTTGTGACGGGTTCCCTCGTAGTCGCTCCCCGGGTTGCGCAGACCGATCACGGCCCGGGTCGGGTTACTCCCCCGACTCGCTCCCGCCTTCTTCTGCAGCAGCTTCTTCAGCCTGGCCATCCGGCTCCTCACCCTCGGCGAGCTCTTCGGCACCCTCGAGCTCCTCGCCCTCGAGCTCCTCCGGCTCCTCGATCTCGGCGGCCGGCGTAGTGACGCTCATCACGACGCCTTCGAGGTCTTCGGTGTAGGTGACGCCTTCCAGCACCGGCAAGTCCGCTATCCGCAGAGACTCGCCGATCTCGACACCGGAGACATCGAGCTCGATGAAAGGAGGGATGGTGGTCGCCAGCGTCTCGACAATCACGTGAGTTCGCTGCGGCGAGAAGACACCGCCCTCGATCACACCGGCAGGTGTTCCCTCGAAGTGGATGGCCACCTCTGCCTGAATCGTCTCGTCGAGAGAGACAGTGACAAAGTCCACATGGCGATACTCGTTGCGGAAAGGGTGCCGCTCGATGATGCGGGCCATGGTGAGGACGACATCGCGATCCGCGATCTCGAGATTGATCAACGCGTTGGTGCCGGCTTCGGTGTGCAGCGCCATGTGGAGATCGTGAGCATCAACGGCGACACTGATCGGGTCGATGCCCTTTCCGTAGACGATGGCCGGCACCCGGCCCGTCTTGCGAAGACGACGCGACTCACGCGAGCCGGTAGGACGGCCCGCCTCGGCGCGCAGACTGACTTGCGACATCGAAAACGACTCCTTGGGGAGGTGGGTGAAATGCCAATTATGGTCCCTAACCGATGGTTCTGCCAGACGAGATGGCCTCAATCCAGCTCGCGGTGTCGGCAGTGAGCCGTTCGATCATCCTCTCCAATGTCCAACCAGCACCGCGAAAGGCGTGAGTCGCCCCTTCCAGTATCTGAACCGAGGTTTGGGGCAGTGCTCGGATGTGACGGTCAAAGAGCTCCATCCGGCTCAGGGCATCACGGGTGCCCTGGAAGAACAGCAATGGAACCGAGACATCGGCGAAATGGGCCACTCTCAGCCTGTCCTCCTTCCCGGCCGGGTGGAGCGGATACGCATACAGGACCACTCCCGTGACCGGATAGCCCTCCGCCACGAGATACGTGGCCATCCGCCCCCCCATCGATCTACCGGCCAAGAACAGATGATCGACCCTTTCTCGCAGGAGATCGGCTGCGGCTCGGTGCACCTCGATGAGTCTCTCCGTTCGGTCAGGACGTTTCGAGCCCCGCTCGGTGTAGGAGTAGTTGAACGTCATGACCGTGTGTCCTGCAACGGCTAAGGAGTCACGGAGGCCCGCCATGAACGGATGGTCCTGGTCGGTGCCGGCACCGTGGGCGAGGAGGATCCCGTTCGGCCCCGACCCGGCCAGACGCCCCGACACCATGCCTTGGGGGAACTCGATGGTGGTCGGCTCGGCCATGAATCCAAACTACCGTGAGCCCATGGAGTTGCTGGTGCATGACAGCCCGAAAGCGGTCGCCGATGCAGCCTCGGGACGCGTGGCAGAGCTGATCTCCTCGGCACAGACTCGGTTCTCTCTGGGTCTCGCCGGGGGAACCACTCCCGAGGCCACCTATAAGTCGCTCAGGGGGAAAGCTTCGGGATGGGCCAATGTCGACAGCTGGCTCTCTGACGAGAGGTGGGTTCCACCCGACCACGAGCGCTCCAACGGGCAAATGGCAGCGTTGGCGATCCTCGATCATGTCGCCGCAGTGTTTCATCGTCCGAAGTGGAGTGAATCGATGATGCCCGAGGACTCGGCGGCACACTACGAAGCACAGCTTCGGTCGATCCACGGACACGGCCCACCCGACCTGGTGATGCTGGGCATGGGTGAGGACGGGCACACCGCGTCGTTGTTCCCGCAAACTACGGCTGTCGACGAACGACAGCGGTGGTATGTGGCGAACCAGGTCCCTCAGTTGGGAGAAGACCGGCTCACGGCGACCTTCCCCTTGCTGTGGAGCGCAAGACTGCTGATGGTCGTCGTCGTTGGAGCCAACAAAGCAGTCGCCCTCAAAGAGAGCTTCGAGCAGAAGACCCCAGCCGGGCATCTCGGTGAGGGGGATGCGGTGGTCGAGTGGTACGTGGATCAGGACGCGGCTTCGCTAGTCGTCTGACCGCCGCGGCCGTGGCGACGGCGCTGACCGCGGTTTCCTGCTCGGCAACGCCCGGGTCGACATCGGTCCCCACCACCACGGCCACGACCGTCGAGGCAACGACGTCGACCACGATCCCCAGCAGCTCGACAACCACCACCGAGCTCACCACCACCACCACCGAACCGGTCACCACATCGACGGTGGATCTGCCCGATGTCGATCTCGAAGTGCTGGTTCCCGATGGAGAGGGACCGTTCCCGGCCGCCGTCCTGGTCCACGGCGGTGGTTGGGTTGGCGGTTCACCGTTGCTGATGAGCGCGTTGGCCCGGTTCCTGACCGCCGAGGGATATCTCACGGTCAACACCGCCTACACCCTCTCCATCGACCGTGTCGGGTATCCGGCCGCGGTCGACGACGTGGCTTGCGCGGTCAGGTACGCGGCCGCCCATCCCGATGGTGATGGCACGGTTGTCGCCATCGGGCACTCGGCGGGCGCCCACCTGTCGGCCCTGGTCGCACTCGACAACGGGTTGTACGGTGGCGACTGCCCCCTCGAGGAGCCCGTGGTCCCGGATCGGCTGGTCGGTCTCGCCGGGCCCTATGACGTGGCGCGACTCGGGCCCCTCTTGCTCCCGTTCTTCGGCGCCGGCCCCACAGAGATTCCCGACGTGTGGCAGGCAGGCAACCCGCTACGTCAAGCCGGGAACAATCCGGGCCTATCCAGCCTATTGCTCCATGGCGAGGAGGATGTGCTCGTCGATCTCAGCTTCGCCACCGACTTCGCAGATGCCCTCACTGCGGCGGGAGCGGAGGCGTTGGTCGAGATAGTTGCGGGGGCAGGCCACAACGACTTGCAGAACCCGGACCTCGTCGGGGATCTGATCATCAGCTGGCTGGAGCGCTAGCGCTCTGGCCATTGACGTTGGCGATGTTCAGGGCGAGCCAGGGGCGCTGCTTGGCAAGGACACAGGACGAAGGCGCACTGGCCCGTTCGTCAAGGACGAGGACGCAGCCAGCGGCGTCAGCTGGCCGTCCTGAACTCGGCGAACGTCGGTGGTCGGAGCGCTAGTTGTGCTCTGGCATTACACCGGCTTCTCGCCAGGCCAGAGCACCCAGGCGCTGGGGTGCCGGGTCATACCGATCTTGGGGTAATAGTCGACAGCCTTGGGCGCTGACAACAGGGTGACAAGGGCTTGCGGCGTGGCCTCCCGTGTGAGTTGTATCAGCTGTTTGCCGATCCCCTGGCCCTGGTATTCGGCACGCACCGCGAGATCGGAGAGATAGGTACAGAACACCCAGTCGGTCACCGAGCGAGATATCCCAACCATGGTCTCACCATCCCAGGCGGTGATGACCAGATTGGCTTGTTCGAGCATGGCGCGCATCCGGTCCCGGTCATCCACCGGGCGCCGCTCACCGAGAGTGGAGTCGATGTAGACCTCGATCATCTCGTCGAGATCGAGGTCGTTGCCGGTGCGGTAGGTGATCATCGATTCGAGGGTAGATGTGGACGACAGGTGTTGGTCCGTCCCGGGGCTGGGTCACATCCGGGTGATGTCACGCGGGGTGGCCCGTGGCCCGAACTTTGGCTCGTGCCCGAGGGTGTGGATGAGTCTGGCGACCCGTCCCCGGTGAGGCCGAAACGGCTCGAGCAGCTCGAGCATCTCCTCATCGGATCCGCGGGGCCTGCCGGTGAGGTGATATACGACCATGTGCTTGAGGTGGAAGTCTCCGACGTCGACTTGATCGGCGTCTCCATGGGATCGGGACAGGGTCTTGGATACCGTCCACGGGCCAACCCCGGAAATGGCGACCAGCACGGAGTCCGCCTCCTTCGACGTCACCCCGTCGAGGGCGTTGATCTTCGTCGCCAACACCGCCACTCGCCTCAGGGTTTCCGCCCTTCTCCGCTCGAGATGAAGCTCGTGGTATTCCCAATATGGTGCCTCGGCCATCCGCTCTGGGTCTGGAGGCAACCGGAGACCTGAGAACCTCCCCGGAGCCGGGTCTCCGAAGAGCTCGATGAGCCCGCGCATCGCGGCGTGAGCCTCCTTTCCGGTGACCTTTTGACCAACGATTCCCTGCACCAGGGCGTCGAATACGAGCCCGGTTCGGCCGAACCTCCAGCCCGGGTGCCCCCGATGAAGCTGCCCGACCACTGGATGTTCGGTCTGAAACGAGCTCGGATCATCGCTCAGGCCACTGATCGCGGCCAGACGGTGCAGCAGCCACGACGCTCCATCTCCCCACGCCTCCCCCACCAGCTCTTCCCGCGTCCGCCTGATGCGGAGTGAAGCCGGCCCTTCCGGGGTGCGGGCAGGCAACCACCACCCGTCGGTGGCAAAGACGCCGTGGAGCGGGCGCAGGGTGGCTCTGAGGTCGAGGGGGCCTTCGCTCGACAGGGGGAGAGTGCAGGTCTCCGCGGGACGTGTCACTTCACCCGTTGCTTGGCTACCAGCGGTCGTGATGGACCACCTCGTCGAACGACCGACGGTCGGGTCTCTCGATCGGCTTCAGCGCGCGATCGGCGGGGTAGCCCAAGCCCAGAAGCCATGCCAACCGCAGGTCACCGGGAATATCGAGGATCTCGCTTGCGAGGACGTAGTCGTGCACCGAGGCAGTCCTGCTTCCGATCCCGAGGTCGGCGGCAGTGACCATCATCGCCATCGCCACCTGTCCCAGGTCGTAGTTGATCGATCCGATGATACGGGGATCGTCGCTGACCGGAGCGACCAGACCCACCGCAGCGGGGGCCTTGGCGATGTGACCGGCGCCACGCCACACCTGTGAGATCCGCTGCAGCTGGTCCCGGTCTTGGATGAGGACGAACGCCCATCGTTGCTCGTTGCTTGAGGACGGCGAGCGGCGCCCGGCCTCGAGAATGCGGTTCAAATCCTCGGGATTGATCGGTCTCGTGTCGTAGTCGCGGATGGCGCGGCGCGCCCGAATTGCGTCCCATGTCTCCATGGGCCCAACCTAGTGCACCGGGTCGCAAGTCTCACGCATGTCCCG
>DASWKK010000149.1:0-44519 GCA_036396655.1 Acidimicrobiia bacterium
TGCGTTCTGCCAGGTGTCCCATATCGCTCGCAGGGACAGGATGTACTCTCGAAGACGGGGCCCGGGCCTATCCCAGACTGTCGAAAAACGACGGATGATGTGAGGCCGGATCTGGGTGCCCAGGCCGAGCATGAATCGGCCTTGCGACATCCGGGCCAGATCCCAAGCGGTCATCGCCATGACCATCGGCGAGCGAGGGAAGGCCACCGTTATGGCGGTCCCCATCGCTAACTCCGGAGCGGCTTGCGAGGCCAAGGCCAACGGCAAGAAGGGGTCGTATTGGGTCTCTGCCGTGAAGAACCCGTCGTACCCGATCTCAGCGGCATGCCGGGCCGCCTCGGTCGCGCCCTCGGGAGGGCTCGGCGGGAAGAGATAGTCGACCTTCATGCGGCTCAGAGTAGAGATATCGCAGATGTGGGTACCCTTCCGGTGATGAAGAGGCTGGCCAAAGTGATCGGAATCGTGGGTGGCGCAGCGGCACTCATCTGGGCCATGCGCGATCGTTTCATCTCGGTCGCTGCCTCCCGTGAGCCTGAGCCCCCGGTCTTCAGGACGACCATGGCCCCGGCGTCAACGGCGATAGAAGCGGTGGACGGAATCGGTCCGGTATTGGCCGGCCGGCTCAGAGACGCCGGCATCGACGATGTTTCGAAGCTGGCCGCGTCGACACCGGACAGGATTGCCGAGGCAGCCGGGGTGAGCGGTGCTCGGGCTCGTGCTTGGATCGACCAGGCTCGTACACTCTCCTAGTGGCCCGTCGCAGAAATAGTGGCGGTGTCTCTCCGGCCTTCGACACCCCTGGCTGCGTCGAAAATGCTCGCCGCAGGCCCCGACTGCGACTGCGCTTTTCTCCTTGCCAGCTGGCGCCGAAGACTCGGAGACACCCTCGCCCTGTTTCAGCGACAGACCACAAGTGACGCCGCCCTATCTGCACCCCCCAGAGGAGTTGGGCGACCTGCTCACGGGGGAACCGTCTTATCGAGTCGACCAGCTGCGCGACTGGCTGTACAAGACGCCGGCCCTCAGCGCCCAGGACATGACCAGTCTCCCCGGACACGTAAGGCAGATGCTCGAGGGACGGCTGTGGCCGTTCACAGTCGAGATGGAACAGTCTGCCGATGGCGGCATGACCAGGAAGTGGTTGTTTCGCGCCCCGGACGGGGCGGCGATCGAGGCGGTGCTCATGGGATACCCGCGTCGAGCAACGCTGTGTATCTCGAGCCAGGCCGGGTGCGCCCTGGGTTGCACCTTTTGTGCCACCGGACAATTCGGGTTCGAGCGCAACCTCGAGCCCGGCGAAATCGTGGCTCAGGTCGCCTACGCACAGGCGTTTCTCCGTCAGATCGGAATGCCGGGAGGACCTGACCACCTGACCAACGTCGTGTTCATGGGCATGGGTGAGCCACTGGCCAACTACGAGCGCGTGCGAGAGGCGATCCGGAGGATGATCGAGGTCATGGGGCTGTCGGCACGCTCGCTCACGGTTTCCACGGTGGGCATCGTCCCCGGTATTCGTCGTCTGGCTGCGGAGCCATGGCCTGTGTCTCTCGCTATCAGCCTCCACGCCGCCGACGACGAACTGCGAACCACTCTGGTACCGATCAACAAGCGATACCCGCTGAAGGATCTCGAAGCGGCAGCAGCCGAGTACTTCAGGATGAAGCGCCGCAGGCTTTCGATCGAGTGGACGATGATCGATGGAGTCAACGACACCAGCGAGCAAGTGGGCAAGTTGGCCGCGATCGCCACCCGGCTTCGTGCTCACGTGAATCTGATCGCACTGAACCCGACACCCCTCACCGATCAGAAGGCGTCACACCCCGCCCGAGTCAAAGGGTTCGCCGCCGAGCTGCGCCAGCGGGGAGTCAATGTGACGATCAGGGACACCCGGGGCCGGGACATCGACGCCGCCTGCGGGCAGCTGAGAGTGCTCGCCGGCAAACGGGGTCTCAAGGCATGATC
Organism: Acidimicrobiia bacterium; assembly: GCA_036396655.1. Taxonomy (GTDB): domain Bacteria; phylum Actinomycetota; class Acidimicrobiia; order Spongiisociales; family ZC4RG35; genus JARDZU01. The sequence goes on from DASWKK010000149.1 coordinate 1,963, forward strand.
TCCGACCTACCTGGAATTTTCGCGATCTCCGGGTAGGCTCATCGACGCGGAGCGGTTCAGGGGCTGAAGGAGCTGTCCTTCATGCCAGTTAATCGACGCGTCCGCGCCTTCGCCGTGGGCTTGGTGCTAGCACTCACTGTGACGGTGTTCTCAGTGGATTACACCGTGGAACGGGGAGACACTCTCGGCGGCATCGCCCGTGAGCACGACGTATCAGTCTCCGACATCATGAAGGCCAACAACATCAAGAACCCGGATCTGATCCGCATCAGTCAGGTGCTGGCGATACCCGGCGGCAAAACGGACACTTATCACAACGTCGCTCGCGGAGAGACACTGGTCCGCATCGCCTCCTCCTACGGCTCGAGCGCGTTGTCGGTGGCCAGGGCCAATTCGCTGTCCAACCCCAACCTGATCTATCCAGGTCAGCAGTTGCTGATACCGACGGCCTCCGGGGCGCGGTCGAGCGGTGGAGACGGCGAGAGCCAGGGGTCGTCCAGTAAGACGTCGGGCAAGCGCTCGGGGCAGTTCCACGTCGTCAAGAAGGGCGAGAACCTCGAGTCGATCGCCAAGAAGCACTCCGGTGTCACCGCAGATGACATCGCCAGGGCCAACGGGATCACCAATGGGAGGATCTACACCGGAACCCGCCTCTTCCTCGACGGGCCCTCATTCATCGGAAGTGGCGGGACCGGGAGCGAAAGCTACCTTGTCAAGAAGGGAGACCGTCTCGGCGACATCGCGGCCCGGTACGGCATCAAGCTGTCGAGTCTTGCCAAGCTGAACAACATCACCGACGCGAATCTGATCCGCTCGGGCCAGACACTGACGGTGCCAGGTGGCTCGGGTTGGGTGTGCCCGGTGGCTGACAGCCGATACTTCAACGACTGGGGCTTTCCGCGGGGGGCCTCCCGCTACCACGAGGGCAACGATCTCTTCGCCCGATACGGATCGAAGGTGATGGCGCCCGTCTCGGGAACTGTGGAGTTGATACAAGGCAAACTGGGTGGTCTCCAGTTCAACCTCTACGGAAGCGACGGTGTGGAATACCTGGGATCCCATCTCGATTCAGCGGGCAAGACCGGGAAGGTGAACGCCGGCGATGTCATCGGATACGTCGGCAACTCGGGGAACGCAGCAGGGACCAATCCCCACCTCCACTTTGGGATGTACATCGACGGCCTCGCCATCAACCCGTACCCGACACTGCGCGCCAACGACTGCTGACGCCCGGCCTCACCCGCCCGGCCGGGGAAGGTCGAAGCGGTCCCGGGTGGTCGAGTACGAATTGCCGGAGAGACGACCCACTGCGTCCAGGATCCCTGGATCGACCCGGGTTCCGTCCAGAGCGTCGGCGCGAACGTGGATCGCCAGTACCTCCCCGATCACGATCCGGGTTTGGGCGGCAGTCCCATAGGTCAACACCTCGATGACCCGGCACTCCAGATTGGCCGGCGACTCGGCGACCATCGGTGCCCCGACCAACTCGCCAATCACAGGGGTGAGGCCGCCGATCGCGAACTCATCGTCTTCGGCAGCGAACCTGCCCGAGGTCATGTTCATAGCCGGAGCGACGTCGACCGACACGATGTTGACCGTGAACTCGCCGCTTTCCTCGGCCAGGGTCGACGTGTCCTTGGGACGATCCGAGTGATTGCCGGCAGCGAACAGCACCAGCGGTGGTGCCGTCGAGACCACATTGAAGAACGAGAAAGGCGCCAGGTTGTACGTCCCGTCCGCCCGCACGGTCCCGATCCACCCGATGGGGCGAGGAATCACCAAACCGGAGAGCAGCTTGTAGCTGTCCCTGGAGTCTGACTTGGTGAGATCGAAAGTTGACTTGTTCACCCCATCGCCTCGCGCAGGTGGTCGAGCCGGATCGCACCTGCCTCCAACAAATCCCTGTGGAACTGCTTACGGTCGAACGCTCCCCCGGCGCGGGACATCGCCTGGTCCCGCATGTCGAGGATCTCGCGCTCGCCGACCTTGTAGGAGATCGCCTGAGCCGCCCACCCCAGGTATCTCTTCACTTCCGACTCGGCAACGTCGCGAGCCTGAAGACCGACCTTCTCCATGTAGTCCACGGCACGGTCGTAGTCCCAGATCTCTCCGGCGAACAGCGGTGCGTCGGAAGGGATGACCTTTTCCAGCTGGGTGCCGATGTCCACCACGATCCGGACCGATCGGAACAGCTGGCTGGCGAGCAGGCCCAGCCGGTATTCGGGGTTCTCGAAGTAGCCCAACTCATCCATCAACCTCTCGGCGTACAGCGCCCAGCCTTCCCCCGCGCCTGAGTACCAGATGAACTGCCGATGAAAGCGCGACAGCTTCTCTCGCTGCATGACCGCAAAGCCCACCTGAAGATGATGTCCGGGAAAACCCTCGTGATAGGCGGTGGAGACTTCCTGCCAATAGGGAACCCGAGCCCGCTCACCGGGTGCGTACCAAATGGAGCCGGGTCGGGTGAAGTCTTCTGACGGACCGTGGTACCAGGCGCCGAGACTGCCGCCCGGTGGTGCAATATTCACCGTGACCTCGCGGATCTCCTCAGGCACGTCGAAGTCGCTGCCGTCGAGCTGATCCACCGCGCTGGCCTGGATCTCCCTCACGAATTCCGCAAATGACTGATGGTCGGGAGCCGACCGCGCCGGATCGGTGTCGAGGAGGTTTATCACCTCGTCGAGAGTCCGATCGGGATCGATCCGGGCGGCAGTGGACTCCATCTCGGCCCGGAGACGATGGACTTCGGACCAGCCCCATTCGTAGGTTTCGTGAGGATCGAGATCCATGCCGAGGAAATACCTCGCTCCCTCGAGATACCGCTCCGCTCCAATCGCGTCCGCCGGGTTGGACGCAGGCAGATAGACACCTTCCAGCCAGTCGGCGAACTCGGAGGCAGCCGTCCGTGCCTTCTCGACAGCTTTGGATACCCGGTCCGGATCACCCCCCCTCTCGGCTGCATCCTGGGGAAAGACCGCGAACCGAGATCCGTCACCTGCGACGGAGCGAACCTGATCGATGAGGCTGATGACTTGTCGCCGAGGAGCGGTGTCTCCCTCGTCGATCCCGACCTGGAGACTGTCCCGGTAGCCATCGAGAAGCTCGTCGAATGTAGAGAGCCTGCTGCTGACATCGTCCCAAGCCTTGGGACCATCCATCGGAGCAACATCGAATGCATCCCTTGCCCGCAGAAACGGGCTGTAGATGTGATTGATGTCTCGTTTCCAATGCCCGCTCTGGTATCGCTCGACGAGGGTGCTCAGGTATCCCACGAGGATCTTTGCGGCTTGCGCCTGCACCGGGTCTTCGTGGGCCAGATGCGGGGTCAGCTCCGCCACCGCCGCCCCGCTTAAGTCGGCTCTTGCCGCTTCACCATCTGGAGACAGGTCGTCCCAAAGGTGATCCCGTCCGGCGACTCCTTCGGTCGTTGCCCGGATCGGGGCCAGGTCAGCGTAGGACTCGGTGAGACGGTCCGCGATTTCAAAGGGTGTGGGCATCGCTCTCCTCGACAATGCCGGTGGAGGCTAGACCGACGCGAGGGCTTGGCCCGATAGCCTCTGGCTGTGGACGACATCATCGAAGTACGGGAGGACGAGGCGATCGATCTCGCCGCCCTGCGCCAGTGGGTCGAGCAGCAGCAGGAGTTGCCATCAGGACCCGCCCGAATCCGCCAGTTCGCCGGGGGGAAAGCCAATCTCACCTATCTCCTCGAATTCTCCGACGGCCCTGACCTGGTCCTGCGCCGACCTCCGCTGGGCCCGGTGGCGGAGGGGGCACACGACATGAAAAGGGAGTTCACCGTCCTCTCCCTTCTCTGGCAATCGTTCGACAAAGCACCGCGCGCCTTTGTCTTCTGCGAAGACGACTCGGTGATAGGTGCGCCCTTCTTTCTCATGGAGAGGAAGAAGGGCGTCGTGATCCGAGATGTCGTGCCGGCCCAGTTCGGGAGCGGTGACGACCCGGGCAGCAACCGGAGACTGTCCCAGGTGGTGATCGACACCCTCGCCGAGCTGCACGGTGTCGATCCCGCCAGCTGCGGCCTCGAGGATCTCGGGCGCCCCGACGGATTCCTGGGTCGCCAGGTGGAAGGATGGTCTCGGCGATGGGAGCGGGCGCGACACGAGGACAACCCGGTTGCGGATGACGTCGAGCGATGGCTTCGGGCGGAGCTCCCTCCCTCGGGCGCTCCCACACTCGTTCACAATGACTGGCGGTTGGACAACATGGCAGTCTCACCGCGCGACCCCGGCGTTTGCTGCGCGGTGTACGACTGGGACATGGCAACGAGGGGTGACCCGCTGGCCGATGTCGGAACGCTCATGGCCTCCTGGTACGACGAAGGAGAGGAGCGATCTGTCCTGGCCCCGATGCCCACCACTTTGCCGGGATGGCTCGACCGGGATCATGCCTTGGAGCGCTACGCCCGACTCTCGGGTCGTGACATGACACATGGCAACTGGTACGTGGTCTTCGGCACCTGGAAGCTAGGGGTGGTGCTCCAGCAGATCTACATCAGGTGGCTGCGGGGACAGACCAAGGACGCTCGCTTCGAGTCCCTGGGCGAAGGTGCCAGCGCCTTGTTCCGGTTGGCGTCAGCACGCCGCAGATGATCTTGCTGTCATCCTGGCAACGCAATAAGTGAGCTCGACAGCCGACGACACGGCCGAGCCAAGTGAGGGACACCACCGACCCTTTGGTACTTTGGTGCCCGCCATGACATCAAGAGCCCTCCCGCTCGGCACGGTTAGTTTTCTCTTCTCGGACATCGAAGGCTCCACCAGAATCCTCCAGGAGCTCGGTGATGAGTTCCGTCCCTTGCTCGAGCGCCACAACGAGATCGTGCTCGACTCGTGCACCGAACACGGCGGGCACATCGTCAAGAACGAAGGTGATGGGTTCTTCGTGGCCTTCCAGTCTGCGCTCGCGGCGGTCGCCTGTGCAGTCGACATTCAACGCCATCTGACAGCCCAAACCTGGGCAGACCCCCAGGTTGTAAGGGTCAGGATCGGAGTTCACACCGGAGAGGGCAGACTCGGTGGCTCGGACTACGTGGGCATCGACGTTCATCGGGCGGCACGGATCGCCGATTGCGGCCATGGAGGGCAGACTCTCTTATCGGAGGCGACGGCCCGGCTCACCGAATACGGGTTGCCCGATGGGACCCGGCTCGAGGATCTCGGTACCCACAAGCTGCGTGACCTGACCAACGAAGAGCACATCTACCAGCTGACCATCGACGGTCTCCAAAGCGAGTTCCCCCCGCTGCGCACCCTGACCGCGACCAGGGGCAATCTCCCCGTGCGCGATCTGATGCTCGTCGGTCGTCAGGTCGAGAAAGAAGCCGTCGTCGAAGCGTTGGGCCAATCGCGCCTGGTCACGCTGACCGGGCCGGGCGGGGTAGGCAAGACCACTCTGGCCCTCAAGGTGGCCGAGGAGATGTCATCGAGGTTCGACGACGGTGTCTGGTTTGTCGAGGTTTCGCGGGTGTCCGAAGAGAGCCTGCTGGCGGCGACTGTCGCCCGCCAGCTACATATCACGGAAAGCCCGTTGCAGTCGGTAACCGACACCCTGATCTCGAGGCTGGCGAGGGCCGACTCCCTGCTGATACTCGATGGTTGTGAGCATCTGATAGACGCCGTGGCCAAGCTGACCGATCTCCTCCTGCAAGGGACCTCACAATTGCGGATCCTGGCCACCACCCGGGAGTGGCTCTCGATCCGTGAAGAGCACCTGGTTCAGCTCGCCCCCCTTGCCGTGCCCGGGAAGGAGGTTCGCACCGTGGGCGGGATTGCTGACTTCGATTCGGTCGCGATGTTTGTGAATCGGGCCAAGCTGGTCCAGCCGAGTTTCGAACTGGGACAACCGAATGCCGATCTCGTGGCCGAGGTCGTTCGCCGACTGGACGGCATACCACTGGCGATCGAGCTCGCCGCGGCACGGCTCAAGGTGCTCTCGGTCGGTCAACTGGTCGAGCGTCTGGATCAACAGTTCGCATTGCTCGCCGGCACCGCTCGTGACCTGCCGCCTCATCAGCAGACCCTCGAGACCACCCTCGATTGGAGCTTTGACTTTCTCGGTGGTGCCGAGCGAGCCCTCTTCACCCGTCTGTCCGTGTTCACCGGTGGATTCACGCTCGAAGCTGCTGAGAGTGTCTGCTCGGGCGGCCTGGTGGCCAAGGAGCACGTGATGAACCTGTTGGGACGGCTGGTCGAGACGTCGCTGGTGATGGCGACGGATGACGAGCCGAGCCGCTATCGCCTCCTCGAACCGGTGACCCACTATGCCCGGATGCGCCTCGACGGTGATGAGATCAACGGTCTGCGAGATCGGCACGCGGAGTTCTTTCTGGCCCTCGCCGAAAGGGGCGATCAGGAGATCCTCGGCCCCGACCAGAACATCTGGGCCGATCTCCTCGATCGGGATCGTTACAACCTGCGAGCCGCGCTCGAGTGGTTCCATACCTCGGAAAGAGCAAGCGACGCGATCGCGATGGCCGGTGCATTGCGGTGGTTCTGGGTCATCAACCGGGAGGTCAGCGACGGCAAGGAGTGGCTGGAGCGCACCCTGGTTCACCGTGAGGGAGTGGATCCCTCGATCGTGGCCCGGGCTCTCAACGGAGCAGGTCTCCTGGCCAGCCGGCGTCTGGCATTCGAAGAGGCGCACACTGCCCTCACCGAGGCGATGGAGATCTACCGTCGGCTTGGAGACCGCCGCGGAGAGGCTCGTCAGGCTTACCAGCTGATGTCCACCGCCTGGCTTCGCGACGACCTCGAGGAAGCGAAGCGTCTCGCACCGGAGGCGGAGCGGCTCACCCGCGAAGTTGGTGACACCTGGATGCTGGCATGGACTCTCGCCGTCTGGGGGACGATGGCGCGCCTCCAGGGCAACATCGAGGAGGCCCGGTCCAAGATGATGAAGAGCCATCAGATGTTCCTCGATCATGCCGGCGTGCTCGACATCGGTTGGTCGGCACTGCGGCTTGGCGCCCTGGCTCGCGATGAAGGGGACTACATCGAGGCGACAAACCGGTACACCGAGGGCCGGGCTCTTTTGGTCATAGCCGGGGATTCATTGGGTCTGGCCCACGCCGATGCAGGGCTCGGAGCCATGGCCTGGCTCGCCGGTGATCAAGACTATGCATTGGAGCTCTACCGCTCGGCGCTGGAAGGATTCGGGCTCTACGAAGAAGCTGCCAACAACCTGTTCGAGCTGAAGACCATGATCCAGTCCAACCCCACCACAGACGAGCTGCAGCTGATCGTCGAGAACAACCGAAACCGGGCGGAGCTGGCCGACGACAGGTCAGGGCCCAAGGCCGCTCTCGCCGAGTACCTCTACCACATGGGAAAGACCGCCTTCCGCCACCACCAGATCGACCGCGCTCGCACCGCGTTGAGCCAGAGCCTGAGTCTGTCTCACAGCGCCAAAGAATTCGGGGGAGTAGCCCTGGCCACTGCCGGCCTGGCTGTCTGCGCCCATGCTCAGGGTGATGAACCTGTTGCCGCTCGTCTGTTCGGGCTGGCCGATTGGGTGGCGAGCGAGAACCGGCTCACTGTCTGGCCCCCGCCCGAGGAGCGTGACTACGCCGCCCAGGTGGCCACCACCCGAGAGGCCCTGGGCGGCAAAGCGTTTGCTCATGCCACCGTTGCCGGCGAAAGCATGTCGATCGACGAGGCGCTCGCCCTGGTGAGCGGGGCCGTCGACGACGAGCCACTCACACCAAAGGCCTGAAGTGCAGCCAACACCGGACCCGGTTCTGGCCACCTGGCTCGTCGCCACTTCCCGGCGGCCGGGGTTGACGTCCTAGTAGTCGATGCCTCGGCGGGCAACGACGCCGCGGTCGAATGCGTGCTTGACCTTTCGCATCTCGGTCACGGTGTCGGCAACTTCGACCAGGGGGGCGGGGGCGTCACGACCGGTGAGGATCAGGTTGAGGGGGGACGGGCGGTCGCGAATGACAGCGAGCACTTCGTCGATGTCTATCCAACCCCAGTTGATGGGATAGGTGACCTCGTCGAGGACAATCAGCTGGTAGTCGCCCGAGCCGATCATTTCCCTCGCCCTGGTCCAGGCCTCGCGGGCGACGGCCTCAGACTCCTCCATCGACTCCGAATCCCAGGTGAAGCCATCGCCCATCGCCCACCAGTCGACCCCGATCTGTCGGCCGACCTTCTCCTCACCGACGCTCCATTCACCCGACTTGAGGAACTGGATCACGGCTACCTTCCATCCTCGGGCCACGGCGCGCATCGCGGTGCCGAAGGCGGCCGTCGACTTTCCCTTCCCGTCACCGGTGTTGACCAGCACCAACGAGGCTTGGCGGCGGCTCCCCTTCGGTGGGGCCTCGGTCGGTGGTTGGGATGGATCGGTCACTTCGTTCTCCAGTTCGCCGCGGTCATTCTCCATCGCTGCTGCCCCATTCCAGGATCGTCAGCTCGCCGGGGATGGGATGTGAGACGACTCCATGCCGTCTGGTCAGGAGCCGCACCACGCCGCCATGTGTGAAAACGAGATGCTCGCCCGATCCGATCTCGGAGACAAACTCCCCGACGCGGAGCTCGAGTTGTGTCACTGATTCCCCACCCGGAGCTAGGAAACCGTCGAATCGAGCCAGGGCGTCGCGGGTGGGCCGGTCAAACTCACTCCAGACCTTGCCCTCGAGGTCGCCGAAGTCGATCTCCCGCAGACGCCGGTCTGCCACTGCTGGCCCTGCCGCCAATTGGGCGAACTCCGAGGCCCGGGTCAGATCCGAGGTCCAGACGCCGTCGAACACCCTGCCGTGGAGCCGGGGCCGGAGAGGTTCGGCCTGACTTCGTCCCAGTGGGCTCAAGGGAATGTCGGTCCACCCACATAGACGACCCTGTTCGCTCCACTCCGTCGCACCGTGGCGTACCAGCCAGAGTCTCATCTCCACCACACCGTTTCGACGACACCCGACGATGCCAGGGCGGCGCCGAGCACCAGGAGGGACATCTCGCCGACCTGCTGGGCTGCCCCGAGCACATCGCCGGTGTACCCGGAGATGTGTCTACGGGCGAGGAGGGCGACCAGCCCGGCGCCCGCCGCCGCCACCATGGCGAAGGGCCCCACCCACCAGCCGAGCGTGATCAGACCCACTATCAGTGAGAGGACAGCTCCGATCACCACCTGACGTCGCACCCGCCGGTCGGAGTGGGCGGCGCCGAGACCTTCGCTCGATGCCGGGGGGAGGACACCCATCAGACCGATTGCGCCACCGCGGCTAAGGGCGTGCGCCGCGGGCAGGAAGGCCAAGGCGGCTGCCGACCCCATGGTTGCCAGCGCGGCCACCCGCACCACCACGCTGAGCACCAGCGCCAGCACGCCGTAGGTCCCGTGGCGCGGGTCTTTCATGATCTGCAGAGTGTCATCCCGATCGGAGCCTCCTCCGAAGCCATCCACCGTGTCGGCCAGACCGTCCTCGTGAAAGGCGCCGGTGACGAGCACTCCAAGCGTCACCGCCAGACCGGCGGAGACCGTGGCCGGAACCACCGGGACCAGGACGGCATAGGTGGCGGCGACGGCGAGGCCGATGACACCGCCGACTGGTGGTATCCACTTGACCGACCGGTGGAGATCGCGGGGATCCCAATCGGCGGTCCCAATGGGGACTCTCGTCAGCAATGTGACGGCTGCTCCCAGGCCCCTCATCGGCTCAGCCCCCACTCGTCGAAAGTGGCAACGTCGGTGACGCAACTCGCCGCCAGCCGGATCAGGGGCACCGCGGCGAGGGCACCGCTGGCCTCACCCAGTCTCATGGAAAGGTCGAGGATCGGGGGTTTGCCCAGCATGTCGAGCAGAAGCCGGTGACCCGGCTCGGGCGAGCAATGGCCGGCGACGGTGTGGGCCAGTGCGCCGCCACGGGCCAACTCGACGGCGGCACATGCCGAGGTGACCACGAACCCGTCCAGGACTACCGGGATGGAGCGGGCACGAGCCTCCATGACCGCACCGGCGATGGCGACCAGTTCCGAGCCCCCAACCTGACGCAGCACCTCCATTGGCTCGGCGTGGCCCACCCTCCGTATCGCCGCATCAACTGCCGCCTTCTTCTTTTCCAGTGCGGACCCGGTCACCCCGGTCCCAACACCAACCCAAATCTCGGCGTCGCCACCGAACAGGGCGGCGGAGACAGCGGCGGCCGCGGTCGTGTTGCCGATGCCCATCTCCCCAACCACCAGTAGGTCGGGATGCTGCAACCGCGACACGGACTCCGCACCTGCGAGCCAGCACTCCTCAAACCGGGCCCGGCTCATTGCCGGCTCGGCGGTGATGTCACCCGTGGGGCGTCCCACTCCCACGTCGACCACAGACAGCTCGATGCCGAGTGCCGAGCACATGACACTGGCAGTGGCCACACCCTGCCGCAACGCTCGCAGCATGGCCCCGGTGACTTCCTGTGGGTAGGCGCTGACCCCGGTGGAGGCGACCCCATGGTCGGCAGCGAACACGATGCATTCGACCGATTCGACCTGTGGAGAAGGGGTCCGCTGCCAGCCCGCCAGCCAGATGGCGATGTCGTCGAAACGTTGCAAGGCGCCGAGCGGTCGGAGAACCTGCTCTGCCCGCGCCCGCACCGCCGCCTCGGCCCTGGCGTCGGGGGTGGTGAGGCTCCCCTTGAGAGAGGTGATTGCCTCAGTCATCGGTCGTCCCGTCCCAGATCGACGGTCCGGATTGGATGGGGATCAATCCACCGGCAACCGCCAGATAAACCCGGTCGGCAGCCTCCGCCCACAGAGAATTGACCCTTCCGAGCAGATCCCGATAGCGACGGGCCAGCTCGTTCACCGGGACGATTCCCGAGCCCACCTCGTTGCTGACTACCACGGTGCCAGACCGTCTCCCCGCCGCCACGGCTGCGCTGCTGCGCGCTCGGGCCTCGATCTCGCTGTCGTCGAGACCTTGTTCGATGAGATTGGAGACCCACAATGTGAGACAGTCGACAATGATCGCGCCGTCGCCTCCGACGCCGATCAGGGCGCCTTCCAAGTCGATCGGCTCCTCCACCACCTTCCAATGACCGGGACGTGACTTCTGGTGTTGAAGGATCCGGTCTCGCATCTCGCCGTCTCTTCCTTCGGCGGTGGCGATCACAGTGACCAACCCGGTGCCGGCGCGGGTCAATCCCTCCGCCAACCTGGATTTGCCGCTTCGCGCTCCACCAAGGAGGAGGGTCAATGCCACGGCTGCCCACTTTCAGTCATGAGGGATGGTCCCCCAATTCGATGAAGTGTTGGAGCGCACCGGGATCACAGTCAGACCGGCACCAGGCTCTTCGACGACCCGCACGTTGGCCGCGTAGTGCTGCTGGATGCGCTCCTCGGTCAGCACTGCTGTTGCCGGGCCTTCGGCAACCACGACTCCCTGGTCGAGCAGCACTAGACGCTCTGCGAACTGGCCGGCCAGAGTCAGGTCGTGAAGGGCGGTGAGCACGGTCAGGTCCTGTTCGACTCTCAGATCGTCGATCAACTCCATGACCTGCTGCTGATGACCGATGTCCAAGGCAGAGGTGGGCTCGTCGAGGAGCAGGATCTCCGACCTTTGGGCGAGGGCCCGGGCCAGAACCGCCCGCTGTGACTCGCCGCCCGAGAGCGACTCGATCCGCCGATGGGCCAGGCCGTGCAACTCGAGGCGCTCCAACACCTCGCTCACCTCCGCCCGGTCCCCGGCCGACTCCGTTCCCCAGTAGGGGATGTACGGTGTCCGCCCGATCGACACATAGTCGGCCACGGTCATACCCTCGGGCAGGATCGGCCGCTGTGGCAGGAAGGCAACGAGCTGGGAAAGACGCCGGCGGGTCATCCCGACCGCCGGCCGGCCTCCTATCTCGACGAGTCCCGAATGGCGCACGAGACCGGCCACCGCTCGGAGCAATGTCGTCTTCCCTGCCCCGTTGGGACCGATCAGTGCCACCCAGGAGCGAGCCGGAACGTGGATGTCGACACCGTTGACCACCCTGGTGCCGTTGTAGGCCACGGACACATCTCCGAGGCGGAGGTCGCTCACGCCATCCTCCTCGAACGGGCCAGCACCAAGAGGAAGAATGGCGCCCCGAAGAAGGCGGTGACCACCCCGATCGGGATCTCCGCCGGGGCCAGGACCGACCGGGCGATGAGATCGGCCAGGATGAGGAAGACGGCGCCGAATCCGAGCGATAGCGGGAGGATCACCCGGTAGCTCGACCCGAGCACGAGACGGATGGCATGGGGCACGATTATCCCGACGAAACCGATCAGCCCACTGACCGCCACCGCCGCAGCGGTGCCCAGCGTCGCGGCCGCCACCACGACCAGACGGACCCGGGACGAGTTGATCCCGACACTGTCCGCCTCCTCGTCGCCGACACCCATCACGTCGAGAAGCCTCCGGTACAGGATCAGGCCGGCACCGCTGAGCACGACATATGGAAGGATCAAGGTGACTTCACGCCAACCCACCGTGCCCAAGGCGCCGAGAATCCAGGCGTACACCTCACGAAACGTGTCGGAGTGCTGCTGCTGGACGAAGGTCTGCGAGGCGGTGAGGAATGCCGCCACCGCCACACCGGCCAGGATGAGGGTGGCCGCCGCGTATGGCCGCGCCGCCGACCGGCCAAGAACATAGGTGACCGCAACTCCGAGCACCGCGCCGGCAAAAGCGGCCAGGGGCAGCGGCGAAACCGGCCACTCGACCTGGGCAGGGAAGTAGGCGATTGCCAATGTCGCGCCAAGGCCGGCACCGGCGGCGACGCCGAGCAGATAGGGATCAGCGAGCGGATTCCTGAACACGCCCTGAAACGCCGCCCCGGCCATGGCCAGCATCCCTCCGACCAACCCGGCAAGGACCACCCGTGGCACCCGGAGCTGCCAGAGGATGGCGGCGTCGCGGGCAGAGAGCCCCGAGTCGACGTCGACGCCTGGCAGGCGGTCAGCCAGTTCGGCCAACACTGCCCCGATCGACAGGTCGACCGCCCCGACCAGGACACCGAGCAGGGCGCTGAGCAGAACCGCCGTCACGACGACGATGATCATGCGAGCCCCGACCCTGGTCGTCCGCCCCTCGGCCGCGGTCAGGCTCTCCTGCCCCATCAGGAGCCGTCCGCCTCCATGTCGAGAACGGCGCCGACGATCGACTCCAACAGCTCGACCACCCTGGGCCCCCAACGGGAGGCGACGTCGTCGTCGAGGGCCACTACGGAGCCCCGGTACACCGCGGTCAACTGCTCCCATCCGGGCCGCGCGGCGACCGTCTCAGGCGATTCCCCGCAGCACTTGGTGTCGGCGAGGAAGATCAGATCGGGGTCGGCGTCGATGATGTACTCGGCCGAGAGTTGGGGATACTGAGTCTCGAAGCCTTCGGCCTCGTCGGCGATGTTCTCCAGACCGACCAGCGAGAACATCTCCCCGATGAAGGTCTCCGAGGTGACGCTGAACAGCGAGCCGTCCAGTTCGTAGTAGTAGCTGAGCGGCTCTTCAATCCCGGGCATCGATGTAACCAATCGGTCGATCTCGCTCTGCATCGAGACCACCAGGGAGGCTGCGTCATCGATGCTCCCGGTGGCCGCGCCCAGTTGCTCTATCTGGATGTAGCTGTCTTCGAGGGTGACCGCCGCCGGATGGTGGATGACCGGGATCTCGATCGAGGTGAGAGCAGAGACGATGTCGTTGAAGTCATCCGAGACCACTACCAGGTCGGGGTCGAGTGCGGCGACTGCCTCGACATTCGGCTCGAAGCCGGAGAGGTCGGTGGTCGGCGCCTCCGCGGGAAAGTTGGAGAGCTCGTCAACCGCGATCACCTGGTCGCCGGCGCCGATGGCGAACAGTATCTCGGTTGCGGTGGGTGCCAGCGAGACGATTCTCTCGGGGCGGAGCTCGACGATGACCTCGCCGTTGGCCGCATCGACCATCACAGGGAACTCCGGGCCCTCCGTCGTGGTGGTCTCATCAGCGACCATCGTCGTGGCCGCTGCGGTCGAACTCGTCGTCTCACCCGTGGTCCCGCAAGCAGCGAGCGCCACCAGCAACGCCGAGAACAGCGCAAACCTTCTCATACGAAAACATCCTCCGTAAGGAGGATGAAGAGGCCGGTGGCTTCCCTGAGCCCACGTTTCCGTCTTCATCCGAGACTTTCATCGTGGCCCTGGAGCTCAGGCGACCTGGCTCGTCCCCGAATCGGGGCTTCACAGTTGCGGGACAGCGCCGGATTCCCACCGGCTTCGCTGCCTCCAAGGCACCCACCGGTAGTGGTGGGCCCGGCCATGATAGCCGGGCCCACCGGGAGGAACTATCGGAGGTCCTCGGGTCTTTCGCCGAGTGTCACCTCGTAGGTGAGCTGCTCGCCGTCACGAATCACGACCATCTCGACCGTGGCTCCCGGTTGATGGGTCCGCACCTGTGCGGCAAGGTCAGTTATCCCTTGGATTCTCACCCCGTCGAGCGATATGACCAGGTCATCGACTTCGATCCCGGCATCGGCGGCCGCGGTGCCGGGAGTGACCTCGGTGATGACTGCACCAGCCCGACCGGTCTCGACGTCCTCGCCGGTCACCCCGAGGAAAGCTGACTCGATGGCCTCGCCCGCCACCACCCTTTCGGCCACGTCACTGGCGACCGCTATCGGGACCGCGAAGCCAACCCCGTCGTTGGCACCGGAGAGGCTGAAGATCGAGACATTGATACCCAGCACCCGACCCTCGCGATCAACTAGGGGGCCACCCGAGTTGCCGGGATTGATGGCCGCATCGGTCTGGAGTACCGACCGCGCCGAGTCGCCCTGGGGAATCGACTGGTTGACCGCGGAGATGATCCCGGCCGTGACCGTGCCCCGCAGCCCCCAAGGGCTTCCCAACGCAATCGCCATCTGACCAACCCGAGGATCGTCATCGAGCGCCAGCTCCGCCGCGGGGAGACCGGTCCGATCGACCTGCACCACTGCCACGTCGGCGCCCGAAGTCCCACCGAGGACGGTGCCTTCGACCTCCTCACCATCGCTCAGTCGAACCGTGACCGTGTCGTTGTCGCCCACGACATGGGCTGCGGTGAGGATGAGACCATCGGAGTCGTAGATGACACCCGAGCCCACCCCCGAGCCCAAGCCGGTGCCGGTCTGAATCTGCACCACCGAAGGGAGGATGACTGCGGCCGCATCGGCTATGGGCTCATCTCCGGCGACGAAGTCCGGAAACTGCTCGCCGGTCGGATCTTCGACCACCACCGCAGTGCCGGCCGGTCGATCAGTGGTGAGCAAATAGGTCGCTCCGGCCGATCCCGCCACCAACAGGACGCCCAATAGCAGAGTGCGCCACATCGATGGTCTGCCGCCAGCGGGCGCCACTGGGTCGGCGGGCGCGCTCGGTAGCGATGCCGCCCGACTCACCATGTCGTCCTCGTTCTGCAGCAGGGTGGCGGTTGCCGACGCCAGGTGGGCGGTTTCGGTGCCTATGACCGCCGGCTCGCCCGACCCGGGCGGGATGGGGACTGTGGTTTCCTGGCTCTCCGGGACGGGTTGGGGCGCCTCCTGTCCTGGTGTGCTCTCTTGGGTGTTCTCGTCGATGCTCATCTGTTTAGACCTCCTGGCACTGTTCACCCTATGAAAGGATGATCAAGCATCTGTAAAGGGTGACACCTCCGGATGCGGCGTCCTTACCTCGGGACGCGGGATCCAAATCACCATCGTCGTGCCCGATCCGTACGGCCCCTCGAATGACGCGAGATCCCCGCCGTGGGCGCTGGCGATCTGCTCCACGATCGACAGGCCGAGACCGATCCGGCCACCCTCGGGCTCGTCGGGCAGGCCCGGGCCCTCGTCACCAACTGCAATCCATCCCCAATCTCCCAATACGCCGGCTCCGATTCGGATCCTGGCGCCCGGCGCGGATACGCCAACGGCGTTGTCGAGCAGGTTGGTGAACGCTCGATCCAGTGACACCTCCACGCCCTCGACGATGGCCGGGGCCGCCTCGGTCTCGAGCGCAATCCCTCTTTCGGCCAGCAGGCTCTCCACCTCGACAGACTTCGCTTCGACGAGGCTCGCCAGGTTCAGGGCCACGGCCTGCGCCCTTCCTGTCTGCAGCCGCGCCGTGGCCAGAAGCCCGTCGATCATCTGGGACATCTTCTCGACGTTGCGGCGCACGATGCTGCCTGCCTCGCGCCAGTCCTCCACCCTCGCCATCTCGTCGTCGGCCACCACCTCGATGTTGGACCTGATCACCGCCAGCGGGGTTCGCAAGTCGTGACTGGTGTCGGCCAGGAGACGCCTCTGGCTCGAGAACGCCTGATCCAGACGCTCGAGCATGTCATCGAAGGTCGACGCCAATCGTGTGATCTCGTCGTCAGGACCCTGAAGGGCAATGCGCCGACTCAAGTCCGAAGCCTGGATGTCCCTTGCCACCGACGTGATCTCTTCGACCGGTTTCAGCACCCGCCCGGACATCACCCAGCCCACGACCATGCTGAGCAGGAACAGGGCGATCAGGGCGAAGATGGTGAATCGGGCCACCTCGTTCAGGACGATCTCGTTGTAGACCGATTCGATCATGCGGATCTCACGTGCCTCGAGACTGGGGACGACGCCGATCTGATGGCCATCCTGAAACACCGGCCTGCCGGCCCATACGTACTGGGTCATCGTCTGGGAGCGAAGCCATCGCCGCAGAGCCAGGTAAACCAGCCCGAGCAATGCTCCACCCAGACCGAAGACGATCGCCGAGTATTGGACCGAGAGTCGAAACCGAATGGAGCGGAAGACCGGTGGCATCAGTCGTCCAGCCTGTACCCGCGCCCGGATACGGTCTTGATCAACTGTGGATCACCGAGCTTCTTTCGGAGATTGCTCACGGTGACCCTGACCACATTGGTGAGCGGATCGGCCATTTCGTCCCAGACATGCTCCAGAAGGTGCTCCTGACTCAACACTCTTCCCGCATTCGCCATGAAGTAGTGGAGCAGAGAGAACTCCTTGGCCGTCAGCACCAGCCCTTTTCCGTCCCGGGTGGCCTCGAAGCGGGCCGGGTCCAGACGCAGCGATCCGATCTCGATGACCGGGTCCACCTGGTCCTCCCGACGCAACAGGGCCCTCACCCGCGCCGATAGCTCGACCATGGCGAAGGGCTTCACCAGATAGTCGTCGGCCCCGGCGTCGAGCCCGGCCACCCGGTCCTCGACCTCGTCCCGCGCAGTGAGCATGAGGATGCGCGGCCGGTCGCCCTCGAGGGTGGGCAGGTCACCGCTCACCAGATCCCGGCACAACCCCAGCCCGGATCCATCAGGCAGGTTCCAGTCAAGGCAAACGAGGTCGTACCCGGCGGTGCGGAGCTTGATGTCGGCGTCGCCGGCAGTCAGGGCCACGTCGACCGCGTGGCCGTCGCGACGCAAGCCTCTGGCGATGGCGTTGGCCAGATCGGGCTCATCTTCTACCACTAAGAGGCGCACTGATCTCCAAGCTATTGAAGGTCGGCTAACGAATGGATAAACCGCGAACCACTGCCGCGTCGGGCCATTATGGGTCTTCCGGCCCTAAGGATCATGCAACCAACCACCGATGTATGGGGTCGGAGAAACATGGTCGTTACTTTCATCACCGAAGACCAAGACGGAATTCACACCTATACCGGCCACATCGTCAGCCGCGGGCCGGCCACGATTGTTGTGATGCTCACCGAGCCGTTCAACATGGCGGGCCGATCCGTCCAGTTCCTGATGAGCCACGTGCTGGAGGAGAAGGTCGTCTCGGCCTGACCCCGGTCGAAAGACCCATCGACTGCGTGGCAGTCGCGCTTAGTCTGTCCATATGTTCCTAGCAGCATCGACCTGGGAAGCTCTCGCCGTCGCCGGTGGCGTGGGAGCCGTCGCCGGTCTGATCGGTGGCTTCTTTGCCAGCGCAGACAACCTCTTTGGTGCTGCGCTCATCGGCATCATCGGCGGCATCGCCGGATCGGCGATCATGCGGATCGCAGGGGCGCCCTCGATCGCATCTGTCGGAGACGGTTTCTCGGTCGTCTGGGCCGCCGCCGGTGGCCTACTCCTCGGATACGTCGTCGGCCGATCCAACTGACCAATGGTCGTTTGAGTCTCCACGCTCGCAGGTAAGACCTAAAGTCCGGAGGGGCCGGACGAGATTCCACCAAGGAGATTTGCTACGTCCGACGCTTCTCGCTGGAAGCTGGAATCTTCAGGCTTCCTGGAGCGAGAAATAGAGCTCCTCTTCCTGATCGAAGTGAAGACGGAGGATGGCATGGAGGCTGTAGAGGATCCTCCGTAGGTCTCGATTGTCGGCTGGGTCCGGTCCTGTTCCAGGTAGATCAGAAAGCTGACGCTGATACACATCGACCAGATGGAAGATCTCTCGATGGGTCCTGCTCATCAGCGCAATCGGGTCCTCCCCACCGAGAAGAACCGCTACGTGCGGGTAGATCACCCGCTCGTCCTCGGCCTCGTGGGGAAGGATCTGATCGACCAGCAGCCGGCGTATCTCCTCCAACTCATCCCGGGCCGCCGAAGATGAAAGATCGTCGAGCCTGTCCGCGGTTTCCCGCAGCGAATCCAGCTTGGGCATCAACTCGTCGTGCTCGACGCGTAGCCGCTGGGAGAGCTCTGGTGAGAGCTTGGGCCCACTCTGGGACGGGGTCCTCCCGACGAGAGCGCGCAGGGCATTGGCGATCGCGACCACGTCGATGGCCTCTTGGACCAGAGCCCCGACGATAGGCGCCAGCAACCCAAAAGCGGCAAAGGTCATCGCCACCCCGGAGAGGCTCATGCCCACGACCACACTCTGCAGCGCGATTTGTCGGGAGCGTTGGGCAATGCCGATCGCGTCCACGAGACGCTGAAGCTGATCGACCATCAGCACCACGTCGGCCGCTTCGGAGGATGCGGTCGCGCCTCGAGCGCCCATTGCGACCCCGACATCGGCGGCGGCCAGGGCGGGGGCATCGTTGATCCCGTCCCCCACCATGGTCGTAACACCTTCACCCCGCAATGCCTCGACTGCTTCGACCTTCTCGGCGGGCGTGCACTCGGCGACAACCTCATCAACACCAATGGCGATCCCAACCGACCGGCCGACCATGGCGTTGTCCCCGGTAGCCATCACGATCCGCTCGACACCCGTCCGACGCAAGGCACGAATGGTGTGGGCCGCATCGGGTCTGATCGCGTCGTCGAAAACGATGGCTGCGACCACATCGCCATCGATGGAGACGAAGACCGCCAGAGGCGCCAAGCGCCGCGTGCGTCGGCGAAAGTCGACAATCGGCGCCGGTGGCTCGCCTTCGAGAAGCCACTCGAGTCTCCCCACTCCAACGGAGTGGTCATCGACCTTGGCGATCACCCCAGAACCGGCAACCTCGCTGACGTCGCTGGGCATTGCCAGACGAAGGCCTCGCTTCCGCGCCGCATCGACTATCGCCCGAGCCAAGACGTGGGTCGAGGTCTGATCGACGGAGGCCGCGAGCCGCAGCGCTTCTTCCTCGGCCCAGCCTTGGTCGAAGATCACCACGCTGCGAAGCGCCGGCTGGCCCACAGTCACCGTCCCGGTCTTGTCGATCAGGACGTTTCGTGTTTGAGCCAGTGCCTCGAGGGAAGCGCCGCCCCGGAAGATGATCCCTCGGTGCGCTCCACGGGATATCCCGGAGACGACGGCGATTGGGACCGCCAAGAGCAGGGGACATGGTGTGGCCACCACCAACACCGCCAACCCCCGCACCGGATCTCCCGACACTGCCCAAGCCAGACCCGAAACGCCCAGGGCCAGCGGCACGAACCAACCCGCCCATCGATCAGCGAGGCGAACCGACGGAGCACGGGTTTGCCGTGCCTGCTCGACCAGCCGGATGATCCCGGCGTATGTGCTGTGCTCGGCGTCGGCGGTGGCCTGGATCTCGAACACATCGGCGGCGTTCACCGCACCACTGCTGACCAGGTCGCCGCCCGCACGCTCGGCCGGCAGTGGCTCTCCGGTGAGGGCGGCCTCGTCGACCAGTGCTCGGTCTGTGAGGATCACCCCGTCGACGGGGATGACTTCGCCGGCCTTGATCAGTAGGCGATCTCCCCGACCGACTTCATCGACGTCGACGATTTCGATTTGACCATCTCTGACACGATTGGCGGATCGGGGAGCTCGGCTGATGAGCGCGGTTAGTGCCCGCTCGGCCCTGCCGGCCGCAAACTCGTCCAGGAAACGGCCGGTGGCCAGCATCAAGCCGATGATTGCCGCGGTGAGGTACTCGCCGAGAGCCAGGGCCGCGGCTACTGCCAGGAGGGCAATCACATCTACTCCCGGTTGTCGTTTCCGCAGCTTTTCGAACATGTCGCCAATGAGAGGAATCACCGGCAGCACTGCCACGGCAGCGAGACTCACGTTCGAAGCGATCGTCCATCCGGTCATCCACAACAGCCCACCCAACGCCAACCCGGCGGTGGTGAGGATGAGCATCCAGCGGGTGGCTCGTTCGGATGTCATGAGCAGAGTTAAGCCCGATTACGTCGATTCAGCGACGAGGTGGGTCGATCGTCCATGGGTTGGCCCGGCACTCCGAATCAGATGACTGACCCCGAGCGTCAGCCGCCTGAGCCTCCCCGATCGAGCAAGGTCACTTCCACCTCTCCCACGCGACGACGATCAGTGGTCAGCACTCTCATACGCCATTCGTCGTCCTCGATCTCATCACCGGGACGCGGTAGACGCCCGAGCCGGTCCATGATCAGACCCCCGATGGTCTCGTAGTCCCCGGCGGGAAGCGAAACCCCGTATCTGGACAGCTCATCGGGCCTCACCGACCCGGGCGCCACGATTCGACCATTCTCATCGACGGCTACCCGACGCTCGCTGCTGTCGTGCTCATCGGAGATCTCCCCCACCAGCTCTTCGGCGATGTCCTCGAGAGTGATGATTCCCGCGGTGCTGCCGTGCTCGTCCACCACTATCCCGAGATGGCTGCGAGCCCCGCGCATCTCGGCGAGAATGGAACGCAACGGCGCCGATTCGGGTACCACCAGCGCCTCTCGGATCAGAGACCGATCGAGGGGCATGTTGTGGTCCTGGTCATGGGTCACCATCAGGTCCTTCACGTGCACGAACCCGAGGATGTTGTCGACATCCCCGTCATAGATCGGGATCCGGGAGTGTCCGGTGACCCCCATCAGACCTTGGACCTGGGCCACCGATGCGGACGCGGGGGCAGCCTTGACGTCGGGTCGGGGCACCATGACCTCCGCGGCGTCGAGATCACCAAAGATGATGGCTCCCGTGAGCAAGCGATGGGCGAACTCTTCGATGACTCCCTCTTTCTGGCCGGTAGCGATGATCACCGCCAGATCCTCAGCCGAGTGCCCGACAGCCAGTGCATCGGTGGGAGGGACCCCGAACAGCTTGAGCACCAGGTTTCCGGTTCCATTGAGAAGTGCGATCAGCGGCCGGAAGATCACGATGAACGCCCGGAATGGAATGGCCAGGGCAAGCGCCGAGCGTTCCGGGTTGGAGATGGCGACGTTCTTCGGAGCCATCTCGCCGATCACCATGTGGAGGAACACGACGATCAACAGCGCGATGACCAACGCGACGGCATGGATGGCGTTGTCCGGGATCGAGATGAATCCGAGCAATCGCTCCAGGATCGAGGCGATCGCCGGCTCGGCTACCGCACCCAGGACCAGGGATGCCATCGTGATCCCGAGCTGTGCCGCGGCCAGACTCAGCGACAGATCTTTGTTGAGCCCGATCGCAACTTGGGATGACCGTGATCGGGTCTGCGCCAACACGTTCCTTCTGGCGGTGATATATGCGAATTCAGCCGCGACGAAGAAACCGTTGGCCAGAAGCAGAAGGACCATCCAGACGAGAGCGGACCAGTTCACCCGCTCTCCCTCTCCGATTCGGTGTCGCGTATCGCGCGCACCTGGTCGATCCTGCGCCCATCCATGTTCAGGACCTCAAAGGTGGTGTCACCGACTCGGATCACCTCGCCGACCTCGGGAAATCGGCCGAGCTGAGCAACGATGAACCCGGCGAGAGTCTCGTACCTGCCCTCGGGCCACTCGAACCCGATCAGCTCATCCACCTCATGGCGATGCAAGAGCCCGGAGAGCACCTCGAGCTCTTCGGTCTCGGTGTCCATGGTCGGCTCAGGGTCGTACTCGTCCTCGATCTCACCGAAGATCTCTTCGAGGAGATCCTCGATGGTGACGATCCCGGCGGTCCCGCCGTACTCGTCAACCACGACTGCCATCCCCCGACCCTTGGCCTGAAGCTCCCCGAGCAGGTACTCGAGAGTGCTCGACTCCGGAACCAAAAGCGCCGGCTGGGCGATCTCACCGACCGGTGTCACCGGGATCCTGGAGTCGGTGAGGTTGATACTGTCTTTGACGTGGACGATGCCGACAATGTCGTCGAGGTCCGCGTCGTAGACCGGGAATCGGGAGTGCCCCGTGGCAAGCGAGGCTCGGCGCAGCTCCCCGACCGAGTCGTGACGGCTCAGGCCGACCACCGAGACGCGAGGCACCATGGCGTCCGCAGCGACTTTCTCGGTGAAGGTGATGGCGCGTGTCAACAGCTCGAGCTCGTCATCGTCGAGACGGCCTTCCTCGCCTGAGGATCGGATCATCAACTCGAGCTCTTCCATCGACCGGACGCCGGCCAGCTCCTCTCGAGGCTCGATTCCGAGCCTGCGCACGGTCCAGTTTGCGGAGTGGTTCAAGAAGAGGATGAGCTGACGCAAGACCCGATTGACCATCTGCATCGGAATGGCGAACCAGACCGCCGCTGTGTAGGGCCGAGCGATGGCGAGGTTCTTGGGCACGAGCTCGCCCAGGACCATGTGGACGCCGGTTGCGAGAGTCAACGCCACCACGACCGAGACTGCCAGCGAGGACTCTTCGGGAAGAAACGGCAGGGAGGCAAGGATCGGATCGATCAGGGTGGCGATCGCCGGCTCTGCAATCGCACCCAGGATCAGCGACGTGGCGGTGATCCCGAGCTGCGCTCCGGAAAGCTCGAAAGACAGGTTGCGGAGCGAGACGAGGATTCGCCTGGCTGAGCGATCGCCTTCCTGCGCCTTTCGCTCGACCAGACTGCGGTCAACGGCGACTATCGCAAACTCCCCGGCGACGAAAAACCCACTGAGCAGGATAAGCACCAGGACCGCGAGCAGCCCGAGAACGCTACTGATGGGTTGTCTCCGGGCTCACGGTCGTGTCAAGGATAAGACGCCGATGGCATCGACGGAGAGACCCGGCCGTTCGACTGGGCTCGGCGTCGTTCAACCGACGGCGCCGGCCTCCACCATGTTGAGCTCGATCAGGCGGTTCATCTCGACCGCGTACTCCATCGGGAGCTCTTTGACGATCGGCTCGATGAACCCGGCGACGATCATCGACGTCGCCTGCTCCTCGGTGAGACCACGCGACATCAGGTAGAAGAGTTGCTCTTCGCCGACCTTTGACACAGTGGCTTCATGTCCGATCTCCGCGTCGTTCTCCTCGATCTCCATGTAGGGATAGGTGTCAGAGCGGGAAGCATCGTCGAGGATCAGCGCGTCGCAGCGAACAAATGACTTGGCATTCTCCGCCCCTGGCTCCACCCGGACCAGGCCCCGATAGCCGGAACGCCCTCCACCTTTCGCAATCGACTTCGAGATGATCGTCGAAGTCGTGTTCGGTGCGGCGTGAACGATCTTGGCGCCTGCGTCCTGATGCTGGCCCTCTCCGGCAAAGGCGATCGAGAGAACCTCACCGTGGGCTCCGGGCTCCATCAGCCAGACGGCGGGGTACTTCATCGTGAGACGTGACCCGAGGTTCCCGTCGACCCATTCCATGGTGGCGTTGCGGTAGGCAGCGGCGCGTTTGGTGACCAGGTTGAACACGTTGTTCGACCAGTTCTGGATGGTGGTATAACGACAGCGACCGCCCTCCTTGACCACGATCTCGACCACCGCGGAGTGAAGCGAGTCGGTGGTGTAGACCGGAGCCGAGCAGCCTTCGACATAATGAACGTAAGCACCCTCGTCGACGATGATCAGGGTCCGCTCGAATTGGCCCATGTTCTCGGAGTTGATCCGGAAGTAGGCCTGAAGCGGCTGATCGACGTGCACGCCTGGCGGTACGTAGATGAAGGACCCACCAGACCAGACCGCCGAGTTCAGCGCTGCGAACTTGTTGTCGTTGGGAGGGATGATGGTCCCGAAATACTCCTTTACGATCTCGGGGTAGTCGCGAAGGGCGGTGTCCATGTCGGTGAACAGGACACCGAGCGACTCCAGGTCCTCCCGATTGCGGTGGTACACCACTTCGGACTCATATTGTGCCGTCACCCCGGCCAGGTACTTGCGCTCGGCCTCAGGGATGCCCAGCTTCTCGTAAGTGGCCTTGATCGACTCGGGGACCATGTCCCAGTCCTTCTGCTGCTCACCGGCCGGCTTGACGTAGTAGTAGATGTCGTCGAAGTCGATGGTGTTGAGAGCGCCGCCACCACCCCATTGGGGCATGGGCTTGCGCAGGAATCGCTGGTAAGCCTTGAGCCTGAACTCCAGCATCCACTCCGGCTCTTTCTTCATTGCCGACATCTCGCGGATGACGGTCTCGTCGAGACCCTTGCGCGGGGTAAAGGCGTATTCGATTTCGTCATGCCAGCCGAGCTGGTAGGCGCCAAGGTCTAAGTCGACAGTGGTCACTGGGCACTCACCTCGAGTATTGATGTCGCGTTGCTCATCTATTCAACGGATAAAGGCTCTTTCGAATTTCCACTATCCCGGTAGTGGGATTGTACCGGACAGAGCGGGTAGGTGGTAACGAGTCAGGAACGGAGCCGGGCTACCACTCTCGCAATAGGCCAGACTGCAAAGTCCATCAACCCTCTGAGCTCGGTGAGCATGCGTCTCACGGTCTGGGGTCGGTCGTAGGGGCTCTGCTCGGGATCTGCCAGATAACGATGCTTCAAGTCCATGACACGGCGGCCTAGATCGACGATCCTCTCTTCGTCCCAGCCCTCCAGATCGAGGGGAAAGGTGAACGGCTCGGGATCGTCCGCGGTCTCGATATCGAATCCGTATGTCTGGAGAGTGGTGACCAGCATCGGGATCTTGAGCCCGAAGCCGACCTCTCCCATCGGTCCCTCCCGAGGAGGCAGGCCCAGGTACCGGACCACTCGGGCCAGGTCGACGATGTCCCCGCTGACATTGTCCAGTGCCTCGACGGCGTGAGGGAGACCCCCGGTGGCCGGAACAGGTTCGAAAGCACGGAACTGGTGGAAGGCGATGACGAGTCGACCGCCGCTACGGAGCACCTCGCCGAGTTGTCCCACCATGGTGTCCGGGTCGGCCCGGTCTCCTTCCCAGGTCGGGAACTGGAGCACCATTCGGGCCGCCACCAGATCGAACGAGGACGCTGGGAGCCTCTCGGTGATGTTCCCCGAGTCAACGCCTTCGAGCCACCGTATCGACGAGGATCCCAGTGGAGTCCCGACATCGGGCACGGTGGCGGTGACGCTGCTCGCCCCGCTTTCAACGAGATATTGGGAGAGGTCCCCCAGACCCGCGGAGAAGTCGAGGACGTCGCGACCGGCGGCCATTGCGGGGGGGATGAAGTCTTCCCGCAGGTAGTACACCAAGGGCCGCATCAAGTGCCAGGCGCGGTCATCTTCCCAACTCACTGCACCACATCACGTAGCTTGCCCCGGACATTAGGTTCGGGGTCATGCCGGTGATTGTTGTGGGCGCCGACACCAGATTGGGCCGGGCCGTGGTCGCAGGGCTCATCGAGCCAGGACGTGAGGTGCGCGCCTTCGTATCCGACCCCGGCGCCGCCGCCGAGTTGAAGCGAGCCGGGGTCAAGGTCGCTCTAGGAGATGTCTCCGACGACAGCCACGTGCAGGGAGCGAGCACCAATTGCTTCACGGCGGTGATGATGACCGAGGCGGCGCGTGACGGCAGAGAGCGCTCCTTCGCCGGGGATGAGCGGCAGGTGCTCGAGGGCTGGGCAGCTGCCGCCGAGGCGTCGGGAGTGGTCAGGGTGATCTGGGTTCACGACGGCGACGCTCCCCCGACCGGAACCAAGGAATCGGCCGTGGTTTCGACGTCGCATCCCGACCTGGTGGCCGAAGTCGTGGCCCTCGACGACGCAACAGCGCTCAGCTGAGCCTGGTCACCGCGGCCGTTGGCCCGCCACTAGGAAGCCCGGTCGGCATCGACCGAATGGGTGAGATGCCACAGGTCGACGAGTTGACGGGATCTGTCGCGCAGATAGGCGCTCTTGAGAAAGGGGTAAGGGTCGATCTCCCCACCTCCGTATGCGATCTCGAAATGGGTGTGGGAGCCGGACCCCTCGGCATTGCCGGAGTCACCAACCCAGGCGATGTGCTGGCCGGCAACGACGTGGCTGCCCTCGACCAAACCGGGGACCACCGTGAGATCCCAATCCGCGCTCCCGCTGTCGGTGCCGGGATCGTCGTTGTTGAGATGCATGTATCGCGTCGACCATCCCTCGCCGTGGTCGATCTCGATGTATCTCCCGGCGAGGCTGGATGTGGTTACCACGCTGATCATCCCATCGGCGGCGGCGTAAACCTGAGTCAACTTCGGCGCCATCAGGTCGTTGCCAGTGTGTCTGCGCCCGCCGGAACGGGGTGCTCCGAAGCTGGAGGAGAAAACCGTCGCCTCGGTCTCTTGGGGAAACCGCATCTCGAACGGTGGCTCCGGGGCGGCCGCGGCGGGAAGCGCCGGTACCACGACAGCGGCCCCGAGCAGGGCCGAGAGGGCGATGATGAGAAGGCGCGAACCACTCCTGGCGTACGTCATTGAGAAAGCCTCGTTAGTTGGGGAACAAAGAAGGGACTTTCCTGGAGTCCCTGTGTGGTCAAGCTAGGCGGGCGGAGTTTCTATGCCAACCCCGCGCCGTCCGCGATTTCCACGCGCCTAGAGCGCGCAGAGCTACTACCCGAAGTTTGGCGGGGTGTCCTCGGGGCGGGCGCGAACCGAGAATCTGAGACGTGAGACTGGCTCGTCATCGACCGAGATGACAAACGAATACGAGCCCTCGCGACCAAACAACAGGTTGTTGAACGTGAACGATCGGATCAACCCGAAGTCGGTGGCAGACGGAGGTTGGGGATGAGCGGGAAGCTTGATGTGGTGGGACAAGGGGTGTGGCAACAGAGGTGCTCCGTCGGCGTCCTGCAGCTCGACCGACAGCTTCAACATCTCCTCACCCCACGATGAAGGCACCCGGAGCCGAAGACCGATGGCCAGACTCGGATGACGGGCGGGAAACGCTCTCACCCAGAGCGTGTCCCAGCCTCCTCCAAGGATGAACAGCTTGCCCCTCACCGCCTGGACCGCGTCGGCGAGCAGGGCGACATCCACTGTCGGGCCTAGGGAGTCCGGGGCGTGATCCATGCGGCCAAGCCTACGACGGGGGCGGGACGGCCCGCGCGCCGGCTGACCGGCGGTGTCCGGTTATGCCCTATCGTTGCCAGTGAGGAGGTCTCATGTCTGCCAATCAGCCACCGGCTCCGGCCACCGGGAAACTCGGAGTGCTAACCCCGGGGATGGGCGCCGTCGCGACCACGTTCATTTCCGGCGTCCTGGCTTCGCGCAAGGGGTACGCGGTGCCCTACGGATCACTCACCCAGCTGTCCCACATTCGCCTTGGCAAGCGGACCGCCGAGCGCAACCCTCTCATCAGAGAGTTCGTCCCTCTCACCGGTCTCGACGATCTCGAGTTTGGAGGATGGGACCCCTATTCCGACGACGCGTACACCTCGGCGATGAAAGCAGGCGTCCTCGACCCGAGACACATCGAGGGTATCGGAGAGGAGCTGCGGTCGATCAAGCCCTACCCGGCGGTGTTCTCGCACCGCTGGGTGCGGAACCTCGACGGTGTCGACCAGGTCAAGGAGGGAGCCACCCACATGGACCTGGCGGAGAGTCTCATGGAGGACATCGATCGCTTCCGGTCCGACAAGAAGCTGGATCGACTGGTGATGGTCTGGTGTGGGTCGACCGAGGCGTACGAGGAGCCGACCGAGGTCCACGCCGAGCTCCAGGGCTTCGAGCAGGGACTGAAGGACAACGATCCCGCGATCACGCCTTCGCAGATCTACGCCTACGCCGCACTCAAGATGAAGGTGCCGTTCGCCAACGGTGCCCCCAATCTGACAGTGGACATCCCAGCGATGATCGAGCTGGCAGCCCAAGAGGGGGTGCCGATCGTCGGCAAGGACTTCAAGACCGGCCAAACCTTGATGAAGACGATCGTCGCCCCGGGTCTCAAGGCTCGCATGCTCGGAGTCAAGGGTTGGTTCTCGACCAACATCCTGGGAAACCGCGATGGCGAAGTGCTCGACGATCCGGAGAGCTTCAAGTCGAAGGAGGTGTCCAAACTCGGGGTGCTGGAGCAGATCCTGCAACCGGACGTCTACCCCGAGCTCTATGGGGACCTCTATCACAAGGTCCGGATCAACTACTACCCGCCACGCGGTGACGACAAGGAGGGTTGGGACAACATCGACATCTTCGGATGGCTCGGCTACCCGATGCAGATCAAGATCGATTTCCTCTGCAAGGACTCGATTCTCGCCGCACCCATCGTCCTCGACCTGGCGTTGTTCATGGATCTGGCGGCCCGCGCCGGCAAGAAGGGGGTCCAGGAGTGGCTCTCCTTCTACTTCAAGAGCCCGCAGGCGGCGGAGGGCCTCTATCCCGAGAACGACCTGTTCATCCAGCTGACCAAGCTGAAGAACAACCTCAGGCACATGATGGATGAGGACCTGATCACCCACCTCGGCACCGAGTATTACCAAGAGGCGTGACCACAGACGGGATCACCGTCGGCGGCTGGCTGATCCCCGATGCCGAGATCGAAGAGCGTTTCGACACTCCCGGCGGCCCGGGTGGCCAGCACGCCAACAAGACCCAGACCGCGGTGACCCTGCGCTTTGATGTGATGGAGTCATCACTTCCGGTCGATGTCCGGAACCAGCTGATGAAGAAGCTTGGCCCGATGATCGAGGTCAAGGTCACCGATACGCGATCGCAGTGGCGCAATCGCGAGACAGCCCGGGAACGACTCGCGGCCAAGCTGGACGACGCCCTTGTCGTGCGCAAACCCCGGCAGAAGACCAAGCCGTCGAGAGCGGCCAAGGAGAGACGGCTGGCGAGCAAGAAGGCGCGTGGCGACCTGAAACGAAAGCGTCGCCCACCGGAGACGGACTAGCGGTCTCCCCGAATCAGCGTTCGATCGATCGCCCCAACGATGCACGCGACTGGTTCGCCATCGCGAGATGCCGGTCGTGGTAGCGCATCAGGTTGTCGCGCTGATGCGGTGTGATCCTCTGACACACATAGTCCCAGTGCATCGCCACCAGATCTCCGGGGTTCAGAAGGCCGTCGCCGACCGGCGGCAGCACCGGCTCGACTTGCTCTGGCGAGAGACGCAACCGAGCCCCGTCCCAAGTGAGGGGCCGCGACCTGACCATGACCCGGTCGCCGGCGAGCCCCACTACCTCACCCCATCGGATTCGACACCGATCCAGAACCTCGAGCGACTGCTCGACGGTGCCCGATCGGAGCAGACCCACCCAGGGATAGATGCAGAAGACATGAAACGAGTGGTTTGGCTTCCCCCCTGCGTTGAGGGCATCGGACACCGCGTTCCAGTCCCACCCGGCCCGATGGCGGAAGCGCTCATCGAGCGAGTTGCCCATCAGCAAGAGGTCAACCTGATCGAGGAGGGGATTACCCAGCCAATAGGCCTCGACCACCCCAGGGTCGAGCGGGTCTCGATTGGCGCAAGCGGCGATCAGCTCTAGATACGGCCAGGCCCCGGCAAAGGCGGGGATGATGTGGGTCATCTCTTCCAATCCCGACAGCCCTCCAACCATGACCTGCTTCAACAGACCGGTATCGGACGGCCCGCAGTACCCCAGCGAGTTGGGAGGAAAGGCGAACCTGGAGAAGAAGACCGATCCGGAAAGATCGGTCACTGCGCCGTCACCGGGCGACGCCAGCCCGCCGCGAAGACAACGAGCACGCCTACGGCAACAAGCACCAAGCCGAGCACAGGGGGAAGCCCCACCCCCCGCAGCCCCACCTCGAGAAGCGCAGTGATGATGGCTCCCCCGACGAGGGCTGCAGTCACGTCCACCGCTCGGGCCCGGGCCAGGGCTGCAAACCAGGTGGCGACGTAAGCCGACAGGGTCAGGCCGGTGACGACAATCCACAGGACATGTTCGGGAGTGACGCCGGTCAGCCCTGAGAACGCCCCGCGCCCGATGCCATAGACGACGAGTAGCACCGCTCCGCCGGCCATTCGGGAGACCCCGACTATGTGCGAGGGAACCGAGGCAAGGACTCGCTTGGCGATGACGGTCTCGATCGCCCAGAGAAGCGTTGCTGCCAGGATCATCCACTCCCCGGCGCCGAACTCGATAGCCCCGACTCCCCCGCTCAATGCAACCTGACCCCCGACGAGTAGGGCGATTGCCGCAATGTGAACCAAACCGATCCGCTCACGCAGGATGAGGGCCCCAAGGACGGCCACCCACACCAAGAGCGTCTTGTGGATGAAGGAGGCGTCGCTGGCGGTTGCGCGGGCCAGCCCCTCGAAGAAGAGCACGAACGGGATGCTCCCTCCAACGATGGCGATCAGAGCCAGGCCGGGCCACGCCTTTTTGACGTCAGACAAATCGACACCTCCGCTGCGCCCTTTGGAGAACGAGACGGCCACACCGAGAAGGATCATGGCCGCCACCGAGTTCTTCAGGGTCGTGTACGTGGTCGGATCCGAGATCTCCACCCAGGCCCGCACCCCGTAGCCATTCACAAAGATGGCAATGCCGCTGATCACGGCCGTTCCCGCTGCCAGAAGCACACCTACCTGCCGACGCTGCAGCCCTGCGATGTTTGAAATCTCTCTCACGGTCCCAGACCCTACCCACGGCCCCATTGCCAGAACTGTCAGCAAGATCGCCCGCACACACCCATCACCTTGAGCTGGGTACTGTCCAGAGGCATGGAGACGGCGTGAGTCAGGTAGTCGTCGATCGGGGCGACATCGGCACTCTCTTCGAGATCCTCGCATCCGACGGGTACACCATCCTCGGCCCCCGAGTGCGGGACGAGGCGATCGTCTACGACCAAGTCCGTGGTGTGGATGATCTGCCCATCGGATGGACCGACGAACAGGAGGGCGGGGCCTACCGGCTGGTGGCCCGTGACGATCAAGCACTTTTCGGGTATGCGGTCGGTCAGCACTCCTGGAAGAAGTTCCTCTTTCCCCCTAGGACGACGCTCCTCGAAGTGAAACGGGACAACGGCTCCCTCGAATTCGTCCAACACGAAGTGCCTGAGACGCGGTACGCCTTTCTCGGTGTCCGTGCCTGCGAGTTGGCCGCGATCGCGATCCAGGACAAGGTTTTCCTCGGCAGTGGGGAGGTCGACCACACCTACCAAACGGCTCGCCGGGACGGGTTCACCGTCGCCATCAACTGCATGGTTGCCGGAGGTACCTGCTTTTGCGTCTCGATGGGCACCGGTCCTCGATGCACATCGGGCTACGACTTGGTTCTCACCGAGGTGATCGACTCCGATCGGCACGAGTTCGTCTTCGAGGCCGGCACCGAGGCCGGGCAAAGTGTGGTGCAGAGGCTCCCGGGCCGGGTCGCGTCTGACCACGACGTGGTGAGGGTCGACAGGATCGTGGAGACCACCGCAGCGAGCATGGGCCGGTCCATGGACAACACGGGGGTCAAGGAACTGCTCTTGGCGAACCTCGAGCATCCCCGCTGGGACGACGTGGCGGAACGATGCCTCGCTTGCACCAACTGCACCCTGGTTTGCCCCACGTGCTTCTGCTCGACGATCGAGGATTCGGTAACCCTCGACGGCGAGGTGGCCACCAGGTCTCGTCGCTGGGATTCGTGCTTCACATTCGACTTCTCCAACCTGCACGGAGTGCCCGTCCGAAGCACGACGAAGTCGCGCTACCGGCAATGGATGACACACAAGCTGGCGACCTGGTACGACCAGTTCGGATCGTCGGGGTGTGTCGGCTGCGGTCGCTGCATAACGTGGTGCCCGGTGGGTATCGACATCACCGCGGAAGTAGCCGCGATCCGCGCCTCTCAGGAGGTGACCGCGTGAATCTTCGGTCGATACGCGAAAAGAGCGAATTGCTCACCAGGCTCTCCAACACCGAGCTCGACCTCTTCGAATCCGTCTCCAGCGAGGTCCAATTGGCCGACGGCGAGATCCTGTTCGAGGAGGGGGGCGTGGCCGACAGTTTCTTCACCATCGTGAGCGGCAGGATCGGTCTCGAGTTGACCAGTCCGGGCAGGGCTCCGGTGTCCATTCAGACCTTGGGGCCCGGAGAGCTGGTCGGGGTCAGCTGGTTCTTCGATCCCTATCGATGGAACTGGAGGGCACGCGCCCTCGGAGACACCCACCTGGTCGCATTTGACGCCGTCGCCATCCGCCAGAAGTGCGAGGTTGATCGGGATCTCGCTCTCGAGGTGTTGGGGGTGGTCGCCGAAGAGGCGGTCCGCCGTCTCCACCGCACCAGGATCCAGCTTCTCGACCTCTACCGGAGCTCCTGACCGATGACCGTGGCCAATTCGATGGTTTCGGGGCCTGTTACCGAGGCCATGCTTCCCCGGCCCTTTCGGGTCATCTCCCACCGCTTCGAGACGCCGGACACTGTCACCCTGGAACTGGAGCCCGACGATGGAGCCGACTTGTCGTTTGCCCCCGGGCAATTCACGATGCTCTACGTGTTCGGCGTTGGCGAGGTGCCCATCTCGATTTCCGGCGACCCTCATCGTCCAGAGATCCTGGTCCACACGGTTCGCTCAGTGGGCGCCGTCACCGCGGCCATCGCCGGGCTGGGCATCGGTGACCGGGTCGGCATCCGGGGCCCTTATGGAGTGGGGTGGCCTGTGGGTCATGCCGAGGGAAGAGACCTGGTGGTGGTGGCGGGTGGCATCGGCCTCGCCCCGCTTCGCCCGGTGGTGTACGACGTCATCGCACGCCGCGATCGGTTCGGAGCGGTCTCGATCGTCTATGGCTCCCGCTCCCCGATCGATCTGATGTTCCAGGAGGAGCTCCACTCATGGAGGAGCCGCTTCGACCTGCAGATCGAGGTGACTGTCGATAGATCTGACGAATCCTGGTTTGGAGATGTCGGAGTGGTCACCGGCCTGCTTCCTCGAATCCCATTCGATCCGGAGAGGGCGGTCGCCATGCTCTGCGGGCCGGAGATCATGATGAAGGTCGTGGCCAACGAGTTGGAGACTCGTGGAGTTGCGCCGGAGAACGTCTACGTCAGTGTGGAGCGCAATATGAAATGCGCCATCGGGTTCTGTGGTCATTGTCAGTTCGGCTCCGACTTCTTGTGTCGTGACGGCCCGGTGCTGGCATATGCCCAGGTATCCGACCGCCTCCGGGTGCCCGAGCTGTGAGCTCGCCGCGTCCCCGGCTCGCCGTCTGGAAGTTTGCTTCCTGTGACGGTTGCCAGCTGACTCTTCTCGACGCCGAGGACCACCTCCTGGACGTTGCCGGAGCGATCGACATCGCTTACTTCCCGGAGGCAACTCGAGGTGAGATCGAGGGGCACTATGACCTATCACTCGTGGAGGGGTCCATAACGACTCCCCACGACGCCGAGCGGATCACGCAGGTCAGAGAGATGTCGAAAGCTCTGGTGACGATCGGAGCGTGCGCCACCGCAGGGGGAATTCAGGCATTGCGCAACTGGGCCAACGTCGACGAGTTCCTCAGCATCGTCTATGCCCAGCCGCAATACCTCGACACTCTGGCGACGTCCACACCGATCTCAGACCACATCGATGTCGACTTCGAGCTCAGGGGATGCCCCATCTCCAAGCACCAACTCCTGGAGGTCATCGACGCCTTCATCCACCGGCGGAAGCCGAACATCCCCCGGCACAGCGTTTGTGTCGAGTGCAAGCTGCGGGGGACCAATTGCGTCATGGTTGCCCAACAGATCCCGTGCATGGGACCGATAACCCAGGCCGGGTGCGGGGCTATTTGTCCCGCCTACGACCGCGGGTGTTATGGCTGCTTCGGGCCCTCCCAGTCGCCGAACATCGACTCCCTGGCGGAATGGTGGGGCCGGCTCGGAGTCCCCGAAATCGACCTAATCCACGCCCTGCGTACCTTCAACGCCTATGCCCCCGAGTTCCGAGAAGCGAGTGAAGCCCTTGAGCGTTGAGCGAGAGATCGCGGTCGATTACCTGGCGCGAGTCGAAGGCGAGGGAGCGATGTACCTCAAGCTACGGGGCGAGGAAGTGCTCGACCTCAAGTTCAAGATCTTCGAGCCGCCACGTTTCTATGAGGCCTTCCTCCGTGGCCGCCGCTTCTCCGAGGCTCCCGACATCACCGCTCGCATCTGTGGCATATGCCCGATCGCGTATCAGACCAGCGCCTGCAATGCGATGGAATCGGCCGCCGGGGTAGAGCTGACGGGGGGCCTACGCGCCCTGCGCCGCCTCATCTATTGCGGGGAGTGGATCGAGAGCCACTCCCTTCACGTCTTCTTCCTTCATGCGCCCGACTTCCTGGGATACGACAGCGCCTTGGCGATGGCGAACGACTTTCCCGAGCAGGTGCAGATGGGCTTGAAGCTCAAGAAGATCGGCAACCAGATCATGACCCTGATCGGGGGCCGGGAAATTCACCCGATAAACATCCGGGTCGGGGGCTTCTTCCGGGTCCCAACCAAGACGGAGTTGGAGTCCCTGGTACCGGACCTGGAGTGGGCGCTGGAGGCTGCGATGGCAACCACCAAGTGGATATCGGACCTGCCGTTCCCCGATTTCGAGCGTGACTACGAGTTCGTCGCCCTTCAGCACCCCGACGAGTACGCCATCCACGAGGGTCGCATCGTCTCGAACCGCGGGTTGGACATCGGCGTGGACGAGTGGGACGACCACTTCGAGGAAACCCATGTCGCATGGTCCAACGCCCTCCACGCCCGTCGCAAGAACGGAGGGGCGTATCACCTGGGACCGATGGCCCGCTACTCGCTCAACTCCGAGCAACTCACACCCGCGGCAAAGGAGATCGCCCGGGTTGCCGGGCTCGGGCCTACCTGCCTCAACCCGTTTCGGAGCATCATCGTTCGCGCAGTTGAGATAGCGTTCGCTTGCGAGGAGGCATTGCGGCTCATCGACGGTTACGTCCGGCCCGAGGCGCCGTCCATCGAGGTGGAACCGAGGGATGCCATCGGCCACGGCGCCTCGGAGGCCCCGCGCGGCACTCTCTACCATCAGTACCAGATCGATTCAGGTGGCCTCATCATCGACGCACACATCGTCCCCCCCACCTCGCAGAATCAACTCAGCATCGAGGACGATCTACGGGCCTACGTGGTCGGTCGCACTCAGTTGACCGACGACCAGCTCCAATGGCAGCTGGAACAAGCCATCCGTTGTTACGACCCATGTATCTCCTGTGCCACCCATTTCCTCGACCTGACCGTCGACCGGGAATGAGAAAACTCTTGATCGGAGTTGGCAACCCGACCCGTGGCGACGATGCCGCCGGAATCGAGGTAGCCCGAAGAGTGCGCCGGGTGGAGGCATGCCAGGAGGCGAGCGGTTCGTACCAGCTGATGGACAGGTGGGACGGGGCAGACGAAGTGATACTCGTCGACGCTGCCCGCTCCGGTGCGCCTGCCGGCACCATCCATCGCTTCGAGGCTCACGATGAGCCGCTCCCCGGTGGAGTCCTGGCCACCAGCACCCACTCGGTCGGGGTGATCGAGACCATCGAGATGGCTCGCCGCTTGGGACGCCTCCCCGAGCGGGTGGTGGTGTACGGGATCGAGGTCGCCGATCTGTCACCCGGGGTGGGGTTGTCTGATCAGGTCGAGGCAGCTGTCAACGAGTTGGTCGCCGAGATCGATCATGCATGAGAGCGCGATAATCCGCGACCTGATGGCTCGGGTCGAGAGTGAGATCGACGGGAATAAGGTGAAGGTGGTCACCCTGAGATTCAGAGTGGGAGCCTTGTCCGGTATCGGCCCCGGCTCGATCGAGCAGGGTGCCCGTCACTATGCCCTGGAGGTGTGGGGCTACGAGCCTGAGGTGGACGTCGAGCAGTCTGCCGACCACACCGACCCAAACGCGCTCGGTGTGATGCTGGTATCGATCGGACTGGGGAGCTGACGATGTGCGTCGCCGTCCCGGCACGGGTCACCAAGATCGGAGAGCCTACGGCCGTCTCGGTCCCGGCGACTGTGTCGATTGTCGACACTGAGAGGGAGGTCGACCTGATCATGGTCCCTGGGGCCGCAGTCGGCGACTATGTCGTGGTCCACTCCGGATACGCCATCGAGGTCATCCCGAGGGAACGCGCCGTCGAGACCCTGAGGCTGTTTGGCGTCGACGGGGATTAAGGGCCGCGGCCCCGACAACATCGGGTTCTGGTGTTTCGCTCAGGCCGTCTTCTTCTTGGGCGGGCTCTTCTTCAAGTGCTCAACGATGGCGTCGCTCCCGGGGAAGACCAGCGACTCCCGCTCCTCGTCGGCCCACCTCACCAGGAACGGCGGCTCTCCACCCGCTCCGTGCACCTCGATGATCTCGCCGTCTTTCTCGATATCGCCCACATGGTGACCCTTGATCACCAGATGGTCGCCAACCTTGGCATGCATCAAGACCTCCTTGTCCTGACGCAATCATCTGCTTCGGGGTCTGGCACGGCTAGGGGCCAAAGACCCGATGGTGTCAGAGGAATGCCGCGACACGACCGCTTCACCCTTTCCCGTTGGGAGGTGCTCAGCTTCCGGTTTGCGACAGGCCCAACTCCTCTGAGCGCCGTACCCATCGAGCGATGTCCTGCGGTGTGATGATTCCCAGCACCTCGCCCGCATCGACCACCAGAACTCGATCCTGGCCATCCTCGCGCATGCGTTCCATGACCTCGTCCATCGGAGACGATGGCCCGACCGTACAGGTATCGTCGAGGTCGGTGACAGCTGTCCACACCTGTCGGATCTCCCATTGGTCCCGTGGAATCTGACGAACAGCTCTTAGCGTGAGCAGACCCGTCCTCTCCGTGCCGATGACGGGGAATGCTGAATGGTCGTACCGGAGGAAGTAGTCGTCCACGGCCTGTCTTATGCTGGTATCCCAGGGAATCGTGGTCAGCTCCGGCGACATCAGGTCGCGCGCCTTGACCTCCCTCAACAGGCGACGGAGCATCGCGTCCTTATCCGCGGCGACCGCGGCTTGGAAGAGGAACCACCCGATCATCGCCAGCCAGAGCCCACTCAGGTCTCCTCTGAACACGGTGAGCAGGCCAAAGCCGATCATGACCATCGCGATGACCTTGCCGCCCGTCGCCGCCCCCCGGGTTGCTTTGGTCAGGCTTCCGCTGGCGCGCCAGAGGATCGAGCGGAGCACCCTGCCGCCGTCGAGCGGAAAGCCAGGCAGCAAGTTGAACACTCCAAGGGCGAAGTTGAGCCAGCCGAGGTATCCCAGGGCGTAGTGCACCGGCTCGGGTAGGACGTCGCCACCCAAAGTCACTGTCAGCCACAACAGCCCGGCCAGTCCCAAGCTGGTCATCG
The DNA here is from genome assembly GCA_036396655.1 of Acidimicrobiia bacterium. Classification (GTDB taxonomy): domain Bacteria; phylum Actinomycetota; class Acidimicrobiia; order Spongiisociales; family ZC4RG35; genus JARDZU01. The sequence continues at coordinate 39,528 of DASWKK010000149.1, forward strand.
GACCCACGACCGCGATGAGAAACTCGTCCCGTGGCCTTTGCGCCTCCATCTTGGTCTTGGTCACCCCTCCGAAGAGAAACAGGGTGATCCCCTCCACCGGGATACCCAGACCGCGCGCCACCACCGAGTGGCTGATCTCGTGGAGGAGAACCGACCCGAAGAAGACGAATACCGACGAACCGGCGAGCAGGACGTTGGCGCCCGGCTCCAGCTCCGGGAATCTCAGCTCGAACTGGGCATAGAACGACCAGGCGACCAGAAAGGCGATCACCAGCCAGGACGGGTCGATGCGCACTTCGATGCCGAAGATCCGGCCTATTCGCACTGTTCTGACCACATGGGAGACACTCCGGTCCGTCGGTTGGAACCTAATGGCTACATCACTATCGCCGAGCTCTACCAGTGCCACTTGGGACCTTTGGCCCTGGACACATTCTCCCTCCTCTGGCACTCTCCGCAGTGAAGGGCCCGAAGGGTGACAACGGGAGCTGGGTGACTTCCCGGCTGAGAAACCGACTGTAGGAGTCGGGTGACCGTAGAACTTGATCCGGTTAGTTCCGGCGCAGGAAGTTGCTCATCGGGTCCTTCAACTCGCGCCCACCGCGCACGTCGGCTCCACCGTCCAGGGGCTGCGGCACGCCAGCCGTGCGGCACGGTCGGGGTTAGGTTTGTTCCGAAGACCACCGTGCCCACTTTGCAGAAACGACCCATGAGATGACGTTCCAGCAGGAGATCGATGCGGCCCGGATCGATGCCGTCATCTTCGATCTCGACGGGGTGATCACCAAGACCGCCGACGTCCATGAGACGTCCTGGATCCGCATGTTCAACGATTACCTCGAGCGTCACGCCGAACGAACCGGTGAGCCCTTTGTCCCATTCGCCTCGGCCGACTACCTGGCCTGGGTTGACGGCAAACCCAGGTACGACGGGGTGCAGAGCTTCCTCGAGTCCCGCGACATTCACCTCCCATGGGGCTCGCCCAAGGACAGTCCCGACGAGGAGACGGTATGCGGGCTCGGCAACCGCAAGAACCTCTTCTTCCTCGATCACCTTCGCCAGGAAGGGGTCGAGCCGTACCGAACCAGCGTCGACCTCGTACGCGAGCTTCAACGTCATGACATCGGAACCGCGCTGATCTCATCGAGCCAGAACGTCAGCGATGTTCTCGCATCGGCGGGTCTGTCGGACTTGTTCTCGGTGGTCGTGGACGGGGTGACGGCCAAAGCAATGGGCATCCCGGGCAAACCCGATCCGGCCGTGTTTCTCGAAGCCGCCGCCCGTCTCGGCGCCAGGCCCTCGCGCTCGGCAATCGTGGAGGACGCTCTCAGTGGGGTAGAGGCCGGCAGTCGCGGTGAGTTCGCACTGGTCATCGGTGTCAACCGGGCAGACCAGGCGGGGGATCTGTCCGATCACGGGGCAACAGTGGTTGTCTCCGACCTCGACGAGATCAAGGTGAGACCATTCCCGGCCTCGCCCAGGGACCACCTTCCCGACGCCCTCGCCGACATGGGAGCGCTGATCGAGCGCTTGGCCGACAGGAGCCCGGCGGTGTTTCTCGACTACGACGGAACTCTGACGCCCATCGTGGCACACCCTGACCTGGCCGTGCTGTCGGAGACGACAAGGGCCGTGATCACGGAGCTCGCCTCTCTCACCACCGTTGCCGTGCTCAGTGGGCGCGACGTTGCAGACGTCAGGGACAAGATGGGAGTCAAAGGGATCTACTACGCCGGGAGTCATGGCTTTGACATCCTTGGTCCGGACGGCGAACCGGTTGCCGGGGAACGACTCAGGGAGATCGATAGGTACCTGGCTCCTCTCGAGGAGGCGGGCGAGCTGCTCGAGCGCAGGCTCGGAGGCATCGACGGGTCTCAGGTCGAGCGCAAGCGCTATGCCATCGCGGTGCACTTCCGGAGGGTGGAGGGCGACGATGTCTCCCTCGTCGAGAAGGCGGTCCACGAGATAGCACCACATTTCCCACAGCTCCGAGTGGGGACCGGCAAGAAGGTCTTGGAGCTGAGACCGGACTTCGACTGGGACAAAGGGCGTGCGTTGAACTGGCTGCTCTCGGAGCTGGGTCTCGATAACCCCGACATCACCCCGGTCTACCTGGGCGATGACACCACGGACGAGGATGCTTTCCGGGCAATTCGCAGAAGAGGCATCGGCATCGTGGTCGGCCAGGATGGGGAATCAACCCATGCCCAATGGATGCTCGAGACCACCGACGATGTCCGCAGCTTCCTCGCCGCGCTCGCCGATCGTGAGCGGAATCGATGAGCTCATGGTCGCTCACGTTTGAAGGTCAGGATCCCGACAACGAGGGACTGAGAGAGGCGTTGTGCACCCTTGGCAACGGGTATTTCGCCACCAGGGGTGCGGCTCCGGAAACCCGTGCGGGCGGATCCCACTACCCGGGCACCTACGTCGCCGGTCTCTACAACCGGCTCGTCACCGAGATTTCCGGTCGTGAGATCGAGAACGAGGATCTCGTCAATGCTCCCAACTGGCTGCTGTTCCAGTTTCGGGTGGGTGACGGCCAATGGTTCGAGCTTGCTGCCGCAACCGTTCAAGAATATCGCCAGGAATTGGATCTCCGGCGGGGGGTGTTACTCCGGTCGTTTGTGTTCGAGGACGAGGAAGGAAGACGGACCCGAGTCGCCCAGCGCCGCTTCGTCCACATGGCCGAGCGACATGTGGCAGGGCTTCAAACGACGTTCACGGCAGAGAATTGGACGGGAGCCCTCTGGATCCGCTCGGCGATCGACGGGCTGGTGACCAACGGCGGTGTGGCCCGCTACCGCAGTCTCAACTCTCAACACCTCGAGCCCGTAGCCACGGCATTCCCCGACCCCGAGTCGGTGTTCCTCCAGATGAGGACGACGCAGTCCCGAGTCGAGGTGGCGATGGCGGCCAGAACCACAGTGTTGCGCGACGGGGAAGGGATCGAGGTCGAGCGGCACAACGTCGAGGAGCCGGGTTTCGTTGCCCACCACCTGGCCGTCGACCTCGCTCAGGGCGAGTCGACGACCGTCGACAAGATCGTGACGCTGTTCACCTCGCGTGATCACGCCATCTCCGAGGCAGGACACGCAGCGCAGGTGTGGATCGAGCGGATCGGCTCATTCGACGAGATGTTGGATACCCAAGCGCTCGCCTGGGAGCTGTTGTGGCGGCGCGCCCACCTGACGACTGGAGCCGACGAGTTCGAAGCAATGGTCCTCAACCTGCACTCGTTCCACTTGCTCCAGACCGTGTCTCTACACACGATCGACCTGGACGTTGGAGTCCCGGCTCGAGGCTGGCACGGGGAGGCCTACCGGGGTCACATCTTCTGGGACGAGCTGTTCATCTTTCCCTACCTCAACCTCCACCTACCGGATCTGACCCGATCTCTGCTCATCTACCGGTTCCGGAGACTGCCCGAGGCACGTTGGGCTGCCCGGCAGGAAGGTCTGGAGGGTGCTCTCTACCCATGGCAGAGCGGCAGCAGCGGACGGGAGGAGACCCAGGTGGTGCATCTCAACCCCAAGTCGGGGAACTGGCTACCCGACAACAGCCACCTCCAGCGTCACGTGAACCTCGCCATCGCGTTCAACGTCTGGCAGTACTACCAGACGACCGGCGATGCCGACTTTCTCTCCTATTACGGAGCGGAGATGCTGCTCGAGATCGCCCGTGTTGTCACCAGCCTGTGCACCCACAACAAGGCGCTCGATCGCTACGAAATCAAGGGCGTGATGGGGCCGGACGAGTATCACGACGCCTACCCGGGCGCCAACGACCCGGGGCTCGACAACAACGCCTATACCAACGTGATGACGGCCTGGGTCTTGCGCCGGGCCCTCGACGCGCTGGAGACAGTCCCCGAATTCCGACGACTCGAGTTGACGGAGAGACTGGGCATCTCACTGAAGGAGCAGGGAAGGTGGGATGAGATCAGCCAGAAGATGCGGGTCGACTTTCACGGCGACGGAATCATCAGTCAGTTCGAGGGCTACGACGATCTCGAGGAGTTCGACTGGGTCGGCTACCGGGAGAAGTACGACAACATCCACCGACTAGATCGAATCCTGGAAGCCGAAGGAGACACGACCAACCGGTACAAGCTCTCCAAGCAGGCAGACGTGCTGATGCTCTTCTACCTGATGAGCATGAGCGAGCTCCACACGATCTTCGAGCGGCTCGGCTATTCGCTCGACGATGACGCAATCAAGCGCAACATCGACTACTACTCCCGGCGCACCTCACACGGATCCACACTGAGCAGGTTGGTCAACTCCTGGGTGCTCGCCCGATCTGACCGCCGCGAATCGTGGGCGGAGTTTCGCAGCGCGCTGCTGAGCGACGTGGACGACATCCAGGGTGGCACCACCCAGGAAGGAATCCATCTCGGCGCGATGGCCGGCACGGTCGACCTGGTGCAACGAGGTTATGCCGGGCTCGAGACCCGGGAGGACATCCTCTGGCTCGACCCCGCCATCCCCGAGGAGCTGGGCTATCTCAGCTTCGAGATCCGGTATCGGGGCCATCTCCTCGAGCTTCACATCACCAACGAGCAGTTGACCATCACCACCCGGCCCGGAGAGGCCAACCCAATCCGGGTCGGAATCGGCGACCGGATCGTCGAGGTGCCGGCGGGCACCACCGAGACCGTCGACATCTGACCCCCGGTACTGCGCACCTGAGGTGCGTGGCGCCATTTCTCCCCCCAGCGAACGAAGTGAGCCGTCTCTCCCCCCAGCGAACGAAGTGAGCCGTTTCTCCCCCCAGCGAACGAAGTGAGCGTTGGGGGGAGTACCCCGAAGGGGGGTGGGGGGTCTTGGGGGAGTACTGGCGTAGCCGGGGAGGGGGGATCTACTGGCGCTACCAACCTCAGGTACGATTGGGGCCATGAAGCAGATCCAGCATTGGATTGACGGTCAACTCACCGCCGGGACCACCGACCGCGGCGGACCGGTCTTCAATCCGGCCACCGGTGACCAGACC
>DASWKK010000150.1:0-6151 GCA_036396655.1 Acidimicrobiia bacterium
GTGGGACCCGAGTGACGCAGTCTGGTTTGGTGCACTCGGTTTGGGATGGCTCATACTCGGCGTCGCCCTCAGCTCATTTCGCATTCCTGATATGCCGAAAGTGGCAGAGGACCGGCCCCTGGCCCCCGCGCTCTAACCGGCATTCTGCGCTATTGCGCAACAGCCCGCCTAGCGTCCGGCGACACCTTTGGGCCGCCCTTTCCATGACCCTTTCGGAATCCCTTTCGGAAACCCGCTGCCCGCGCATCTTTGAGCACCAGGCGTTGGACAATCGAACTCATCTGCGCGGCCCCCAGGGTTCGATGACCCGGCGGATACGCGACTTGGGGCGGGATCGATGCGTCGGTGCATGACGACCCGCCCATTTCGATCCTGGTCTAAAGAGGGACGAGGCGAGGACCATCTCCGCAGAAGGCAAGTTACGTCGCCAAGAGCGATGAGCGACACATCGCCCAGACATGATGAGGCTTCAGTCGATTCAAGCTTGATCGTCTAGGACTGCCGAGAAGGACACACGCACATGCAACTAGTTGCCGAGCCCTTTTCGAAAGGGTTCCTGAAGCCTGAGCGCATAGCTGCAGTCCCTTATCGAGACAGACGAGTGCACACCTGCGGTGGCGGGGATTTCGGCCCAGAAGTACCTCGTCACATCGCCACAGCGTGTCGCTCAATCCACGGAGGCTCGAGGAATCTCGCCCCATCAGCACGTCGAGGACCAATCCGATAGGCGATCCGAAAGTCTGCCGAAAGGGTGGGCACGCAGTGTGAGGCCATGGCAACGGACGAAAGGCTGCTGACGGTTGCAGAGCTGGCTCGGTACCTCGGCGTCCCGGTCGGGACTCTCTACCAGTGGCGGTACCGGAGCGAAGGTCCTCCAGGGTTCCGGGTCGGTCGGCACGTGAGGTATCGATGGAGAGATGTCGAGAAGTGGATTCGACGGCGGTTGGATGAGGAGCAACCACGTTGAGCACGCCACCCTTCTCTGTCGAGGTCAACGGGGATATGGTCGATCCTGTAGCCAGTCAACAGGTGGCGTGCCGATGAGAGGATGGATCCAGCAACGGGCTGAGCGTTCGGCTCCGTGGCGCGCTCGCTACTACGGCGCCGACGGACGGGAACGTTCCAAGAGCTTCGAGAGGAAGCTCGATGCCGAGCGTTGGCTGAGCGCCCAGCTTGCGAAGCTCGACCGTGGGGAATGGGTCGACCCGGATCTCGGAAAGGTCCCATGGTGCGACTACTCGGATCAGTTGCTCGCCAGTCGGGGCCACCTCGCCGCACGCACCGTCGAAACTGACCGAGCGTGTCATGCTCGCGCCGCTCCCGTGATTGGTGATGTTCCGATTTCCCGGCTCACACCGGAGCTGCTTCGTGAGTTGATCGCCAACCTGACTGCCGCTGGATACGCCCCCGAGACAGTCGCCAAGACGATGCGGTGGGTCAGACTCACCCTCAATCAGGCAGTGAACGACCGTCGGCTCCTCTCCTCCCCTGCCAAAGGGATTCGCCTACCCAATCCCCGACGGTCGGACATGCGTCTCCTCGATCCCCAGGAAGTCGATCTACTCGCCCGGGCACTCCCCGACCGCTATCAGGCGTTGCCGATAGTGGCCGCCTACACCGGTCTTCGCTGGGGAGAGCTCGCCGGTCTCCGGATCGCTGCCATCGACATGCTGCGCCGCCGGCTCACCGTTCGATCGGCGCTCATCGAGGCAGCTGGAGAGGCTCCACGTCTGGGTCGACCAAAGACGGCGGCATCGGAGCGCACCATCACCCTCCCTGGAATCGCCCTCGACGCGATCGCCCACCACATCGACCGGCACCCGCTCGTCGACGGGTTGATGTGGACCACCGAACGAGGCGCCTACCTGCGGCGGGGATCGTTCAGCAGGATCTGGCGCACGGCAGTCGCGGAGACTGTCGGCCAGCCGTGCCGGATCCATGACCTAAGACATACCCACGCCTCCTGGCTGATCGCCGCCGGCGAGCACCCGAAGACCATCCAGACCCGGCTCGGACACTCCTCGATCCAGGTGACGATGGACCGCTACGGACATCTGATGGAAGGGCTCGACGACCGCACCGCCGACCGTCTCGACGCTCTGGCCGCCTTCTCGGGCGGCCCAGGAGCGGCCCAAACCGACCCAGTCGAAGAGCGGGAATCGAGCGAAAATCCCCTGACCAGGGGAAAGAGGTTGCAGTCCCGACCGGATTCGAACCGGCGTTTCCGGCTTGAAAGGCCGGCGTCCTGGGCCACTGGACGACGGGACCTCGGGGATTGCCTCAGGTTAACGGCTCCCCACCGTCTATCCGGGCACGGGCCCGGGCCAGGCGGTCGAGGGTCCGCTCCTTGCCCAGGGCGGTTAGCGATTCGAACAGCGGGGGGCTGACCGAGGACCCGGTTACGGCCACCCGCAACGGTTGGAGACCCTTGCCCGCTCCGACGCCCATCTCCTCCAGCATCCCCCGCAAACCTGTTTCGATGGCCTCCGCAGACCAGTTGTCCAACGCGGTGAGCAGGGTCTGCGCCGACTCCAGGATCCCGGCCACTCCGTCTTTTGTCATGACCTTGTCCCAGGAGGCCTCCTCATAGTCGATGATGTCGGCGAACAGGAAGACCACCTGGTCCCCGGCCTCGGGTAACAGACGCGTGCGCTCCTGGATCAGATCCGACACGGTCTCGAAGCTCCCCCACTCATCCGCGTCGAGAGTCCTGCCTACCGCGGCCTCGACGTGAGGTTTGACGGCCGCCCGAAAGTCGGCAGCGTCCATCGCCCGAACGTACTCGCCGTTGAGCCAGGCCAGCTTGTCCGGGTCGAACACCGCCGGGTTGCTGGACACGTCGGTCAGGTCGAAAGCTCTGATTGCATCTTGCCGGGAGAAGATGGTGGTCTCACCGTCGATCGACCACCCGAGCAGAGCCAGGTAGTTGAACACCGCGTCGGGCAGGTAGCCGGCGTCCCGGTAATGAGAAAGCGCGGTTTCACCGTGACGTTTGGAGAGCTTTTTGCCGTCGGGCCCGAAAAGCAGAGGGAGATGGGCATAGATCGGCTCGGGCCCACCCAGCGCTCTTGTGAGGAGAATGTGCTTGGGCGTCGACGGCAGCAGATCCTCGCCGCGGGCGACGTGAGTGATCGAATAGTCGATGTCGTCCACCGTCGATGCCAGGTGATAGGTCGGAGTGCCGTCGCTGCGGAGAATGACGTAGTCGTCGAGATCTCTCGACTCGAAGCTCACCGTGCCTCTCACCAGGTCGTCGAAGACCACGCTTTCACCCTGGGGAATCTCCATTCGAATCGCGCCTGCTGTTGCCGGGGTCTCCGGGCGTCGGATGTAGTGGCCCGGATGCAGCCGCTCCTCCTGTGCTTTCTGACGAAGCGGCTCGAGGTCTTCCGGGGACCGATCGTCGTGGTAGGCAGCACCCGCCTCGACCAACGCTTGGGCGGCTTCGCGATATCGGTCGAGCCGGTCCGACTGGCGATATGTGCCATGAGGCCCCCCGACCCCGACCCCCTCGTCCCAGTCCAGCCCCAGCCATCGCAGCGACTCGAGGATGTCCGCCTCGAACTCGGGAGTCGATCGCTCCTGATCGGTGTCGTCGACGCGGAGGATGAACTGACCGTCGTTGCGCCGGGCGAAGAGCCAGTTGAAGAGGGCGGCCCGGGCGTTGCCCACATGCAGGTACCCGGTGGGTGACGGGGCGACCCGCACCCTCACAGTCACCGTTTCACCAACCGGTTGGAAAGGGTCCCGATCCCGTCGATCTCCACTTCCATCAATTGACCGGGCTCCACCTTGGAGACACCCGATGGGGTTCCGGTGAGAATCACATCACCGGGGAGCAGCGTCATCACCGCCGACACATACTCGAGGATCTCGGCCACGCCGAACACCATGTCCGAGGTGAAGCCTGCCTGTCGCACATCACCATTGACCCGACAGATGATGGCCAGCTTCTCCAACGGGTCGAGCTCGGTCTCGATGGCCGGGCCCAACGGGCAGAACGTGTCGAACCCCTTGGCCCGGGTCCACTGCCCGTCTGTTGCCTGCAAGTCGCGTGCGGTCACATCGTTGGCGGCGGTGTAGCCGATGACATAGCCCGAGGCGTCCTCGGCCCTGACATGACGAGCCACTTTGCCAATCACCGCCGCCAACTCGGCCTCGTGATGAATCTCGTTGGATATCGGGGGATACACGACATCGGCATCCGGCCCCACCACCGACGTCGCCGGTTTGAGGAAGATCATTGGTTCGTCGGGGACCGGGACACCGCCCTCGTCGGCATGTTCGACATAGTTGCGTCCGACCGCGACCACCTTGGTCGGGAGGACCGGCGCCAACAACTGCGCTCTATCCCAGGGAACGACGGTTTCGGTGGGCTCCCACGCCACGAATGGCGAGCCTCGGTAGACGAGAACGCCCTCGGCGTCGGCTACGCCATAGGCGATGTCGTCCCCTGCCTTCATCCGAACGATTTTCATGAGAAGAGCAGAACCTGGTGCACCGACTCGCAAGTCTCACGCATGTCCCGCCGGCCCTCGGCGCTACACGCGCGGAACTCACGACCCGGAGCACTAGAAGTTCCCACCGAAGGTGAGAATCCCCCGGATGCCCAGGCCCATCGTGAACAGCAGCAACAGCCCGTAGTAGAAGGTGGGGCGCTTACGGAACTGTGCCCGATAGATGTATGCGAAGCTGAATGTCACTGCGATTAGGACACCGTAGAAGACATGCTGGTTACCCGGGTCGACTCCGCTGCCGGCGACGACCACTCCTACGCCGACCTGGATCAAGAGCGCGGCCATGGCCAGTCCCACCGCGTAGTAAAACGACTTCGGCGCGCTCTGCCGGCGGCTCATCAGCACGCCCCACAGCCCGACGACTCCACTGATCCCGACCGCGGCATAGCCCCAGATCGTGTGGAACTCGCTCACGAAATGAGCTTAGGGACCTATCTACCCCCGAGCCCCAATACCCACTAAAATGAAAATCGAGGAGGCTGAGACATGTTTGAGGCGGTGGAATTCACAGAGGTTCGTGGGAGCGAGGAACCCGAGCAGAGGATTCTCGGTGAGTTCCCCGACGAGCTGGCCGCCGTAGACGCCGCCAGGAGGGCCAAGATCGAGTTCGCCGAGTCGGACAACGACGTGTTTGCCTGGTGGGTGGTCCGTCAACCCGGTGCGCCGCTGGCCCAGTTCATCTCCGACTCGAAGAGCGAGAAGGAGTTCGTCCTCGACCTGACCACCGGTCAACTGATCGAAGTCTGAGCTCTCCTCCAATCAGCTGGAGTCTGGACGAGGCCGTTGGGGAAGATCGAAGAGCATCGTGCCGTCCTCGCCGCAATGGACGACTGGTCGGAGTACCTGAACGCCAACGGCCGTCTCCCCGGGCCCCGCGCCAATCTGGAGCTGGTTGCCGCCTGCGGAGAGGAGGCCGATCTCTCCCGCGCTCGCTCCCTCCTGGGCTCAGGCGACGAATTCCAAATGATCTGTGGGCTCGTCGCGCTGGGCCGGCTGGTCGGCGAAGGTGAATATGCACTGACTGAGTTGCTACACCAACACGCACCCGACTCACGTTGGCGGATACGAGAAGCCGTGGCCATGGCCCTTCAACGCGCTGCCAACTCCGACCCTGAGGGAACGTTCAAGACCGCGGCGATCTGGGCTACAGAACCGGATCCCCTAGTGCGCCGGGCTGCCGTGGCCGCTGTCGCTGAGCCCCGGTTGATCGCTGATCCCGGTCGTGCCCGCCAGGCCTTGTCACTGCTCGACCTGGTTACGGCGGACCTGGAGCGAAGCCCGATCGAGCAGCGCCGAACCGACGCGACAAGGACGCTACGACAGGCGCTCGGATACGCCTGGAGTGTCGTCATCGCGGCGTTGCCCATCGAAGGGCTCTCGGCCTTCCGTCGGCTCCAGGCCAGCTCGGATTCCGACATCCGGTGGATAGTTCGCGAGAACTTGAAGAAGGCCAGGCTGATCAGGCTCCTCGGCAGTTGAGACCGGATGGCCCGCGACTTCCGCCTCGCACCCCGCTGCTGGGAGCATGCGGGCTCACTCGAGATCTGAGACCTCGGATATCTCGACGATGTTCCCGTCGGAGTCCTTGAACCAAGCGGCCTTGTAGGGGCCCGAGGCGAATAGCCCTTGCTCGG
>DASWKK010000151.1:0-3350 GCA_036396655.1 Acidimicrobiia bacterium
CTGCTCCGCACCCATCGCGCCCGCCACGACCCCGCCAAGGAGTACGGGGCACTATCCCGACCACGAGGCAAACCACGGAGAGCCCAGGATGTCGCATAGGTACCGGAGCCAAAACGAGACACGGGTACCGAGACTTCACAAACGGGAGATGTCAGGGGCCAGGATCGAGAGCGGTTGTTCGGCACGAGCCGGGATCGAGCCCACGCCCGGATTCGGTCACCCGACCGCTTCGAGGATCTCGTCCCAATGCTTGACGAATCCCAGGTGACCACAATCGGGCCAGATCAAGACAGAGCATTTCGGAATGGTGCTCGCCTGGAAATCGATGTGTTCTTGCGTGACCCACGGATCCTGATTCCCGTGCCAGATGCTCACTGGAATCGAGATGTCAGCTAGCCGAAAGCCCCAGGGCAAGAAGACCTTGATCAATTCCCACTTGATCGCATCGAGTCCTTGCCTCCACGTCTCTCGTATGTACGCGTCGAAGATCGCAGTGCGCGACGCGTCATCGAAGAACCACCGATCGCCTTCGGCAACCTCGAGTTCCTCACGGATGGTGTCTGGATACTTCTCGAGCGGGTTGACTTCGTCGGCGAAGTGCTCCGCTGCCAGGTTCGCGGCAGCTGCCGGGTCCTTTTGAGCCAGATCGAACTCGGCGCGAACTTCCGGACTCCATTCCTCCACGGCTTCCGGCCGTTCGCCCCAGTTGTACTTGGCTAAGCCGCTGCTGCTGACGAGGGCAACACCGCGCAAGCGTCCGGGAATCAGCGCCGCACACGCAGCCGCAGGCGAACCGCCCGCAGAGACCCCGACGACGGCAAAGGAGGAAATCCCTAGTGCTTCAGCGAGCGCCTCGACATCCTTCGGCCAGTCGGCGAGCGTCCTTCCCTCCAAGGGGTCCGATCGTCCGATCCCAGGACGGTCTGGCATGATGAGGCGCACACCGGCCGCAGAGGTGGCCTTTTCGTCAGGGCACCACAAACGAGACCCCGGTGTACCGTGGAAGTACAGGACTGGCTTGCCGTCGGGGAGTCCCCACTCTGTATACGCCAGCCGGCGGCCATCGGACATTGTCGCCGTGGCGTCTCGTAGAGCCGGCATGGGCCCAGCATATACCCGAACTAGTCGGCGACGAGCCCACCCAGACGGCCCGTTTACATGCCTTTGACCCCTGATTCCGCCAGCTCGGCCCGGCGACTGCTGTGACTGCCGCTCCCGTCAGGGTCAATCGATGGCGTCAGTTGCACGGGCGATGGTGGCCGTCTTCGAAGTCGGCGAGTTGGAGGAGCGGCTCCAACAGCTTGAAGCCAGGCTGTGAGACTGCTCTTGCCCGCGAGGTCCGCGCCAATCCCACTGACCCCGAGGTTCTCGCCGAGGTCGAGGGTCATCTCCGCAAGGAGGCCGAGTACATTGCGGGTCGTGCTCACGAGCTGTTGGAGAGCATGGAGGCGGACGAGCGGCGAGGTGGGCTTCTAACTTGAGCCGTGTTCGATCATGAGTCGGGCCTGACTGCCCGCGGTCGCCTACCCTCAGCCCTGCCCCCGGTCTCGGGTGCGTATCCACGGCACCACCGGCCGGGATACATGATCGACGTCAAGGGGGTCGACGCCCGAGGCGATCAGTCGGGCCAGCGAAGTGTCGGGGTTCAGTCCCAACAATCCTTCACTCGCCGGTGAGCACGCGGTGCCTCGACTTCCTGGTCACCGCCCAGAGGGTAGAGACACCCAGGACGGCACTCAGGAACGAGCCGACGAGAACCCCGATCTTGGCCGAAGCGAGCATCCCAGGATCGTCGAAGGCCAGGTCGGCGATGAATAGCGAGACGGTGAAGCCGACGCCGGCAAGCGGCGCAACCGCCACGAGATGACTTCGTCTCACCCCGATCGGCCGTTTGCCCACCCCCAACGCGATCGCGCCGCCCGCTGCGGAAGAGATACCCAGGCTCTTCCCCAGCACTAGCCCGGCCACGATCCCCAATCCAATGGGCCCGGACAGGGACTCGGCCAGCGTTCCCGCACTAACCAGCACACCGGCGTTGGCCAGGGCGAAGATCGGGAGGATCATGTAGCTGGATAACGGATGGAAACGGTGCTCCAGGTCGACCAAGACAGTACGACCGTCCACTGGCCGGGCCGGAGTGAGCAGGCCCAGGGCAACCCCGGCCAGGGTGGCATGAACACCGGATTGCAGCGTCGCCACCCAGGCGACCAGAGCGAGGGGAACGTAAGCCCACGGCTCGTGGGTGAACCGGCGCATCAAGGCGATGGCGACGAAGGTCCCTACCGCAGTGGCGAGCCACCCGGGGTCGATCCCCTTCGAGAACGCGATGGCGATGATCAGGATCGCTCCGATGTCGTCGGCGATGGCGACCGAGAGCAGGAACACCTTCAAACCTTTTGGGATGCGGTCACCGAGTAGGGCGAGGATGCCCAAGGAGAATGCGATGTCGGTGGCCACCGGGATGGCCCAGCCCGCTGCAGCCTCAGTGCCGGAGGCGATCAGCAGGTAGATGAGGGCCGGCAGAGCCAGACCCACTAGGGCGGCGATCACCGGCAATGCTGCTGCCCGTGGGTCGCGCAACTCCCCCTCCACGAGCTCGCGCTTGACCTCGAGGCCAACTACAAAGAAGAAGATCGCCATCAGCCCATCGTTGACCCAGTGTCGGAGGTCTTCGGTGATGGAAAGATCGCCGATGCCGATGGGCAGCTCTCGTGACCAGAAGGTGTCGTAGGTGTCGCCGAGTGGGCTGTTCGCCCACAACAGCGCCAAGGCCGTGGCGACGAGAAGCACGGTTGCCCCGCCGCTCTCCGTGCGGAGGAAGTCGGTGAGCGGTCTCAGCCTGCGGGTGGTCACGCTGGGTCCATGTATAGCCATTGTCGGCGGCTTCAGGCAGGCGGTCGAGAACTATCGGAAGTGGCTCAGGCAGAGGCTCAGCGGGTGGATCTGATCAGCAGCCGAACGCCGGTTTCGTTATCCGACGGCAATTGTGGGAGTCAACCTCAACGTCCACATGGTCAGACTTCCCCCTTTCGTAGGTCCATGATTCGTCGGCTTAGGGCCTCGATCTGTGTTGAGGGGGCGGATGTGTGGCATCGGACCCACTGCCCCGAACCTACACCAATGGGGATCGGGAAACAGACTGACTCAGATGGCGTAGCTTTCAAACAGGTGAAACGCGTCCGCGGCGTGAGAAACTACGCCCTTCCGAAAGGGCCGACATGAGGCGCACCATTGCCGCGCTGCTTCTGCTGGGTGCCTGCGCGGGCACAACCGAAGCAACCACAACCCTGTCAGAACCCACGACGACAGCGCCGACGACGCCCGAGGCCACAACCACTACAACCCTCGCG
>DASWKK010000152.1:0-4982 GCA_036396655.1 Acidimicrobiia bacterium
CCGACCATGGTCGAGTTCTGGCAGGGGCAGCCAAACCGCTTTCACGACCGGGTCCGGTACGTCAAGCAAGGCGAAGACTGGAGCAAGGAGCGGCTGGCGCCGTGAAACTCCACGTGATCGGATCGTCGGGGACGTTTCCGGTCCCGGGCCGCCCGGCATCCGGCTACCTGATCGAACAGGCCGAAACCCGAGTCTGGTGTGACGCCGGGCCGGGCACCCTCGTCAACCTGCCCGTCGATTCCTACCTGATCGACGCGGTAGTCATCTCCCATCAGCATCCCGACCACTGCACCGATTTGTTCTCTGCCTTTCACGCCTGGACCTACTGCCCTGAGCCGAGAAAGGGCGTTCCCCTGTACGCGCCCCAGTCGGTGTGGGATCGGGTAGTGGGGTTCCTCGACGGTGGCCAGGGCTCCGTCCTGAAAGAGACCTTTGACTTCAGGTCGGTGTGGACCGGGGACGTGGTGGGGATCGGTGATATCTCGGTCTCCTTCGTTGCGATGGACCATTCGGTGCCGACCGTGGGCTCGCGGTGGGAGGCAGCGGACCGCACCCTTTTCTTCACGGGGGACACCGGTCCTTCCGGCACCTGGAAGGAGAGCGCAGTGGGGGTCGACCTGCTGCTCAGTGAGGCTGCGTATCAAGAACGAGGTGACGACGATTATCCCCATCACCTGACTGCCCGGGAGGCTGGGCAGATCGCGCGCGAGGTCGGGGCGAAGCGACTGGTTTTGACCCACATCCCGCCCTATCTCGATGCCAGTAGGTCGATTCACCAAGCCGAGCAGGCGTTCGACCGACCGGTAGCGCTGGCGACGCCAGGAGTGAGCTTTGACGTCTGAGCGTGCCTTGGACCAGCTTCGGGACGTGAAGCTGGAGATTCCTTTCACCAACTCGACACCGGGCTCGGTGATGATCTCGATGGGTCAGACCAAGGTTTTGTGCACCGCATCGGTGCTTGCTGAGGTGCCGAGATGGTTGAGGGATTCGGGCAAAGGCTGGGTCACCGCTGAGTATGCGATGTTGCCCGGCTCGTCGAGCGAACGGGTGCGGAGGGATCACGTATCGGGGGGCAGGGCCAAGGAGATCTCGCGTTTGATCGGGCGGTCGCTCCGCGCCGTGGTCGATCTCAAGGCGATGGGCGACACGATGGCGATGGTCGACTGCGACGTGATCGAGGCTGATGGAGGCACCCGGACCGCGGCCGTCACCGGGGCGTGGATCGCCCTCTGGTATGCCATGGAGGATGCGGTCCAAGAGGGGAGACTCGTCAAGAATCCGATCATCGACGAAGTGGCGGCCGTCTCGGTGGGCATCATCGATGGCCAACCGACACTCGACCTCGACTATGTGAAGGACGTCGACGCCGAGGTCGACATGAATGTGGTGATGAGCGGTCGCGGTTTGCTCGTCGAAGTCCAGGGGACTGCGGAGAGGGCGCCCTTCTCGCGAGTGGAGCTCGACCAACTTCTTGACCTCGCGGCCGGGGGCATCGCCGAGCTGCACGACCTCCAGCGTCGAGCGGTCGCCGAGTGATCCCCCGTCTGGTAGTCGCTTCCAAGAACCCGGACAAGGTATCGGAGATCGAGGAGGTGCTCACCTCGACAGGTCTTGTCGACGAGATAGTCGGCGGTCTCGAATGGCCCGACGTGGAGGAGACAGGCGAGTCTCTCGAGGCAAACGCGCTGCTCAAGGCCAGATTTGTCATGGAGACCGTCGGGTTACCGGCAGTGGCCGATGACACCGGGCTGGAGGTCAGGGCCTTGGGTGGGGCGCCGGGAGTCAATACGGCTAGGTACGCAGGGCCAGACGCCACCTACGCCGAGAACGTAGATCTTCTGCTGAGGGAGTTGACGGGAAAGGACGATCGCGGCGCCCGGTTTGTCACCGTGATCGCACTTGCCATGCCCGACGGGGTGGAGCTGGCCGTCGAGGGGGCGTTGGAAGGAGTCATCGCCCGCGAACCCCGGGGGATGGGCGGTTTTGGCTACGACCCGGTGTTCGAAGTCGATGGGATGACGCTCTCCGAGATGGGTGTGGGGATGAAAAACAAGTTGTCGCATCGCGCTCGTGCGATCCGGTCGCTGGCGGCGGCCCTCAGCGCGGAGGTCTGATGCCTGGCGCAACCCGAGCGTTGATAATCGGAGCCGGCTTTGCCGGCCTCAACGCGGCCAAGCGACTGCGCAAGGCCCCGGTTGAGCTCATCATCATCGACCGCCGCAACTTCCACTTGTTCCAGCCGCTGCTCTACCAGGTCGCCGCGGCCGCACTGAACCCAAGCGACATTGCCTATCCAATCAGGTCGATCTTTCGGCGCCAGGAGAACGTGAAGGGGGTGCTGCTGGCGGAGGTCGTCGACGTCGACACCACGAGACGAGTGGTGACCTTGGACGATGACACAGCCCTGACCTACGACTATCTGATCGTGGCCACAGGGGCCACCCACTCCTACTTCGGTCGTGACGAGTGGGAGAACGCCGCGCCAGGCCTGAAAACCCTGGAGGACGCGGTGCGCATGAGGCAAAGGGTGCTTGCCGCCTTCGAGGAAGCCGAGCGGCATCCGGAGAACGCCGAGCGACTGCTGACTTTCGTGGTCGTCGGGGGAGGCCCTACCGGCGTCGAATTAGCTGGTGCCCTCGTCGAGATAGCGGTTCATTCGCTTGGTGACGAGTTCGATGCCATCGATCCTTCGCAAGCCCGGGTCATCCTGGTCGAGGGCACTTCACACGTTCTCCCGGTCTACCCCGAGACCCTGTCGGAGAGTGCCCGCCGACAACTCGAGGGCCTTGGAGTCGAGGTGGTCACCGGTGTCCTGGTGGACGAGATCGATGGGCACGGTGTCACTCTCAGCAACGGCCGTCGCGTCGACTCGGGGACCGTGCTCTGGGCCGCAGGAGTCCAGGCATCGCCGTTGGGCACAGCGCTGGGTGTGGAGACAGACCGGACCGGACGCGTGAAGGTCGAGGACGACCTGTCGATTCCGGGTCATCCCGAGGTATTCGTCGTGGGAGACCTTGCGTCGTATCCGGATGTCCCCGGGGTAGCACCCGCGGCCATGCAGATGGGTCGCCATGCCGGGCGCATGATCGAGGCGGACCTGAAAGGGTTGGAGCGGTCGGTCTTCAGCTATCGGAACAAGGGGTCGCTGGCGACGATCGGGCGCGCCAGGGCGGTGGCCGACTTCGGCCGGGTGAGGTTCGGCGGGTTCTTCGCTTGGGTCGCCTGGCTGGCTATCCACATCTTTTATCTGATCGGGTTTCGCAACCGGTTGTTCGTCCTGGCGTCCTGGGCTTGGAGTTATGTGACCTTCAGGAGAGGAGCACGGATCATCACCGGTGTGCCTCCGATGGAGGGGCCGGGGAAGCCATAGGCCTCTTCCGCTTCCGCATAGATCTGTCCCACCCAGGGCTCATACTCCTGGCGAGATGAGATCGAAAAGTTCGTGCGATATAACTGATGCCTTAACGACGGCCACGCTCGTATGCGACTTTCACGCGTTTCCGGAGTTCCAGGTCTGTCGGGACTGCGGATCGACGCCTGGCGGCAGCAGGAGAGCGGACGGGTGGCACACGAGGACTTCTACGTCCATGATGATCTCTGGGATGCGGTGTGTCCCGACGACGCGGTTGAGATGTGGGAGGAGGACGGCGCCACATTTCGCGAGGGCAAATTCGTTTTGTGCATCGGATGCTTCGAGGCTCGGCTCGGCAGGCAGCTGACAGGACAAGACTTCAAGTGTCCGCCCAGTCGTCAGTTTGGAGTGCCGCCGACATGTCGGGTTTCGGTCTCGGTGGAAGGCGACATTGCGTTGAAGTCACCGCTTCTAGAAACTCTTGTGCGGGTGAGAGGATTTGAACCTCCACGGGCTCTCGCCCACAGGGACCTAAACCCTGCGCGTCTGCCAAGTTTCGCCACACCCGCGTGTTGATGCCGATTGTCGCACAAGGGCCAAATCGCGAGTCATGCTGCGCCATTGTTGGATGCTGGTAGGCCGCGCGGGGATCGAACCCGCAACCCCTGGATTAAGAATCCAGTGCTCTAGCCAGTTGAGCTAGCGGCCCGCAGGAATCTTAATTGCCGTAATGCCTTTGCAGGAACTCGATCCACGCCATCGCGATCACGTAGGCATCGGTGCTCCTTCTCTTTATCAATGTGCAAACCCCGTATCGGAGATGGTTCTTTCGGTGGCCGGTTCCGTCCGGCTTGATGTACGTCTTAGTGAAGTCGTCGAGTTCGATATCGACTTGACCCGACCACCACTCTCTGGCTGCGGGTTCGTCATTCTGGGCATGAAGGTTGAGTCTTGCCCTCCACCCGTCGTTCGGAGGAAGGTATTTGCTGCTCCAGTTCTTGAACATTCTCAGGGCTGCAGGATCGGCGTTCGCCATTGAGAGTTGTCTTGTGGCCTTCGAGCCTTCACCCCAATACATGGACACACCCGCAACCCAGAATGGTTGGTCCACCAGATGTTCCGCCTCGAGGAGGGACTGTGCCCTGATCATTTCGATTTCTCGGCGTCTGGGACGGTGAGTCGTGTAAGGCTTTCCTCGAAGATTCATTCCGGGCTCAGGGGTTTGCCTAATCCGTATGTCCTGAAGCTGTCCGGCTGTCAGCCTCACGTCTCGGCACCATGTGGCCAGGGTCGACTTCTTGACCGGGATCAGATCCATGATCTCCCCGTATGACAGACCGAGCCGTCGCAGGTCCTTGCCCAGCTCGGACCGTTCCCATCGGGAGAGCGTGTCCCATGAATCGATCCGAACCCGAAATTCGCTCCCCACCTCCATGGTTCCAACACAGGAATGGGGTGGGACAAGAACCTGGCGAGAAGTAGCCTGTAACCATCACGGGCTGTGGCGCAGCTTGGTAGCGCGCGTGCTTTGGGAGCACGAGGTCGTCGGTTCGAGTCCGACCAGCCCGACCAACGCTTTACAATGACGTGTTCCGCGGGTGTAGCTCAATGGTAGAGCTCCAGCCTTCCA
>DASWKK010000153.1:0-2480 GCA_036396655.1 Acidimicrobiia bacterium
GCCATCTGCATTGCCTCCCAGTAGGCCTGGAGCCGGCTGTCGAGAGACGGCGGGGTCTCGGTGTATATCCGCCGGCCCAGAATCCGAGAGGCGGTCTGCAGGTCGGCTCGGCGCTGTTGGGCCAAAGCGCTCATCAACGAGCGCTCCATCGGGTTGGGGCACAAATCGGGACGATCGGCCAGGAGCTCGAGCAACGCAGCCAGATCGTGATCCTGACCGAGGAGATCGGCAATCCGATCGAGGGTGATCGCCATCCCGATCATCACCTCCGGCCACATCGGGGTGAGGATTTCCATTTGGTGCTTGAGATACTTCGCCCTCTTGCGCCACAGATGAAAATGCTGGGGTGTCGGCCGCTTGTACGCGGCCACCATCTCGCACCGACCACGGGCATGGGTGGCCCTGAGACCAGGCCCCACCGCTTCGAAGCCGTCTCGAATCGCCATCCCGTATGCCGGTTTGGCATCGGAGTCGGTTGGCCACGAGGCATATCGGGATCTGGCGCGCTCCAGGTTGACGACTACCCGGGGAATGACTTTCGGATCCTCCATTGCCCGCTGCTCGATTCGGTCACGGCGCAGAACCAGCTTCTCCCATGTCTCCTCGAATGTTCCATCCGCAAGAAAGGAGCCATAGAGGTCGCGGATGTCCTCGATCGCTCCGACCACCACTGCAGAGTCGCGCACCTCGGACAGGAGACGCGCCGTGTCCCTCATCCAGCTGTTCTCGAAGCGATAGATCTTCTCCCCGATCTCGTAGCGGATGAGGCGGAGCAACGCCCGGATGCGCTTGATGGATTTCCGAGACCCGTGGACGGCCTCCCGAAACGCCTCTTCGCCGTCGTAGAAGCCGGAGATCGCCAGGTCGATCTCGTCGACACCCAGCCGCTTCAAACCCGCCCCCAATGGCTCCCCGAGCCGAAGCCGGAAGACCGGGAGAGGAAGCACCACATGGTCCGCGAGACGGTCTGTGGCTTGGATCAGAGTCACCATGTCAGCGTAATGTCGGGGCTCTTGAGATCCGCGGGTCTTCTCCCCTACCGGCTTTCCGCCACCCTGGAGCTGTTGATCGCCCACCCGGGCGGGCCGTACTTCGCCCGACGGGACAACGGATGGTGGTCGATCGTCAAAGGGATGGTCGAGGCCGATGAGAGCGACGTCGATGCCGCTGGGCGCGAGTTCACGGAGGAGACCGGCTGGCACCCGCCTCCACCACCCTGGATCCAACTGGGGGACACCACCCTCAAGTCACGCAAGGTCGTTGTCGCCTTTGCCGTCGAGGCGGATTTCGACCCCGCCAGCATCGAGCCCGGGACATTCCAGCTTGGAAAGCTGCGCTATCCGGAAATCGACCGGGTGGAGTGGATGGATCAGGATCGAGCACGAATCAAGCTGAACCCGGCCCAGGGAGTGTTCATCGACCGCTTGCTGGCCCACTTGTCCGCTACCGGGAACAATCCCACGTGACAGGGCCTTGAAGTAAGGCGAAGATAGGAGCCGAGCGTGACCGAGATACCCCAAACCGAGAACGAATGGCGGGCAAGACTGAGCCCCGAGCAGTTCGAGATCCTGCGTGAAGCAGGCACCGAGCGGGCCTTCACTGGGAAGTATTGGGATGCCAAGACTGAGGGCACCTACAGATGCGCCGGCTGTGGCGAGGAATTGTTCGCCAGCGATACCAAATTCGAGTCAGGAACCGGGTGGCCGAGCTTTTACGCCGCTCTCGACCCGACCCGGATCGAGGAAGTTCAGGACAGGTCCCACGGCATGACCCGAACCGAGGTGAGATGTGCCAATTGCGGCGGGCACCTGGGGCACCTCTTCGACGATGGGCCCAACCCCACCGGGCTGCGCTACTGCCTCAACTCAGGGGCACTCGACTTGGAGCCCGCGGCCGAGGCCTAGGAGTCCGTTGAATAATGCCGTTGCCCGGATTGGCGGCCAGGCGCACCAGTCGCAAGGCCGAGGTTTCGCCACTCCTCGGGCCGGAATGGCGGGGCCGAGAACGCAGCGAGTGGTGATGCATGGTCGTCAAGACGGGTGACATGCATTTGTTCAACGGGCTCCTAGTGTCCTGTCCGGTCTCAGGTGCTCGAGGATCCTCGACGGAAACGGTCCAGCAGTGCGGCGAACTCGGCTTCGCGATCACCTGGGGGTATCGCCAGGACGTCGATACGACCCTCCAACATGTCTTCCGTCTCATTGAGCTCGATCTCAACACCGGGCAGCATCCGAAGCACCCTTCTGTTCCACGGCTCGATGGAGAAACTGAGCCCGATGACCCCGCTGGCCCGGGCGGACGCCACCAGCGCATCGAAGAGGATGCGACCCAACCCCCTTCGCTGAAAGCGGTCTACAACGGCTATGGCGATCTCGGCGTCAGGCCCATCGCCGAGGATGTAACGGCCGACGCCGGCCGGCTCCTCGTCGATGACCGCTCCCCAAGCCACATGGCGGATCTGATCGACGTCGGTCAGATAG
>DASWKK010000154.1:0-18888 GCA_036396655.1 Acidimicrobiia bacterium
ATCGACACGCCGAGGAGCAAAGACGATGACAGACGAACTTCGTGAACGCCTAGCCCGTCTCGATCCGATGCACTCCGAGGTGCCGACCGAATCAGTGACGACCCCGTCGTCCCGCCAGCTCCTGGAGGACATCATGAGCACACCTGTGACCGAACAACCCGAAACCGGGCCTACCCCGAAGAAGAGCCGATGGTTGCTCGGCGTTGCCGCGGCCGCCGCTTTGGTAGTGGCGGTGGGAGGAGCGTTGGCTCTCTCCGATGGGGGGTCTGCCGATCCCACCGTCGTCGCCGGCCCACCACTCGAGTTGAACGCGGGCGCCAACGACTCAATGGCGATGTGCATCGTGTTCGACGTCGAGTTTCTCCGTCCGATGCCCCTTGCCTTCGAAGGCACTGTGACAGAGGTCGAAGGCGACACGGTGACGCTGACCGCGGACCACTGGTTCAAGGGTGGCGATGCGAGCCAGGTGGTGATCAACGCTCCACAAGGGCTGGAGGCCTTGATCGACAGCTTCCCCCTCGAGTTGGGGGAGCAATACCTGATCACCGCCACCGACGGCAACGTCAACTATTGCGGGTTCAGCGGTCCGAGCACGCCTGAGTTGCGCTCAGCCTTCGAGGAGGCTTTCGGCAGCTGAGCCTCCGCTGCGGAGAGGGAAGAGGAGAGACCGGTGAGGGTCTCTCCTCTTCCGCGTCTTGACGAACTCGAAGACCCCTCCCATACTGCTGATCCGAATGAGAAGGACGTTCCAACCGAGCGCACGCATCATCATTCCTTAGGGGCCGGCGCCTCAGATAGGCGCTGCCCCTGCATCGGACCTCCGCAGACTGCGGGGGTCTTTTCTATGCAGGCGGATAACCATGAGACCGAATGCCGAGATCTACGACACCACTCTTCGGGACGGCACCCAGGCCGAAGGGCTGTCTCCCACCGTGGGCGAGAAGCTGCGGGTGGTGCGGCTTCTCGACGAGTTGGGGGTCCACTTCATCGAGGGTGGCTGGCCCGGCGCCAATCCCAAGGACGACGAGTTCTTTGCCCGGGCGAAAGGCGAGCTCGATCTGGAACGAGCCAAGCTGGTTGCGTTTGGCTCCACGCGACGGGCGCGGGGTGAGGTAAGCAAAGATCCCCAGCTCCAGGCATTGCTCGCCGCCGACACCGACTACATCTGCATCGTCGGCAAGTCCTGGGATCGTCATGTGACCGAAGCTCTCAACACCACGCTGGATGAGGGACTGGAGATGGTGGGAGAGTCGATCGAGTTTCTCCGGGAGCGAGGGAAGCGGGTCTTCTTCGACGCCGAGCACTTCTTCGACGGCTTCCGGAACAACCCCGAGTATGCCCTCTCGGTTCTCGATGCTGCATCACGTGCCGGAGCGGAGCGGGTCGTGTTGTGTGACACCAACGGCGGCGCTCTTCCGTCGGACATCGCCCCAGCCATCGACGCCGTCTCCAACCGGATCGACTCCGTCCTCGGGGTCCATTTCCACAACGACTCGGACTGTGCGGTGGCCAACTCGATGACCGCCCTCTCCCTTGGGGTCCATCAGGTTCAAGGGTGTATCAACGGGTACGGAGAGAGGACCGGGAACGCCGATTTGTGCTCGGTGATCCCCAACCTCAGCCTCAAGTCAGGAGTGGAGACCATCCCCGAGGAGTCGCTCGCCCGCCTCTATCCGATCGCACAGCAGATCGCGGACATTCTCGGTGCTCCCATCGACTCGAAACGGCCCTATGTCGGCACTTCGGCCTTCGCCCACAAGGGAGGTCTTCACACCTCGGGTCTCTCCCGGCTGGAGGGCGCATATGAGCACATCGATCCCAGTGCGGTGGGCAACTCGGCCCGAATGTTGTTCAGTGAGCTGATGGGCAGAGCCACGGTGATGTCGGTGGCCAACGAGAAAGGCTGGACCATGGACCCGGAGACTGCGCAGGGGCTCGTGGCCAAGGTCAAGGACCTCGAGCATGCGGGTTACCAGTTCGAAGCCGCCGACGGCTCGTTCGAGATGCTGGTGCGAAGGGCCACCGAGGGCTACCAGGAGCTCTTCGAGTTGGAGTCCCTCTCGGTGCACATCCAGGCCAATGGTGAAGTGACTGCAAAGGCCAACCTGACACTGAAGGTCGGGGATCAGTTGATCGAGGTGTCGACTGAGGGCGACGGCCCGGTCAACGCCATCGACCAAGCCGTTCGCCAGGCACTGGGCGATACCTACCCCGAGGTCGCACGGCTGAGACTCACCGACTTCAAGGTGCGCGACCTGGACTCCTCGGACGGCACCGCCGCCCGGGTCCGGGTGCTGATCGAGACCAGCAACGGTGAGACGGCCTGGGGCACGGTCGGTGTCCACCAGAACATCATCGAGGCCTCCTGGCAGGCCTTGAGCGAGGGGATAATGGTCGGACTGCTGCGGGCCGGCTCCTGAGGTCGACCTCAGATGCGAACCCGGTAAGGAGCCCGTTGAACAAATGCATGTCACCCGTCTTGACGACCATGCATCACCACTCGCTGCGTTCTCGGCTCCGCCATTCCGGCCCGAGGAGTGCCGAAACCTCGGCCTTGCGACTGGCGCGCCTGGCCGCCAATCCGGGCAACGGCATTATTCAACGGACTCCTAAGTCTCGCTCAAGAGGAATTCCACCAGGGCGTCCAGTTCCTCGGTGTTGAGAGCAAAGGTCGGCATGAGAGGGCCGAACCCCTCGACGATGAATGCCTCCGGGTCGAGCACCGACTGGCGGATGTAGTCCTCGGCTTGAAGGCCCTCGATTCGGTCGGCGGCGCGATCGGAGAGACCGAGCAGATTGGGCCCTATCTGTCTTCCGTTGACCACACCCTCGATGCTGTGACAGCTGGTGCAACCTGTGGTCAGGAACACGTTGCGTCCATCGATCGCCTGCGGTTGCGCCGGTCTTGGTTGTATTTCGATGCCGAACACCGCCACCGTCGCGCCGCCCAGTAGAACGACAATTGCGGCCGTCAGGAGGATCCGGATCCGCTCAGACCACATCGGTGACCGGGGCCGGCCGTCTCCAAACGCGCAGTACCGGGCTCACTTGGGCGATGAGCAGGATCACCG
This sequence comes from Acidimicrobiia bacterium, assembly GCA_036396655.1. GTDB lineage: Bacteria > Actinomycetota > Acidimicrobiia > Spongiisociales > ZC4RG35 > JARDZU01. Next base: position 3,072 of record DASWKK010000154.1, read on the forward strand.
CGAGCAGGGTGGCGATGGGCAATCCGACCCGCAGAGCGGTGAGCAGACCGGAGATGCCGTCGGGCGGGGCGATCGACACGGTCCCCAGCTCCTGCCGGACGAAGTCACCTGCGACCACCCAACTCCATTGACCCGACGTGGGCAGGGTCACCTCGGCGGTATAGCGGCCCTCGTCATGTCGGGCTTCGAAGGTGAGTCTCTCGCCATCGGGTCCTTGGAACCGAACCGACATCGGGCCGGCATCGATCGGCTCCTTGCCGTGGGACAGGATCGAGAAGCTCAGATTGTGGCTGGTACCGGCTTGGAACTGGGCTGGGACCTCGTCGAAGGTGACCACGGTGATGCTGCCGGCGAGCGCTGTCGCCGCCGTGGCCACCACCAACACAGCCGTTGCCGTCAGAATGCGAAGGGTGCGTCTCATCAATCGAGCTCCTTGTGTGGTCTGTTATGAGTCCCTACACCCCTCGCCGGCGCCGGGTTCCCGCTTTTGGGGGGAACCGATGCGTCTCGCTCGGTGTAAGGAGGGTTGACAAGTGTCGGTGGAGGGCCGCCCACTGATCGAGCAAGACCTGATCCGGAAAGCGAAGCGTGGCGACGTCGAGGCGTTCGAAGAGTTGGTACGTATCCACCAGCAGATCGCAGTGCGGGTTGCCTTTCTCGTCGTCGGTGACCGGGACGCAGCCGACGACGTCGCCCAGGAGGCATTCGTGAAGGCCTATCACGCCCTGAACCGATTCCGACAGGACAGCCCATTCCGTCCATGGTTGTTGCGCATCGTCCGCAACGAAGCCTTGAACCAGCGACGTCGTCATGGATGCCAGGAGCGGCTCAGCCTGCGTCTGGCCAATGACCCCGTCTCGGGGGGTGCGGCCCCATCTCCCGAGACGACGGTCATCATCGGAGCCGATCGTCAGGCGGTCCTCGACGCAGTGAACGAGCTGCCCGCTCGTTATCGCCAGGTCGTGGCCCATCGCTATCTGCTCGGTCTATCGGAGGCCGAGACCGCCGCCGCTCTTGGGATTCCCGCGGGGACGGTGAAGTCTCGGACCGCCCGCGCCCTGACCCGTCTCGAGCAGGCGTTGGCAGGTGTCATCGAAGGGCTGGAATTTGAATAGTCCTCGCCGAACCGTGGAGACTCTTCTTGTCGACCTGGCCGATCACATCGAATGGCCGCAGGCGCCGGTCCTAGATCGCGTACCGGGGCGGTTGGCCGATCCCCAACCGAAGCCCCCTCGGCGACGTCGGTGGATCCCGGTCACGGCCACGCTGGTTGTTCTGGTAGCGGCGTTGCTCGTCCTCTCACCACAGGCCCGTGAGGCCGTGGCCGACCTCCTCGGGGTGGCCGGGATCCAGATCGAGCTGCGGCCGGAGTTGGAGGAAGCGGTTGGGGCCGGCCTCGACCTAGGCCGGGAGGTGGCGATTGGTGAGGTGGTCGAATCGGCTGGCTTCGCCGTCTCGGTGCCGGCCCTCGCAGGCGAACCGGACGCGGTCTACCTCTCCGAAGGTCAAGTGAACATGGTGTGGGAGGGTGGAGAGAGCCTGCCAGCGGCCGGCGATACCGGTGTCGGTCTTCTCTACACCCAATTCCCGTCCGAGAGTGGTGGCGACAGGTTCGTCAAAGGAGTGGGATCGGAGACCACCGTGGTCGCCGTCGAGGTAGCCGGCGCGAGTGGTTTGTGGATCGAGGGTGTCCATGTCATCTCCCGCGAGGATGAATCGGGGCGTCGGATCGAGGAGACTCTGAGACTGGCCGGGAATGTGCTCATGTGGGAGAGCGATGATGTCACCCACCGCATAGAAACCGCGGTTGGGCTCGAGGAGACGCTTCGCATCGCCGAGTCGGTCGAGCCGATCGCTTCCTGACCCGCGACCCGGTTTGATTTAGCTCACGATCGGCACGACAATTGACCTCTCCCACCACGGATTTGAGGTTTTTGCATGGGATCGTTGGTCAAGAAGCGTCGCAAGAAGATGTCGAAGCACAAGTACCGCAAACGTCTGAAGGCGAATCGCCACAAGCGGAAGTGACTTCGTGAAGGACCGGCAGCTGCCGGTCCTTTCACATGACCTAGGCCGTCACAGGGCCACGGCCAGGCCCAGGATGACCAGGCCCAGGATCAAGATCGATCCTTGGATCATTCCTCTGATCGCCGGCAGCTGGGTTCGCGCCCCCAACGTGTGCCAGATGATGAGGATCAACGCGGCCAGGACCAGAGAGACCTTGACCATCAACAATCCCGTCCATCCGTATTCGGTGGCCTGGATCAAACCGGTCGCCACCAGAACCGCCAGGGCGATCCAGGACAAAGCGGCGAACCTACGGGCGATGGCGCCGATCACCCGGCGATCGTCGGTCACGTTGCGGACGGCTGGCATCGTGGCCGCCAGCAGGATGAGCCCTCCCACCCAGACCGCGGCACCGAGCAGGTGGAAATAGGCGACGACTTTCAACGGGGCTTCCTAGTGGCCCCGGAGGAACTTCTCGATCTCGTCGACCAAGCGGTCCCCGCGATCGTCGTCTGCCTCCTGCTCCAGGCGCTCCACGTATTCCTCCAACTCGGTATTGCCCTCGATGGCGGCGTCGACCGTCGAAAGAAACTGCCTCGAGGCGCTGGCGAGCTCACCGATGTCGATCGAAATCCCGCACAACTCCGAGGCTTTGACCGCCAGCGCCTCGGTGGCGGGCGGATATTCCTGGTTGGATAGGTAGTGGGGCACCGCGGCCCACACCGAGATCACGTCGATCCCGGCATTTCCCAGAGCATGGTTGAGGACACCGAGGATCCCGGTCGGGCCTTCATAACCCGAAGGGAGCAGACCGTGGATGGTCAGATCGTCGGGACGATTTGCCGAGCCGACCAAAGGGACGGGGAGGGTGTGAGCCACCTGGCCGATGAATGCGCCCATGGTCACCGAACGGCTCACTCCCATGACCTTCATCACATCGACCACGTCGTTGGTGAACGACTTCCATCGATAGTGCGGCTCCTCGCCCAGGAGGACGACCAGGTCACGCTCGGAGCCACGGACCGCGTACAGCTCGTTGCGAGGCCAGGAAATGGACCGAATCCCGGTGGCGTCCAGCTCCACTATCGGGCGACGAACCTGAAAGTCGAAGTGGTCGTCAGGGTCGATGATCGCGAACATCTCCGCATCGAGCTTGTCCAGGAATTCGGCAGCGGCCTGACTCGCAGACTCTCCGGCATCTCCCCAACCCTCGAAGGCGATGAGGGCGACCGGGTTCTGCAACGTCGGTCTGTCAAGCCATTGCAGCGAGGCCATGACTTTCAACCTACTCGCTGCGCCAAGGTAGAGGTCGTGCCGATCACGGTGTGAAGCGCCGGAGTCTCAGCGCATTCAGCACCACCGACACCGAAGAAAACGCCATCGCGCCGGCGGCGATCATCGGGTTGAGGAGTCCCAAAGCCGCAATCGGAATGGCTGCGGTGTTGTAGCCGAAAGCCCAGAACAGATTCTGTCGAATGGTGCGCAGCGTCGCCCCGGCGAGATCGATGCTCGACGGGACCAAGAGCGGGTCGCTGTTGAGGAGAACCACATCTCCCGCCTCCACCGCCACCCCGGTGCCCGATCCCATCGCAATGCCCAGGTCGGCTTCGGTGAGAGCCGGGGCGTCGTTGATCCCGTCACCTACGAACACGACAGCCCTGCCCTGAGCACGGAGTCGTGACACGGCGGCGGCCTTCTCCCCGGGAAGGACTTCGGCGTGGATCTCGTCGATGCCGACTTGCTCGGCGATCCTGGCTGCAGTGCGATGGTTGTCACCGGTGATCATTGCCGTGGTGATCCCTCTCAGCTTCAAGCGGGTGACGGCTGCGCCGGCCCCCTCCCTGATGCTGTCTGCGACCGCTATCACACCCCGGGCTTCGCCATCCCAACCGGCGAGGAAGGCCGTCTTCCCTTCCTCCTCGAGGCGAGCCAGCTCCACCAGCCAATGGTCGGCGACCACAATGCCGTTGTCGGCGAGCAGCTTGGCCTTACCCACGGCCATCTCACGACCCTCTACCGACCCCACAACACCGAAACCGGCGAGACTCTCTACCCGGTCCGGTTGGACGAGATCGATCTCACGTTCGTCGGCTCCGAGGGCCACCGCTTTCCCAATTGGGTGCCCCGATGCAGCTTCGAGCGAAGCCACGAGGCGGATGAACTCGTCGCTCCCGGAGTCGGTGATGGCGTCGGTGAGGGTCATGACCCCTGTGGTCAAGGTGCCGGTCTTGTCGAAGACGACGGTGTCGACCACACCCGCCTGCTCGAATACCTCGGCACGCTTGAAGAGGATGCCAAGTTCAGCGCCCCGACCGCTGCCCACCATGATCGCGGTGGGAGTGGCCAATCCCAGCGCGCACGGGCAAGCGATGATCAGCACTGCGACCCCGGCCCGGAACGAGTCGAAGAACTCGTTGCCCAGCGCGAGCCAGGTCACGATGGTCCCGATTGCGATCAGGATCACGATCGGCACGAACACCGACGAGACCCGGTCGGCCAGCCGTTGGATCGGCGCCTTCGAACCTTGGGCTTCCTCGACCATCTGCACGATCCCGGCCAGGGCCGTGTCCGCGCCCACTGCCGTCGCCCTGACGGTGAGCAGCCCTGTCTGGTTGACCGTTGCGCCGTAGACGATGTCACCTGATTGCTTGTCGACGGGAAGCGACTCGCCGGTGAGCATCGATTCGTCCACCGAGGAGCTACCCGAGTCAATGACACCATCGGTGGGGATCTTCTCCCCAGGCAATACCACGATCAGGTCACCGGGGATGACGCGGTCAGCAGGGAGCATTCGCTGCTCGCCGTCGACGATCACCCGAGCTTCCTTCGCTCCCAATTCCAAGAGACGATGGACCGCCTGGGAGGCGCGTCCCTTGGCCCTGGCCTCGAAGGCGCGGCCGAGCGTGATCAATGCGACGATCACACCGGCAGTCTCGAAGAAGACGGGCTCATCGCTTAACAGTGCCCAGATCGAGTACAGGTAGGCCGAAAGTGATCCAAGCGAGATGAGAGTGTCCATGTTGGCGCTGAGGTGACGGGTCTGTCTGGCGGCCACACGGTGGAATTGCCAGCCAACCCAGATGACCACCGGGGTCACCAGGAGCCCCTGCACCACCCGATTCCAAAGCGCGTCGGGACCCAACATGGCCAGAGCCGTTGCCGGCAGGGTGAGGGCTGCGGCGATCCAGAACCTGCGCCACTGAACCCTCGCGTCGTCGTGGTAATGCTCGACCATGTCGCGTGGCTGGTCGTCAGCCGTGTGCGGCGCAATCGCGTAGCCGAGCTTGCCGACGGCGGCCCGGAGGGCTTCGACATCGATGCCGTCTCCGACCCGAACCATCGCCGAGGCGCCGGCCAGATTGACATTGGCCGCCTCTACCCCATCCTGGCGGCCAAGCACCCGTTCGATCCTCACCGCGCATGTTGCGCAGGTCATCCCATCAACGTCGAACAGGATGGTTTGGGAGCCGCGGGGGTCAGCCGAAGACGGCGTAACCCTGCTCCTCTATGGCCTTCTTGATAGTGCCCAAATCGAGCTGCGACTCGTCGAAGTCGACACGTACTGTTGCGTCGGCGATGGCCACATCAACCGACCCGACCCCGTCTAGCGACCCAACCGCGTCTTCGATGCTCATCTTGCAGTGGTCGCAGTGGATCTCGGGTGCTTGAAGCAGGACCTCTCTCATGTCATCTGAGTCTACGCCCCATCTGATCCCAGTATTCCCGCCACATGTTGGAAGGCAACCCAACGTGAACTAAACGTGAACAAAGTGAGAGCCCCGGCTTGTGACCGGGGCTCTCGGTTCTGGCTTGGGACGGGGAGGGGGAGAGGACCTGTCCCGGCCAGATTCTTCAGGCGTCCTGCCCATCCATGATCTTGCCCCGCACCCTGGGGAAGCGGACGGGAGCATGGGCGTGGCAGTACTCCGCCTTGTTGTACTGGGAAAGCTTGGTCGAGCACCCGCTCTTGGCGCATACCCGGCCTTCGTTGAATCGTCTCGAAGGTCGTGTCATGCCCTTGATGGCTGCTCCCTTGACTATGTCTGTCATTTGGGCCCTCCTTGACCTGGGCCTGTTAGCTGAAAACCTCTGGGTGCCCCGTCTGGTTCCTGGGACCGGGTCGTCCTCGACCCCCCTGTTCGCACTCCTACTGTGCGGTCCGACCGATAAATCGACAATAAACGATCGCCGCTCACCGGATTGAGACGTCGGGAACGCACGCTCGGTTCCCGTGATCACCAGTTTAGATGCTCAACCGTCGCGAACTGCCAATCGAAACGATGGGCATGTTCATGTCTTCGGTCGTGAGCGCCAAAACATGAGGATCACTCGATCCCGAGTTTCCTGAGGAATGCCGTGTTCTGGGGCTGGCGGCCCAAGAACCTGGAGAGCATCTCATCGGCATCCACCGATCCACCCTTCTCCAACACTTCACGGCGGTACGCCATTCCGACTTCCGGGTTGTTCACTCCCTGTTCCTCGAAACGGGAGAACATGTCGTCGCCATACACCTCCGACCACATGTATCCGTAGTAGGCGGCGTCGTAACCACCCATCAGATGGCCAAAGGAGGCCAGTGCGAATGTTCCCTCGTGGAACGGCATGAGACCCAGGCGCGAACCTTGACGGAGAACGTGGTCGAGGTCGACCTCGCTGGCCGTGCCGTGGATCTCCTGGTCCAACCACCCGTACTGGAGCTGTCGCAGTTGATGGATCGCCACGTTCAGCTGACGAGCCGCCACCAGCTGCTCGACGAGCTGGTCGGGAATCGGCTCTCCGGTCTTGTGGTGTCGTGCGAAGCGGCGAAGCACGTCGGCACGCCAGACCCAGTGCTGCATGATCTGACTTGGAGCCTCGACGAAGTCCTGCTCCACGTTGGTGCCGGCAAACCTCGCCAACTCGGTGCGTCCCAGGTTCTGATGCAGAACATGGCCGAACTCGTGGAACAGTGTCTCCACCTCTCCGTGTTGGAGCAAAGACGGGGCCGAAGCCGTCGGCTTGGTGAAGTTGGCCACCATCGCACAAACCGGGTTCTGGTATGAACCGTCCTCGAGCCGACGGCTGAGGATCATCGGGAACTCGGCGGCGTGCGCGAACTTGCCTTCCCGCGGGAACAGATCGAGATAGAAGTTGGCCAATTGCTCGCCGCTTCCGGCATCGTGAATGGCGAAGAGACGCACATCGGGATGCCAGGTCTCAGGGTCGACCACCTCGCGAAACTCGAGTCCGAAGGTCTCTTGAACCAAGTCGAACATGCCACCGAGCACCGCGTCGAGAGGGAAGTACTCCGCTACCTCGAATGGGTCCACACCGAAGTCGGTTCGGCGCTGTTGGGTGTCGTAATAGCGCCAATCCCAGGCTTGGATCTGTTCGTCACCGGTGTCGGCTTGGAGAAGCCGGGCCATAGCCGCGATGTCGACCACGCCTTGCCGGGTGAGAGGTGGGACCAGGTCGTCGTAGAAGGCTGACACCCGTTCGGGGTCCTTGGCCATTCTCTCCTCGAGACGGTGGTGGGCCCAGCCGGGCACCCCGAACTCCTGGGCGATCTGGTGTCTCAGCTCGATCGCCTCTTCGAGGATCTTCCGATTGGCCTCGACAGCCTGTGTGTTGAACTTGAACGAGAGCAACTCCCGGAGGTCACGGCGTTTGGCGTTCTCTACGAAGGGGATCATGTGGGGGTAGGCCAGGGTCACCTTCATCTTGCCGGTCTCCTCGTCGGTCTCCAGAGACTCGGTGTAGGCGGGCGGGAGCCCTTCGAGGTCGTCGCCGGTAACCAGAATGTGGTCATCCCACTCGTCGATGTTCTCCTGAAAGCGAACCCCCAACTCCACCAAACGTTGGGTCATGTCCTTGACCCGGGCACGGGCTTCTGGTGATAGGTCGTGACCGGCCTGGCGGAGGTCACGCAGCAGGAACTCGAGGAAACGAGCCCGCTCGCCTTCGAGCCGCTTCGCTTCGTCGGTGGCGGCATATTCCTGCACTGCCGCGTTGAGGTCGTCCCGGAACACCATCTCCACCCCGAAGTTGCCCATCTTCTCCTCGGCAGCCTTGGCCGCCGACCGCACCTCCTTGTCCGGGTGCACATAGCCCATGAACACGTAGCGGGTCGTGGCCTTCGCCAGGATGTCGCTGATGAGGTCGAGCGGTAGCAGGGTGTTCTCGAAGTTGCGCTCTTCCTTCGGTGCAACCACGTCCTCGAGGATCCGCTGCGCCTCGGCCAAGCCGGAGTCCACACCCTGCTCCACCTTGTCCGCGCTGACCGTCGAAAACCCAAAGTCCAGCTGTGTCATCCAATACTCACCTTGCTCGGTGAGGGCACGGTAGCCGCAGTGGCGGATTGCGAAACAGCCAATAGCGGGCTCGTCATATCCCACTCCTGCACCGGCTTGGTGGCCCGGCGCCGCCCCGTAGTATCCAGCCCATGTGGGCACTCGAGCCAGGAACCAGACACCTCAACCACGGGTCGTTCGGAGCAGTGCTCGACGAGGTGCTCGAGCTTCAGACAGCGTGGCGGTCGCGCCTCGAAGCGAACCCGACCAGATTCGTCTTCCGGGAGCTGCAGACGGCCGTCGACAAGTCACGGGATGAGGTGGCCGGCTTCGTCGGCGCCGACCCGGCCGAAATAGTCCCGGTGAGGAATGCCACCTCGGGTGTCGCCTCGGTTCTTCGATCTATGGAGCCGACGATCGGGCCCCGAGACCAAATGCTCACGACTGCACACGACTACAACGCGATCCGACAGATTCTCGAGTTCACCGCACTTCGCACCGGAGCCGAGGTGGTGGTGGCCACAGTTCCATTCCCACTGGCCTCGGCTCAGGTTGTGACCGAAGCGGTAATGGATCGGGTGACCGGGCGAACCAGGCTGGCAGTGATCGACCATGTCACCTCACCCACCGCGCTGGTCTATCCGATCGAGGAAATCGTGGCGACCCTCGAGCCCGACGTCCCGGTGTTGGTCGACGGCGCACATGGCCCCGGCCAGGTGGGCATCGATCTCAACCGATTGGGAGCGTCGTGGTACACGGGGAACCTCCACAAATGGGTCTGCGCCCCCAAGGGCGCAGCATTCCTGCATAGCCGGTCCGATCGTCTGGAGATGACGGTTCCCACCGTGATCTCTCACGGCCACAACGCACCGGCGGCCGAGGCGGGGGATCGCTATCGGCTCCTGTTCGACTGGCTGGGGACCGACGACTTCAGCGCGTGGGCAGTGGTCCCGGACGTGCTGCGTCTGGTCGGTGGTCTCGAGGCCGGTGGTTGGGACGCAGTGATGAAGCGCAATCACGAGCTGGTGCTCGAGGGTCGTCGGGTCATCGCCGATGCTTTGGGGACCGAGCTCCCCGCCCCGGACGAGATGATCGGCACCATGGCCGCGATCCGGTTGCCAGACGGAGAGGGGTCTGACCCGGGCGGCGACCTGTCACCGCTGATGTCGGATTTGATCGACCGCGACTTCGCCACACTGGTCATGAATTGGCCCGCGTGGCCCCGTCAACTGCTCCGGGTCTCCGCCCACCTTTACAACACCGTCGACGAGTATCGGGCCCTGGCCGAGGTCCTGCGCGACTGACAGCCGGACTGGTTGGTCAGGGCCGTGTGGGAGGGGCAAAAAGGGCCTTTGCCCGGTCCTCGCTGATCGACTCGCTGGGGCTTATCCCGTGACGGTCCACCGCTGCCTTGATGCCCACGACCGGGTCGGGCATTTCCACCGGCGAGTCACTTCCCCCGAGAAGCGGCACGCCTGCTTCCAGCAGCGAGCGGAACGGGTAGACCCGGTCGATCCGCCCCTCGCCCAGCCTCTTCACCAGCCATGAGGCCTCCGAGGCGAGAAAAGCCGGTTGCACCGAAGCCGTGACTCCCAGACGCGCCATCTCTTCGATGGCTGGCTCGGTGAGCAGCGAGGCGTGCTCCACCCGGAGCCGGGCCGGCTCGGCCCCCATCCCGATCAAGTCTGCGAACAGGCTCAGCACGGAGTCATTGGCCCGATCACCTATGGCATGGATCGCGACAGAGCCGCCCAACATGATGGCGGTGCGAGCCATGGTCCTGGCGTGCTCCGGGTCGAGGCGATCGGTGCCGCGGGTGTCGGGTCGATCGGTGTACGGCTCGTGCATGGCCGCGGTGTGACCACCGAAGCTGCCATCGGCGAAGTCCTTCCAACCCAGGAAGCGAAGCCGGCCCTCGCTTTGGCGAATCTGCTCAGCCGCATCGGCGAGCTCGGCCGGATTGGCGGCGATGACCAGCACGTCGATGTCGAGAGGCAGACCGGGCGCCAGCCGACACAGCGTGTCCAGCTCCCCGGGCGTGCCGCACCAAATGGGCTCACCGACGGAGATGATCCCTGTGATCGAGCCAAGGCCCAGTGCAGGGAGATGGTTCAACGCGCGCAGGATCTCAGCGTCGGAGGGGGGCGGGACGTGTTGGGCCAGAGCCCGTGACACCAGGGTGATCCCGGTCTCGCGCAGCACCCCGGTCGGAGTGCCGGACGCGTCCCGGTCGATCGAGCCACCGGTTGGGTCCGCGGTGACGGAATCGACTCCGGCCAGGTCGAGAGCACGACTGTTCGCCACCGCGATATGCCCGCAATAGCGATAGAGAAGCACCGGGCGATCGCCGACTGCGTCGTCGATCTCCCGCCGTGTCGGGAGTCTCTTCTCGGCAATTCCCTCGTCGTTGAGTCTTTGGCCGATGATGGGTCCCTCGATCTGCTCCGACCTGGCAGCCACCCGACGCCATACCTCGGCCAGGTCTGGTGCGTCCATCAGCTCCAGGCCGTTGACCAGGGTGGCGTAACCAAGGGGGTGGATATGGTGATCGTGGAACATCAGCGCAGATGTTGGGGCATGTAGTCCTCGATGATCTGACGGAGCTCTTCATGGATTTTGCCATTGGTGACCACGAAAGCCGATGGTTCGAGGTCGTGCTCCGAGCCCATGCCGTCGGTGGCCACTCCGCCAGCTTCCGTGACCAGAAGGATGGCGGCGGCGGCATCCCAGGGTTTGACGCCGGCCGGCCCACCGTGCTCCCAATAGCCATCGAATCGGCCGCAGGCCACCCAGGCCATGTCGAGGGCTGCGGCGCCCATTCGGCGGGTGCCGCGGGTCCGGGTCATCACTTGCTCCATGACGTCGAGATAGGCGCGGGCATGCTGCTGGCGGTCATAGGGGAATCCGGTGACCAACAAGCAGTCCTCGAGCGTCGACGTGTCGGAGACCCTGATCGGCTGGCCGTTGCAGCTCGCACCCTCGCCCAGTGCCGCCACGAACTCCTCATCCCGAGCCACATCGACGACAACACCGACCAGCGGCTTGCCGTCACTCCACAGTGCCACCGATACCGCCACCTGGGGGATGCGGTTCACGAAATTGACCGTCCCGTCGAGTGGGTCCACGATCCAAACCCGATGGCCACGCCAGTCGGCACCTCCCCCCTCCTCGGCGAGTATGGCGTCGTCGGGAAAATAGGATGCGATGACCGCCTTCACCGCCTCTTCAGATTCCCGGTCGACCGCGGTCACCGGGTCCACCGCCCCCTTCATCTCGGTCGTGAACTCCTCGAGGAAACCGCGGCGCACGATCTCGGCCCCGGCCCGCGCCGCGCGCACTGCAACCCAAACATCACCTTCCCACATGGTGACCAGGATACGGGCCGTTGGTGAGGTTCCCGGTGCGGCGGGCGGCACCCGGGCCGGCTGAGTGCAGAAACGGAGCGGTCCTGCATACCCTCCCGCCGGTGTTGGGTGCTCTCCTGGTCCTCGCCGGGGCCGTGATCTCGGCTCTGGCTTTCCCCCGGTTCGGGCCGGGATGGCTGATTCTGCCCGGGATGACCTTGTTTCTCGCCGGGTTGCGCAACGCCACCAGCCGGAGCCATGGCCTGATCCTCGGCGCCATTTACGGGCTTGTCTTCTTCGCAGGGGTGATTTGGTGGATCTCCGAGTTGGGGCTGATCGCGGTGATTCCCCTGGTGGTGGTTCAGGCGGCATTCATCGTGTCTTATGGGCAGTGGCTGGCCGCGCACCGCGATGAGAGCCCCGCCACCTGGTTCCTTCTCGCCGTCGGCGGGTGGGCGCTGATGGAGCTGATCCGGTACCGGCTCCCCTTCAATGGGCTCGAATGGGGCGCCGCCGGGTACGCCCTGTCCGATCAGTGGTGGGCCCGGGATCTGGCGGCAGTCCACGGGACAACCGGTGTCACCGTGTTGGTAGTCGCCGCGGCAGCGGCCATCGTGGCCGTCGCCCGCGCCCCCCGCAATTGGTGGCTGCTGGTTCCGGTGCCGGTCCTAGCCGTGGCCTCATTGCTTCCGTGGCTGAACTCCGAGGACGACCTGCTCGCCGGCCAGTTGGTCGCAATAGTCCAGGGGTCGACGCCTTGTCCTTTCGAGCACTGCGCCCCGGATGAGCGGCTCCGCACCTTCCAGCAACACCTCGCGTTGACCCGCACCATCCAGCCCGGTTCGGTCTTCCTGGTGATCTGGTCGGAGGGGTCGACCGGTTCCTCGAATGCCGACCCGGTGCAGAACCCGGAGATCGGGGAGGCGATAGCCGCCGAGGCGCGTCGCATCGGAGCCTGGTTCCTGGTGGGCAGTGATCGACCCTTGAACCAGACCCATTGGGTCAACGTCAACGTCCTCTTCGACCCTCATGGTGCGATCGTCGGCGAGTACCAGAAGCAGCACCCGGTCCCGTTCGGGGAGTACATCCCACTCCGACCCCTTTTCGATTGGATCCCCGACCTCGACCAGGTGCCCCGGGACATGGTCCCCGGCGACGGGCCGGTGGTGTTCGACCTGGGGGAGGGGATCCGTCTCGGCTCGGTCATCTCGTTCGAAGGGGGCTTCTCCCGGTACATGAGGGCACAAGTCGAGGCCGGTGCCAGTGTCCTCGCCGTCCTGACCAACGAGGGGTCCTATGGCACCACGGCCGGATCGGATCAGTTCATCGGGATGACCCGAATGCGGGCCGCGGAAATGGGGCTCGATGTCATACATGCCGCGGTCACCGGGAAGTCGACGGTGATCGATGCCGGTGGGTCCGTGGGCGATGTGTCCGGATTGGGGACCCAGGAGATCGTCTACGGGGCCGTATCGGGCAGAACGAGCACCACCTTCTATTCCACGGCCGGGGACGTGCTGATGGGGGTTGCCGCCCTCACCGGTGTCATCACCTGGTGGCGAGCCCGCCGTCCGCTGGTAGCTTCCGCCCCCGAAACCGACGAGGAGGACTAGAGACAGATGTCAGAGGCCCTGGAGAACCTGCTCTCGGAGGATCGCAAGTTCGATCCTTCAGCCGAATTCGCCGCCCAGGCCAACGCCCAGCCGGGCATCCACGAAGCTGCCGATGCCGACTACCTGGCTTTCTGGCAGGAGCAAGCATTGAGCCGGATCAGCTGGCATAAGGCTCCGACAGAGGTCCTCGACGACTCAACTCCTCCCTTCTTCAAGTGGTTTGCCGACGGAGAGCTCAATCTCTCATACAACTGCCTCGACCGGCACCTGGAGCGGCATGGCGATCAGGTTGCCTACTACTGGGTCGGTGAGCCCGGCGACACTCTGAGCCTCACCTTCCGCGAGCTCCACGCCGAGGTGTGCATGTTCGCCAACGGGTTGAAGGGCCTCGGTCTGGAGAAGGGCGACCGGGTGGCCATATACATGGGCATGGTCCCTGAGCTCCCCATCGCCATGCTCGCCTGTGCTCGTCTTGGCCTGGTGCACTCGGTGGTGTTTGGTGGCTTTTCCTCGGATGCTCTGTCCAGCCGGATCGTCGACGCCGAGGCAAGGGTGGTCATCACCCAGGATGGAGCCTGGCGCGGGGGCAACGTGGTGCCGCTCAAGGAGAATTGTGACATTGCCCTCAGCTCGGCGTCCGGGGTGGAGCACGTGGTCGTCTTGAAGCGAACCGAGCACGGGGTCGACATGACCGAGGATCGCGACATCTGGTGGCACGATCTGATCGCGGGTCAGCCCGACGACTGCGAACCGGTCAACCTCAACGCTGAGGATCCTCTCTACATCCTCTACACCTCGGGCACCACGGGCAAGCCAAAAGGCATCGTCCACACCCAGGGTGGCTACCTGGCCGGCATCATGGCCACCCATCATTACGTGTTCGACATCAAGCCCGACAGCGACATCTACTGGTGTGGCGCCGACATCGGGTGGGTCACCGGGCACAGCTACATCGTCTACGGGCCCTTGGCCAACCGAACCACCGGCGTCATGTACGAAGGGGCGCCCAACTTCCCCGACTTCGATCGACTGTGGAAGATCATCGAGGACTACAGGGTCACCATCTTCTACACCGCGCCCACCGCCATCAGAACGTTCATGAAGTGGGGCGATCAGCATGTGGTCAAGCACGACCTCTCCTCGCTGCGTCTCATCGGCACGGTGGGGGAACCGATCAACCCCGAGGCGTGGATCTGGTACAGCCAGACGATCGGTGGCGGCCTCTGCCCCGTTGTCGACACCTGGTGGCAGACCGAGACCGGGGCGATCATGATCACACCGCTTCCCGGCATCGTCGCAACCAAGCCCGGTTCGGCCACGATCCCCTTTCCCGGCATCTCTGCCGACGTCGTCGACGAGGAGGGAAAGTCCGTGCCGCTCGGTGGCGGGGGCTATCTGGTGATCACCCGCCCGTGGCCGGCGATGGCCCGGACCATCTACGGCGACGACCAACGCTATGCCGACACCTATTGGTCCCGATTCCCGGGTCGTTACTTCCCTGGTGACGGGGCCAAACGCGACGAGGAGGGCTACTTCTGGCTGTTGGGCCGGGTGGACGACATCATGTTGATCTCCGGTCACAACATTTCGACCACCGAGGTGGAGTCCGCTCTGGTCTCCCATGTCGCCGTGGCCGAGGCAGCGGTGGTCGGTCGCAAGGACGACCTGACTGGGCAGGCCATCGCCGCCTTCGTCACGCTGCGCATAGACGTGGTCGGCGACCAGGATCTCCTCGACGAGTTGCGAGACCATGTCGCCCACACCCTCGGCCCGATCGCCAAACCGAAGTCGATCGTGTTCACCGACGACCTGCCAAAGACCAGGTCGGGCAAGATCATGCGTCGACTGCTTCAGGACATCTCGGAGAACCGCCAGCTCGGTGATGTCACCACACTCGCCAACGAAGCTGTGGTTGAGGAGATCGCCACCAAGGCTTCGACCGTGTCTGAGGAGTGACCGGCGCTCAGGTGAACAGGATCACGCCAAACCAGAGGGCGGCGATGATCAAACCGGTGGCCAGCTCAATGCCGATCGACGTTGCCACCGCCGCCATGGCCTTCTTGGTGCGGGGCCAGGCGAGGTCCCGGTCTCCTTTCATCCGTTCCGTCAGATAGACCGTGCCCACGAATCCGATCGGTGCTCCAATCACCGGGACCACGAAGAGCCCGACAATGGCCACCGCAGTGGCCAGTATCAGAGTGCGGGTCAGGACCCCTGACTCGTTGAGCCGGCGTCTGGGGATCGAGTACTTGACGAACGTTCCCACCACGCTCAAGCCCAATGAGCCGACGGCCACGCTCCAAGCCAGCCCTCCTCCATCGACGAGCGCCCAGACGAAGATCGCGCCGACGACTAGGAGCAGACCGGGCAGGATCGGCAACACGATGCCAAGAAGACCCGCAACGATGGCGAGAGCAACGACCAACTCGCCGAGTTCATCCATACTGCGATGGTATGACGTTGTCCCCTGCGGAGCGGAGGGAGGGGCGAACCCCCCTCGGCCTGGAGGGGGCCATGTAGATCGTCCGGTGGTTGTCCCCCTGCGGAGCGGTGTCCTGTCGCGGGTGGGGTGCGACGGTCATCT